>JBAUUB010000318.1:0-40426 GCA_049582485.1 Dermatophilaceae bacterium
AGACCCACCTGGCCTACGTGAAGGAACGCCGATCCGATGCCGAGGGTGAAGTCATCCTCGATGAGGCCCTCAGCTCACTGCGGGAGCGTGGTCTGATCCAGTGACCGAGTGCGCCGCGGGGCACGGCGCAAGGTCCGACAAGACGGTCAGCGGCGGCTGGTATCCGCGAGGTGGCTGACCGCCCGGGGCAACCAGCCGCTCTCCCGGCGCAACCATCGCGCTGTCAACAAGCTTTCGGGCACGACGTGGAGACCCCGACGCAGGCCTTCCAGCCCCAGGTCCCTCCCGAAGGCGTCGGTGATGATCGCCCACCGGAGGTCCGCGTGTCTGTTCAGGTACTCACCCACCCCCACAGCGAGGTCGGGCACGGCATTGACGTCCCCGCGGTCGAGGGCCGTGTCGAAGGCGGACCCGAGGGAGTCCAGGTCGTCGACGTCGACCCCGGCGGCCGAGAGCCGCGCCAGTGCTTCCTCGATGCGAGCCTGATCAGCCGGTCCGAGTCGGCTTGCGGTGATCTCCTCGACGGGAGTGGTGTCGTCGGTGGCCACGGACGGCTCGGGGGCAGGGTCGCTGTCGGGTCGGGCGCGGCGGAAAAGGCCCATCGTCGCCTCCCCTGTCAGGCGCTGCCGGACAGGGCCCGCAGGACAGCCGCCCGACCGCTCGGGCCACGGAGATGGAGGCGGAGCACCGGCCGGGCGTGCTCGCCGAGGACGGCAGCGTCGCCGCCGGCCTGAGCGGCGATGAAGTCGGCGAAGGAGAAGTCACGTCCCGGAACCTCGAGGTCGTGGTCCGGGGCTTCGGTGACCTGGATGTAGACACCCTGGGGCGGGCCGCCCTTGTGGTACTGCCCGGTCGAATGAAGGAAACGTGGCCCCCACCCGAAGGTCACCGGCCGGCTCACCGTTCGACTGAGGCGGGGAGCGATGGACGGCAGCCGCGCGAGATCGGAGTCGTCGCCGGTCCGGTCGAGATAGGCCATCACGGCCACATAGCCGGTGTCCGGATCGAGCTGCTCCAGGAGGGCTGCCACGGCGTCGGGGAGGTTGGTCGCCGAGCCGATCCACTCGTCTCCCGCACCATCTTCGGGCAGCACCCGGATCTCGACCTCGCCGTCGGTGAACAGCGGGGGGCTGCCGGTGGACGCGCCCTCGTCGAGCAGTCGTCGCGCCGCCTGCTTGGCCGACTCGACATCGGGCTGGTCGAAGGGATTGATTCCCAGAAGCCGTCCTGCGACCGCCGTGGCGGCCTCCCACAGGAGGAGCTGGGCGCCGAGACTGCCGGCGACTGCGGCCGCCGACGTCGTGGCCAGGTCCGCCTCCTCGATATCACCGACGAGCTCGATCGTCGTGATGTCCGCGGCGTCGAGGAGGTCCCCCGACTCGGTGCCGGCGTCGGAGATCACGACGACAGGCAGGACACCGCGCCCGTCCTTGCCGGTCGACTCGGCGATGAGCTGTTCGGCCCAGTCGCCGAAACCGACGATCGGGGTGCCGTTCTCGACCAGCATGATCTTGTCCCGCACGGGCGTCGTGCCCGCTAGGACGGCGCCCAGCCGTAGAGCCGGATTGTCGTCGGAGTCGCTGGCCAGAACATCCGAAACCGCCTCGGCGTCGTCGAGCAGACGGCCGATGTCCACCCCCGCGAGCCCCGTTGGTACGAGTCCGAACGCCGTCAGTGCCGAGTAGCGTCCACCGACCTGCGGATCGGCTGTGACGACGCGGTACCCCGCTGCGCGTGACTCCTCCTCCAGCGGACTGCCGGGGTCGGTGACCACGACCATGCGCGTCGTGGGGTCGATGCCGGCGGCCTCGAAGGCGGCGATGAAGGCCCGTCGTTGGCTGTCCGTCTCCACGGTGCCGCCGGACTTGCTGGACACGACGACGACTGTGCGGGTCAGCTCCTGCAGCGCCGACCGGACCGAGTCCGGGTGTGAGGAGTCGAGGATGACGATCTCGCGTCCCTCGGTCGCGCAGATCACGTTCGGTGCCAGCGACGATCCGCCCATTCCGCAGAGCACCACTCGATCGACCGACTCGGACATCAGCTCGGCACGTAGCGCGGCGATCTCGCCGACGAGGGGCCTCGAGGTCCGCGGCAGTGCCGTCCACGCGAGGCGGATGGACGCCTCGGCTTCGGCCTCCGGGCCCCAGAGCGTGTGGTCCATCCCGAACAGGCGACTGGCGACCCGGTCCGCGACCAGCCCTGGGACCGCATCCGTGACAGCGGCCGTCGCCGCCCCCGCGGTGGCGACTGCGACGGCGCTCATGACGAGGCCTTCTCGAGCTCGACCGCGACGCCCTGCAGGAGCTCGTCCCAGGACGCCTCGAACTTGTCGACGCCCTCGCGCTCAAGGAGCTCGGTGACCTCGGTGTAGCCGATGCCGAGCTGTTCGAGGTCGTCCAGGACCTTGCCGGCCTCATCGGAGGTGCCGGTCACGGTGTCGCCGGAGATGTCCGCATGGTCGATGACCGCGTCCAGAGTCTTCTCGGGCATGGTGTTGACCGTGCCGGGGGCCACGAGTTCGGTGACGTACATGGTGTCCGGATAGGCCTCGTCCTTCACGCCGGTCGACGCCCACAGCGGTCGTTGCGGCCGCGCCCCGTCATCGGCCAGGTTCTGCCACCTGGGTGTCGAGAACACCTCCTCGTACGCGTGGTACGCCAGCCGGGCGTTGGCGATCCCGGCTTTCCCGCGCAGTGCGGCGCTGACGTCGGTGCCGATCGCGTCGAGTCTCCGGTCGACCTCGGTGTCCACCCGACTCACGAAGAACGACGCGACGGAGTGGATGGTGTGCAGGTCGACTCCTGCTTCGCGCGCCTGTTCCAGGCCCGTGAGGAAGGCGTTCATGACGGCTCGGTAGCGGTCGATGCCGAAGATGAGGGTGACATTGACCGAGATCCCCTTGGCGATGGTCTGCGAGATCGCGGGCAGTCCGTCCACGGTCGCCGGGATCTTGACCAGGAGGTTCGGCCGGTCGACTGCCTCGGAGAGCGCCTGCGCCGCCTCCACGGTGGCACCCGTGTCATGTGCGAGTCGGGGGTCGACCTCGATGGAGACCCTCCCGTCGACGCCGTCCGTGGCCTCGTACAGCGGCATGAAGATGTCGCATGCTGCCCGGACGTCGTCCGTGGTCAGGATGAACACGGCCTCGTCGACGGTCGAGCCGGCGTCGGCGAGCTGCTCGATCTGGGCTGTGTACGCGTCTCCCTCGGCGAGGGCTGACTGGAAGATCGACGGGTTCGTGGTCACCCCGACCACTCCCTTGGCCTCGATGAGCTCCTGAAGGTTGCCGGACTCGATCCGTTCTCGGGACAGGTCGTCGAGCCAGACGGAGACCCCGGCAGCGGCGAGGCTCTCCAGAGGCCCCGAGCTCTGCTCCGTCCCCTCGCCGCTCCGGCCGGTCGGTGCTCGGTCTGTCATGGTCTGGTCCGTCATGGCGTGTCAGCTCCCCTCGGAGACCGCCGCCTTGCGGGCGGTCGTCGCGCGTGGTGTGGTGTCGGTCTTGGCCGTGGACTCGTCGCCTCCAGCGGGCGGAGCATCCGTGCGCGCCCGCTTCAGCGACGCCCGAGCGGCCTTGACGACCGCGTCTGCGGTGAATCCGAACTCGCGGAACAGCGTCGCCGCGTCCGCGGAGGCTCCGTAGTGGTCGATGGCGACGATCTCGCCGGCGTCTCCGACGAAGTCACGCCAGCCGAGGGGTGCGGCGGCCTCGACGGCGACGCGAGCCCGGACGTCGGCGGGCAGGACCGAGCGGCGGTATGCGGTGCTCTGGGCCTCGAACCACTCACGGCAGGGCATGGAGACGACGCGGGTGCTGACCCCCTTGCGCTCGAGCGTCGCGCGCGCCTCGAGCGCGATGGCGACCTCCGAGCCGGTGGCGATGATGATGACCTCGGGCTGGGCCCCGCTCCCGTCCGCGAGGACGTAGGCACCCTTGGCCGCCTCGCGAGCGGGTGCGACCTCACTGCGGTCGAGGGTCGGCACGGCCTGTCTGCTCAGGGCCAGACCGGTGGGCGCGCCCCGACGGAGGATCTCGCCCCAGACGACGGAGGTCTCGTTGGCGTCGGCGGGGCGCACGACGTTGAGACCGGGAATGGCGCGCAGCGCGGGGAGGTGCTCGATCGGCTGATGGGTGGGACCGTCCTCTCCGAGGCCGATGCTGTCATGGGTCCAGACGAAGGTGACCGGGAGCTGCTGGATACACGCGAGCCGGACGGCGGGTCGCATGTAGTCACTGAAGACGAGGAAGGTGCCCCCGTAGGGCCGGGTGAGTCCTTCGAGCGCGATCCCGTTCAGGATCATGCCCATGGCGTGCTCGCGGATTCCGAAGTGCAGGGTCCGGCCGTACCAGCCGCCGGCGAACTCCTCCGTCTGCTTGCGGGGCGGGACGAAGGAGGACTCACCCGCCATCGTCGTGTTGTTGGAGCCGGCGAGGTCGGCGGAGCCACCCCACAGCTCGGGCATGACGGGAGCCAGAGCACTCAGGACCTTGCCGGACGCTGCACGGGTGGCCACTCCCTTCGCATCGGCCTCGAAGGTCGGCAGCGCCTTCTTCAGTCCAGCGGGCAGGCGGCCCTCGACGAGCCGGTCGAGGAGGTCGGCCCGCTCGGGCTGCGCCTTGCGCCAGGCGCGGTATGCCTTGTCCCACTCCTTGCGGTCGGCCTTCGCGCGTTTGCGCAGCCCCCGCGTGTGGCCGACGACGGAACGGTCGACCTCGAAGGTGCGCTTCGGGTCGAAGCCGAGCAGTTGCTTGAGCGCTGCGACCTCGTCCTCACCCAGGGCCGAGCCGTGGGCCTCGCCGGTGTCCTGCTTCGTCGGGGCAGGCCAGGCGATGATCGTCCGGAGGATGACCAGGGTGGGGCGCTTCGACGAACGGCTCTTGGTGAGGGCGGCGTTTAGGGCGTCGACGTCCTCGACGTAGCTCAGGCCGTCTCCCGTGCCGCGCCAGTCAACGGTGGTGACGTTCCATCCGTAGGCTTCGTACCGCGCACCGACGTCCTCGGAGAAGGCGATGTCGGTGTCGTCCTCGATCGAGATGAAGTTCTGGTCGTAGACGACGGTGAGGTTGCCGAGCTCCTGATGGCCTGCGAGCGATGACGCCTCGGACGCGACCCCTTCCATGATGTCGCCGTCGGAGGCGATGACCCACACGTGGTGGTCGAAGGGACTCTCGCCGGCCGGAGCGTCAGGGTCGAGGAGGCCACGCTGGCGCCGCTGGGCCATCGCCATGCCCACGGCCGAGGCCAGCCCCGACCCGAGTGGTCCGGTGGTGATCTCGACTCCGGGGGTGTGGTGGACCTCCGGATGGCCGGGGGTGCGGCTGTCCCAGGTGCGCAGGGACTTGATGTCGTCGAGCTCGAGCCCGAAGCCGCCGAGGTACAGCTGGATGTACTGGGTGAGGCTGGAGTGTCCGCAGGAGAGCACGAAGCGGTCCCGGCCGAGCCAGGTGAGATCGGTGGGGTCATGGCGCATGACGTTCTGGTACAGCAGGTACGCCAAGGGTGCGAGACTGATGGCGGTTCCCGGGTGGCCGTTGCCGACCCTCTGGACGGCGTCCGCCGCCAGCACCCGCACGGTGTCCACGGCCCGGACGTCGAGGTCGGTCCACCCGACCTTGCGGGCCTTCGGTCTGGAAAGGCTCGCGGACCTGCGTGCAGTCGCCGTTCGGGTGGTCGTCGCCATGAAGACACGTCTCTCTCGTTCGGGGATCGGCTCTCGCCAGCCTAGTGGTCGTGAGCCGACCGTGGCGCCCCGATAGACTGCCGGGGTGACTGCCCTCGACGACACGGCCGGCGCCTCGGCTGCGACCCGTTCCGAAGGCGGTCCTCCCCCGACCCGCGGACGAGCGATGCGCGAGACCGTCGCCGCCTACGTCGCCCTGACCAAGCCCCGCATCATCGAGCTGCTGCTCGTGACCACCGTTCCGGTCATGTTCCTGGCTCAGCGGGGGGTCCCGGATCTGTGGCTGGTCGTCGCGACCCTCATCGGAGGGTCGATGTCCGCCGGCGCGGCGAACACGTTCAACTGTCTCTACGACAGGGACATCGATGCCCTGATGCACCGCACCAGCAACCGCCCCCTCGTGACCGGTGCGGTCTCGGAGCGGGGCGCACTGGTGTTCGGCGCGGTCCTCACGGTGCTGTCGACCGTCTGGTTCGCCGTCGTGGTCAACCTCGTGTCGGCCGTGCTGAGCCTGCTCGCCATCGTGCTGTACGCCGTCGGCTACACGGTGATCCTCAAGCGCCGCACCACGCAGAACATCGTGTGGGGCGGCATCGCGGGATGCATGCCCACACTGATCGGATGGTCGGCTGTGACGGGCAGCCTGGACTGGCCGGCCGTCATCCTGTTCCTCGTCATCTTCTGGTGGACGCCACCGCACTACTGGCCGCTGTCGATGACCTTCAAGGAGGACTACGCCACGGCCGAGGTCCCCATGCTGCCCGTCGAGAAGAGCCCCGAACACGTCGGCCGCCAGATCGTCGCGTACTCCTGGGTCATGGTGGCCACGTCCCTCATCCTCATCCCCGTGGCGCCGATGGGTTGGGTGTATGCGGTGGTCGCGGTCCTCGCGGGCGCACTGTTCATCGCCGAGGCCCATCGGCTGCTGCGCGTCGCAGGTCGTGGGGGCTCCCAGGCCGAGCTCAGGCCGATGCGTCTGTTCCACTACTCGATCACATACGTCACCCTGCTGTTCCTGGCCGTGGCGATCGACCCTCTCGTCTACCTGCCCCTGGCCTGACGGGCACGCCCGTCGGTCGGCTACCCGCTCGCGTACGTGGGGACGGGTGAGGCCGCACCCCGGACGTCCGTCGCGGTCCGGAGAGCGACCACGGCGCGAGTCAGCGCGACCACGAGGAGGCCTGCGCCCAGCATGTGGGCCAGGACGAGGACCTCCGGGAGCCCGGTGAAGTACTGGACGTAGCCGACGAGACCCTGGGCCATCGTGACGATGAAGACATCCCGCCAGGCCGTCGACGCCCTGCTGGTGCGTGCGGTCAGCCGGACAGCGATCCAGGTGCCCACGGCGAGTCCGACGAACAGCATCACGGTGTCGGCATGGAGCCAGCTCACGACACGCGGGTCGAAGCCGTAGCGGGCCGGTGTCTCGGCGTCCCCGGAGTGCGGTCCCGAGCCGGTGACGACGGTGCCGATCGTGAGCACCACGACGCCGACCGCGACCGTGGCCCAGGCCAGGCCTGCGACCAGTCGTGGGACCACCAGGCCACGGGGCAGTGCCGGCTCGTCCCGGGCGAACCAGAGGTAGGACGCCGCGGCGATCAGGAGGGCGGACACCATGAAGTGGATCGACACGGTGACGGGATGGAGCCCGGCGAGTACCGTGATGCCGCCGATCACGGCCTGGAGCACCACTCCGAGAAGGACGGCCGCTGCCGCGACCGTCAGATGCCGTCGCCGCAGGTAGCGCCACGCGGCGAAGAGGCTCGCGATGGCGATGATCGCCAGGACGAAGGTCAGCAGACGGTTGCCGAACTCGACGTACTTGTGCCATCCCTCCGCCTGCTCCACGGTCGGGGTGAACGACCCCGGAGCGCACTCGGGCCATGTGGGACATCCGAGCCCGCTGCCGGTGACCCGGACCAGGCCTCCCGTGACGACGATCCCCACCTGGGCCACGATGTTGGCGACCAGCACGGGGGCGACCCACCGGGGGATGGAGCGCGAACGCCGTTCGGCGGTGGAGGGCGGAGTCGCGAGACTGGTCACGCTTCCAGAGTCTAGGCGGGTGTGTCAGTCGCTCCAGCGGAAGGTCCGACGTGCGATGCCGCCGGCCGCCGCAGACCAGGCGAGCAGTCCCAACCATCCGGCCAGGGGCCAGGCTCCGGTCATCGCCGACGCCCGGGCGGACTCCCCGAGAAGCCCCGGCGGCAGCCAGCGCGCGACCGCCTCCGCCGCAGCGGGAAGGGTGTCGACCGGAAGCAGCAATCCCAGGCCGAGGAAGAGGATCCACAGCAGGTTCGCGACCGCGAGCACAGCCTCGGCCCGCAGTATGCCGGCGAGCAGGAGCGCCAGTGAGACGAAGCAGACCGCCCCCATGGCAAGCGTGATCATCAGGGGAGCAAGGGAGCCGGGCTCCGGTCGCCAGCCCAGTCCGGCCGCCACCGCCCCCAGCACGACCGACTGAACGGTCAGCACGGTCAGGACCGCGAGGGCCTTGCCCACGAGCAGGCCGTCGCGCCCCAGTGGGGACACCCCGAGGAGTCGGAGCACGCCGTAGCGGCGGTCGAAAGCCGTCCCGATCGCCTGTCCTGTGAATGCGGTGGAGACCACCGCGAGGGCCAGGACCCCGGGTGTCACGACGTCGATGCGGGGGCTGTCGAGCTCCGGGTAGGGGCTCAGTGCGAGCACGACGAGGGCCATCACAGGGAGAACGAGCGAGACGAGCAGCTGCTCACCGTTGCGGAGCAGTGTCGTCGACTCGAAGCGGGCCGACGCGAGGATGCGGGCCCGGGGCGAGGCCGCTCGGTTCACGACCGGCTCCCATCTCGCCTGTCACGCCGGGACCGGGTCAGCCGGAAGAACAGGTCCTTCAGGGTCTCGGTCCGGGTCAGCGCGGCGAGCACCCCCGCGGCGACGACGACGCCGGCATCCATGACCACGATGTCGTCGGCGATCCGCTCGGCCTCCTCGAACGAGTGGGTGGTCACGACGACGCAGGCGCCGTTGCGGGCGATGCCTTCGACGACGTCCCAGACGTCCATCCGGGCGTGCGGGTCCAGTCCTGCGGTGGGCTCGTCGAGGAAGGCGACGTCGGGACGTCCCACGAGAGCGACCGCGAGGGCGACGCGTTGTCGCTCGCCTCCGGACAGTCTGCGGACCGGGGTCGAGCGTGCGGGCACGCCCAGCCGCCGCAACAGGCCGTCCGGGTCCTCCGGCGCCGCGTACAAAGTGGCCAGGTGCCGCAGGACGGACGTGGCGGAGCGGGTGTTGGGGAGCCCGCCCTCCTGCAGCATGACACCGACCCGCGCGCGGTGCTCGGGTCCGGCACGCCACGGGTCGGTGCCGAGAACCCTCACGTCTCCGGAGTCCGGCCGCTGCACACCCTCGAGGCACTCGAGGGTCGTCGTCTTGCCAGCGCCGTTCGATCCGAGGACGGCGGTCACGCGTCCGGCCTGCGCCGACCACGATGCGCCACGGACCGCGGCCACCGAACCGAAGGACTTGTGCAGGCCCTCGACGACAACGGCGGGGCTCGGGGAGTGGGCGGACATCGGAAGTCATCCTAGGCTGGTCACACACATCCACCGACGCGCGCCCATGGCGCCGAGATCAGGGAGAGTCCGGTTGGCCAAACGAGAGCGTCCCCTCATCGACCCGGCCGGCCTGCCGGCCGTCGGCGTCGCAGCCCTGCCGGCCTTGGTCGCAGCCTCGACGAGGCGGTCGCGGCTGGGCCTGGCACTGACCGCTCTACCTCTTGCCGTCGCCGCGTTCTTCCGTGACCCAGACCGTCGGGTGGACACCTGGCCGGCCGACCCCCATGAGGTCCTCGCACCCGCAGACGGTCGGGTCATGCACGCCGGGGAGCCCCAGCCCGGCGTCGCACCCGAGGGCGAGTGGCTCCAGGTCGCCGTCTTCCTCTCGGTGTTCGACGTTCACATCAACCGCAGCCCGGTCGCCGGTCTGGTGCGAGAGGTGACCTACCGCCCGGGTCGCTGGCTGGCGGCCTTCTCGGCCGCAAGTGCCGTCGAGAACGAGCGGAGCGACATCCATATGACGAGCGTGGTCGACGGAGTGGCTCGACCGGTGGTGTACCGACAGATCGTCGGCCTGCTTGCGCGACGCATCGTGACCAGGGTGCGACCGGGGGAGACCGTGCTCGCTGGGGAGCGGATCGGCCTGATGAAGTTCGGCTCGAGGATGGATGTCTTCCTCCCGACCGACTGCACCCTGGAGGTCTCCCGGGGGGACCGCGTCGTCGCCGGCGAGACCGTCATCGCTCGGTGGAGCTGATGGCGGATCCTTCCGCCCCGAGCAGGGGTTCCGCCGACCGGTCCCCGGATCGCGGCCGACGCCGGCTGGGACGGCGCCGCAACGTGCGCGGCCGACGGCGGTTCGACCGGTGGCGGCTGATCTCGCCGACCGGGGCCGAGGTGGTCTCACTCCGCCAGCTCAGCCGCCGTGACCGACTGCGTGTGACGGCTCCCAGCATCTTCACGACCGCCAACATGGCGTGCGGTTTCGCGTCTGTCCTCCTGGCGTTCCGTGAGCGGTTCGGGTGGGCCGCCGGGATCCTCGTCCTCGCCGTGGTGCTCGACATGGCTGACGGCTTCGTGGCTCGCAAGGTCGGGGCGACGACGCCGTTCGGAGTGCAGCTGGACTCGATGGCGGACCTCATCTCGTTCGGGATGGCGCCTGCCGTCCTCGTGCACACCTGGGCACTCGACGCGTGGCCCGTGGCCGCCTGGGCTGGTGCGTTCCTCTGGCTGGCCTGCGCTGCGTTCCGCCTGGCCCGCTTCAATGTGACCGTGGATCCCATGGCCGACAAACGGTACTTCGTCGGGTTACCGAGCCCCGGCGCCGCTGCGGTCGTCATCGCCACCATCCTCGCGCTCGACGATCCGGACGTCGGCCCTCGAGTCGGCGAGGTGGCGCTCCTTCCGGTCGTGGTGTCCATCGTTCCGGCGATCCTGATGGCGGGGTCCGTCCGGTTCAGGTCCTTCCGCAACATCCTCACGCCGACGACACCTCGGTCCAGGCTGACCACAGCCGCTGTCGCCGTTGTCGTTCTCGTCGGGATGGTGACCGCCCCGGCCATGACCCTGCTGGTCCTGGCCTACGCCTACGTCCTCAGCGCCCCGCTGGGTGTCCTCACGGCACCGGTCCGTGAGCGCGTCCTGGGCCCGGAGTCCGTGGCGCCGCCCCGCTACCGGATGCGTTCTGTCTTCCTCCCCGAGAACGAGGACGAGGACGACGACGAGGATGACGACGGTGATGATGACGAGGGTGATGATGATGACGACGGTGATGACGACGACGAGGGCTCCGGGGGAGCTGACGTGGCTGACGACGGCGAGGGTGGCACGCACCGCGGAGCGTGAGAACGGTCACATGATGAGCGCCAGGAGGCCTCTCGGCCCTGATGAGGGTCACCTTCCTTTGTGCCTGGTTGCGCAATTACCTAACATGGATGTGTGATTTATGCCGAGAACGCATCCGGAGCGCGCGGCTCCCGGTCGGCTACCGCCGACCGGAGCACCCGTGCGCGGGTGCTGCGGCGAATCAGCGAGGCCGGTCCGCTCACGGCAACGGTGCTCTGCGCCGACCTCGGGCTGACCGACACCGCCATCCGGCGCCATCTCGACGGCCTGCACGCCGAAGGACTGATCGAGGCCCGGGAGGTGCGTCCTGCCGGACGCCGTCAGCGCGGGCGCCCTGCCCGGGGATGGGTGATCAGCCCGGCGGGCCATTCCGCACTTTCGGCGGGATACGACGACCTCGCCACTGAGGCCCTGCACTTCCTGGCGGACACCGCCGGCCCCGAGGCGGTGACCGCGTTCGCCGAGCAGCGGGTGTCAGAGGTCGAGCGACGATACGCGGCCGAGCTCGCAGGTGTCGGCGACGACCCGCACGAGCGGGCGGCGGCTCTCGCCGCAGCGCTCGCCGGGGACGGTTATGCCGCGAGCACCAGACCGGTCGACGCAGGTCCCGGCACCGGGGGCCTCCAGCTCTGCCAGGGACACTGTCCGGTCCAGCATGTGGCCGCCGAGTTCCCCCAGCTCTGCGACGCCGAGACCGAGGCCTTCTCACGGCTGCTGGGCGTGCACGTCCAGCGTCTTGCCACACTCGCCCAGGGCGACCACGTCTGCACGACCTTCGTCCCCGGTGGGGCGGCCCCGGCCGCGCCGTCCGGCCACGTGTCGCCACAGGGGGAGTCAGTCTCCACACGCATCACCTCCACCACCAACCCATCGGAAAGGTCGAGCTCATGACCGCATCCATCGAGGACCTCAACCCAGGCCTGAAGGACATCGGCCGCTACGAGTACGGCTGGGCCGACAGCGACCTGGCCGGTGCCTCGGCGCGGCGTGGCCTGGACGACGAGGTCGTCCTCGACATCAGCCGTCGCAAGTCGGAGCCGCAGTGGATGACCGACCTGCGTCTGAAGTCACTGCGCCTGTTCGGCAAGAAGCCGATGCCCCACTGGGGTGCCGACCTCTCCGGCATCGACTTCCAGAACATCAAGTATTTCGTGAAGTCCACCGAGAAGCAGGCCACGACCTGGGACGAGCTGCCCGAGGACATCAAGAACACCTACGACCGGCTGGGCATCCCGGAGGCGGAGAAGCAGCGCCTCATCGCGGGTGTCGCCGCCCAGTACGAGAGCGAGGTCGTCTACCACCAGATCCGTGAGGATCTCGAGGAGAAGGGCGTCATCTTCGTCGACACCGACACGGGGCTGCGCGAGCACGAGGAGCTCTTCCGGGAGCACTTCGCCACGGTGATCCCCGCCGGCGACAACAAGTTCGCCTCGCTGAACACGGCTGTGTGGTCGGGCGGCTCGTTCATCTACGTTCCGAAGGGGGTCCATGTCGACATCCCGCTCCAGGCGTACTTCCGGATCAACACCGAGAACATGGGCCAGTTCGAACGGACGCTGATCATCGCCGACGAGGGCTCCTCCGTGCACTACGTCGAGGGCTGCACGGCGCCGATCTACAAGACCGACAGCCTGCACAGCGCCGTCGTCGAGATCATCGTCAAGAAGGACGCCCGGGTTCGCTACACGACGATCCAGAACTGGTCGAACAACGTCTACAACCTGGTCACCAAGCGCGCGACCTGCGCCGAGGGCGCGACCATGGAGTGGATCGACGGCAACATCGGGTCCAAGGTCACGATGAAGTACCCGGCGGTCTTCCTCATGGGCGAGCACGCCAAGGGCGAGACCCTCTCCATCGCCTTCGCCGGCGAGGGCCAGCACCAGGACGCCGGGTCCAAGATGGTCCATGCCGCCCCGAACACGAGCAGCAGCATCGTCTCCAAGTCGGTCGCCCGAGGTGGCGGTCGGACGTCCTACCGGGGCCTGGTCCAGATCAACGAGGGTGCCCACGGGTCGAGAAGCAGCGTCGTCTGCGACGCCCTGCTCGTGGACACGATCAGCAGGTCCGACACCTACCCCTACGTCGACATCCGCGAGGACGACGTCCAGATGGGGCACGAGGCGACCGTCTCGAAGGTGTCCGAGGACCAACTCTTCTACCTGATGTCCCGCGGGCTGTCCGAGGAGGAGGCCATGGCCATGATCGTGCGCGGCTTCGTCGAGCCGATCGCCAAGGAGCTTCCCATGGAGTACGCCCTCGAGCTCAACCGACTCATCGAGCTGCAGATGGAAGGAGCGGTGGGCTGAATGAGCCTGCTCACCCCAAGCCCGACCGAGAGCCGCGAGGCTCACACCCACAGCGCAGAGACCATGGTCCCGAACCTCTCGCGCGGGGAGCGGCGCCGGTCCTTCGAGGTCGACGACTTCCCACTGCCGACGGGCCGCGAGGAGGAGTGGCGGTTCACTCCGCTGGACCTGCTGGGCGGTGTGCTCTCCGATGCGCCGACCGACGACTCACACGACCGTCCCGCTGCGGACTTCGACGTCTCGGCGCCCGAGGGGGTCCTCCGCCCTGCGTTGGCGCCCGGACAGGCGCCTCGCGGCACAGTCCTGGTGCCGGAGGACCGTGCGGCCGCGGTCGCCTCGGCGAACACCGCCGAGGCTCTGCACCTGGCCATCCCGTCCGAGGCTGTTCTCACGGATCCGGTCCGGGTCACCGTGACCGGTTCGGGCCGTGGCCGCCGCTCCAACGCCCACTATGTCGTCGAGGCGGGTGCGCACAGCAAGGCTGCCGTCATCATCGACCACCAGGGCGGCTGCGACCACACCGGCAACCTCGAGGTGCTCGTCGGTGACGGCGCGGACCTGACGGTCGTGAGCCTGCAACGATGGGAGGACGATGCTCTGCACCTCGCCCAGCACGAGGCCCTCGTCGGACGTGACGCCACCTACCGGCACATCGCGGTGTCCCTGGGTGGTCGGGTCGTCCGGATGAACTCCAACGTCCGCTACGCCGGTCCCGGCGGTGACGCCACACTGCTCGGCGTCTACTTCGCCGATGCCGGGCAGCACCTCGAGCACCGGTCCTTCGTCGACCATGAGGCGCCGCACTGCCGGTCGAACGTCGAGTACAAGGGCGCGCTGCAGGGGGACTCCGCCCGCACCGTCTGGGTGGGCGACGTGCTCATCCGCGCGAGCGCCGAAGGGACCGACACCTACGAGCTGAACCGCAACCTCGTGCTCACCGACGGCGCGCGCGCCGACTCCGTGCCGAACCTCGAGATCGAGACCGGTGAGATCGCCGGCGCCGGGCACGCGGCCGCGACCGGGCGGTTCGACGACGAGCAGCTGTTCTATCTCATGGCCCGGGGGATCCCCGAGTCGGAGGCTCGACGGCTCGTCGTCCGCGGCTTCTTCGCCAGCATCATCAACCGCATCGGTGTCCCCGAGGTCGTCGACCAGCTCATGGCGGCCATCGACGCCGAGCTCGAGACCGCCGCCGAGGACCGGGTGGGCGCGTGATCGACCTCGACTACATCCGGGTCTGCCGACTGGACGAGCTCCCGGCCGTCGGAGCGGCGCGGGCCAACCTCGACGGCCGAATCGTGTCGATCGTCCGGGCCGAGGACGGCTCGGTCCACTGCATCGACGACGAGTGCACCCACGGCCGGGTGTCGCTGTCGGAGGGAGACGTGAGCGGCTGCACGATCGAGTGCTGGTTGCACGGCTCACGCTTCGACCTGGCCACCGGCACGCCCCTCAGCCCACCGGCGACCGAGCCGGTCGTCGTCCACACCGTCAAGATCGAGCGCGACGAGGTCTTCGTCGCCCTCGCCGAGGAGAACTGAGAACTTATGTCCGACACCACCGCGTCCACACTCGAGATCCGCGACCTGCACGTCTCCGTCGAGACCGAGGGGGACACCAAGGAGATCCTTCGAGGGGTCGACCTCACGGTACGCAGCGGGGAGACCCACGCCATTATGGGCCCGAACGGGTCCGGCAAGTCGACCCTCGCGTATGCGATCGCTGGCCACCCGAAGTACACCATCACTTCCGGCGCCATCACCCTCGACGGTGAGAACGTCCTCGAGATGGCCGTCGACGAGCGCGCCCGCGCAGGGCTCTTCCTCGCCATGCAGTACCCCGTCGAGATCCCCGGGGTCACCGTCTCCAACTTCCTCCGCACAGCAAAGACCGCCGTCGACGGCGAGGCGCCCAAGTTGCGCACCTGGGTCAAGGAGGTCAACACCGCGATGACGGCGCTGCGGATGGACTCCGCGTTCGCCCAGCGCAACGTCAACGAGGGTTTCTCGGGCGGTGAGAAGAAGCGGCACGAGATCCTGCAGCTGGAGATGCTCGGTCCGAGGATCGCCGTCCTCGACGAGACGGACTCCGGCCTTGACGTCGATGCCCTCAAGGTCGTCTCCGAGGGCGTCAACCGGGCCAAGGAGAACACCGATCTGGGGGTCCTCCTCATCACCCACTACACGAGGATCCTGCGCTATATCCAGCCGGACTTCGTCCACGTCTTCATCGACGGTCGGATCGTCGAGGAGGGCGGCCCCGAGCTGGCGGACCGACTCGAGGCCGAGGGCTACGACCGCTTCCTCACTCCCGCCTGAGAGGGTCCGACATCCCCGCCGCCGCATCCCATCCCGTGAGGACCCCCGTGACTGAGCGACCCGGCTCCGCCGAGGCCTTCACCTCTGTCGAGGTCGAGCGCATTCGGGCCGACATCCCGATCCTCGCTCGCACCGTGCGCGAGGGGCGACCCTTGGTCTACCTCGACTCGGGAGCGACGAGCCAGAAGCCCAGGAGGGTCCTGGACGCCGAGCGCGAGTGGTACGAGCGCCTCAATGCCGCCCCGCACCGTGGTGCGCACGCGGTCTCCGAGGAGGCCACTGAAGCCTACGAGTCGGCGCGCCGACGGATCGCGGCGTTCGTCGGTGCCCGACAGGACGAGATCGTCTTCACGAAGAACGCCACCGAGGCGCTCAACCTCGTGGCCTATGCATTCTCCAATGCGACGACCGGTGGTGGCGGCGGGTCCGGTGAGCGCTTCCGGATCGGTGCCGGTGACGAGATCGTCGTCACCGAGATGGAGCACCACGCCAACCTCATCCCATGGCAGGAGCTCGCGCGCCGCACCGGTGCCACCCTGCGCTGGATCGGCGTGCGCGACGACGGACGTCTCGACCTCGACGAGGCCGGGACGGTCATCGGCGAGCGCACCAAGGTCGTCTCGTTCACCCACCAGTCCAACGTGCTGGGCACCATCACGCCCGTGCGTCGGATCGCACAGCTGGCTCGCGAGGTCGGCGCGGTGAGCGTGCTCGATGCGTGCCAGTCCGTTCCGCACATGCCCGTCGACGTCACCGAGCTCGGGGTGGACCTCCTGGCCTTCTCCGGTCACAAGATGCTCGGCCCGATGGGCGTCGGCGCTCTCTGGGGACGCGCGGACGTCCTCGACGAGATGCCTGTCTTCCTCACCGGCGGATCGATGATCGAGACCGTGACGATGGAGTCGGCAACCTATGCACCGGTGCCCCAGAAGTTCGAGGCCGGAGTCCCCAACGCGGCACAGGCGATCGGACTCGCCGCGGCATGCGACTACCTGACCGACCTCGGCATGGACCGCGTGGCCGCGCACGAGCACCTGCTGGTCGCCCGGATACTCGACGGTCTGGCGGAGCGACCCTGGGTGCGGGTCGTCGGTCCCACGGACCTGACCGACCGTGGGGGAGCGGTGGCCTTCGTCGTCGACGGCGTGCACGCGCACGACGTTGGGCAGGTCCTCGACCACGAGGGCGTGGCCGTGCGGGTCGGACACCACTGCGCGTGGCCGCTGCACCGGAGGATGGGCGTCGCAGCGACCACGCGGGTCAGCGTGCACGCCTACAACACGGTGGAGGAGATCGACGTCTTCCTCGCCGCCCTGGACCTGGTGCCCGCCGTGTTCGGTGTGAGCACCACCGGCGCAGGAGCCCGGTGATGGACCTCTACCAGGAGCTCATCATCGAGCACAGCAAGCGACCCCACCGGGCAGGGCTGCGCCAACCGTTCGAGGCCGAGGTGCATCACGTCAATCCCACCTGCGGCGACGAGGTGACCGTCCGCGTGCATGTCAGCGGAGCCGGCCCTGACGCCGTGCTCGAGGACGTTTCGTACGATGCACTGGGCTGTTCGATCAGCGTCGCCAGCGCCTCGATCATGGCCCAGGAGATCACCGGGCATGCATTGCACGATGCGGCGACCACCTATGCCGCCGTGCGATCGATGCTCACGAGCAAGGGGACGGACCGGGGCGACGAGGAGGTCATCGGCGACGGAGTCGCCCTGTCCGGCGTCGCCCGGTACCCCGCCCGCGTCAAATGCGCGCTCCTCGGGTGGATGGCACTCGAGGACGCCCTCGCCCAGGCCGGCTACGCGCTGCGCAGCGAGAACCGAACCGAGGAAGGAACGTCATGACGAACACCGCCATGCCCGCCAACGTCGCAGATGTCGAGGAGGCCCTGCGTGATGTCGTCGACCCCGAGCTCGGCATCAACGTGGTCGACCTCGGCCTCGTGTACGGCGTCACCGTCGACCCGCAGAACCACGCGGTCATCGACATGACGCTGACCTCCGCGGCCTGTCCGCTCACGGACGTCATCGAGGACCAGGTGACCTCCGTGCTCGAGGGCCTCGTCATCGCCCACCGGATCAACTGGGTGTGGATGCCGCCATGGGGGCCGGACAAGATCACCGAGGACGGCCGCGAGCAGCTGCGCGCCATCGGCTTCAACATCTAGTCCCGCGACCGGACTGCGGGCATGGCCGAACGCGTCGTCGAGGTCGCGCCCGACCGCCTACCCGGGTGGCTGGAGCGTTTCGGACGCAACAACCCGAACGGGCCGCAGCGCATCCTGGCGACGAGTGACCCGCTCCCGGCGCCCTTCGCGGTTCTGCTGATCCGTCGCGGAGGCTATGCCGTGGGTGTTGCCGACCGGGACGCGCTGCTCGCGCACAAGGTCGGGACCCGGCGCGTGCAGTCCCGCACCGCCGCGGGCGGGTGGAGCCAACAACGGTTCGCGCGTCGGCGGGACAACCAGGCCGACGCCCTCGTCGGCGCGGTGGCTGACCATCTGGTGCGGGTTCGCGAATCGGCCGGGGTCGCGGTCCACGGCCTCGCTCTGGGCGGAGACCGGGCGCTCGTCGCGCAGGTGCTCGAGGACTCGCGGTTGGTCGACCTCCGCCACCTGCCGACCCGCGAGTACCCGGGCGTGTCCGACCCGCGCCGGGTGGTGCTCGACGAGGTCGCTCGCCGGGCCCGCGCATACGAGGTTCGTATCGACGACGGGCCGCAGGAGCGTCCGAACCCCCCGGCGTGATCGGGGCGGGCGCTGCGGATCAGGCGTGGCCGACAGTCAGTTGACCGACTGGACGGCGAACGTGTCGCACTGGTTGATGTCGCCCGTCTGGTACCCCTGGAGGAACCATCGCTGCCGGGCCTCGGACGAGCCGTGGGTCCAGTTCTCGGGGGTGACCCGACCCTGGGTGCGCTCCTGGATGTTGTCGTCACCGACCGCGGCGGCCGCGGAGAGCGCATCGCGGATCTGCGCGTCGGTGATCGGCTGCAGGAACGGCTCACCCGTGGCCGGGTCGGGAACCTGGCTCGCGTGGCCCACCCAGACGCCGGCGAGGCAGTCGGCCATCAGCTCGATGCGCACCGCGCCCGACTCCGCGCCCTGCGGGTCCTGCTGGGCCCGACCGAGCAGGCCGAGCTGGTCCTGCAGTGCGTGACCGTACTCGTGCGCCACGACGTACATCTGCGCCAGCGGACCGCCCTGCGCCCCGAACTGGTCCTCGAGGAGCCGGAAGAAGTTGGCGTCGATGTAGATGCTCTGGTCCAGCGGACAGTAGAAGGGACCGACCTGGTTGGATGCCGTGCCGCAGGCCGACTGGGTCACCCCGTCGTAGAGGACGGTCTCCGTCATCCGCCACTCCCTGCCGTACCGGGGCAGCTCACTCAACCAGAACGCCTGGACCGAGTTGACCGCCCCGACCATGCGGCACCAGATGTCCTCGTTCGCGTCGGCGCCGGTCTCGCAGTTTGCGACCAGGCTGCTCGACGCGTCTCCGGCGGTGTCCACCTGGGCGGGGCTGGAGGAGCCGGTGTCCGTCGGCAGGCTGTCGGGGTTGATGCCGAAGAACATGAGAATGAGGGTGAGAATCAACCCGCCGATGCCCCCTCCGATGGCCAAGCCCCCCGGCCCACGGCCGCCGCCACCACCGGTGCGGACCTGGGAGGTGTCCAGCCGGACGTTCTCGTTGAAGGTCATTTCGTGCCTTTCGACCACGCAAGGGCTCGCTCAGGCGTGGCATGGGAACCGTGCCAGCGCACTTAGACTAGGCCATCGACAGGCCTTCTCAGGGTCTCCCCGCCCGCGACGCGGGCCCATCGACGAACTCTCCCGAAACCAGTGATCACCGCTACCGACATCGAGCTGCGCGCCGGCTCGCGGCTGCTGTTGCAGCACGCGAGCTTTCGGATCGCACCCGGGGACCGGATCGGTCTCGTCGGCCGCAACGGTGCGGGCAAGACGACCCTGACGAAGGTGCTCGCGGGTGTGGGACAGCCGGCCTCGGGAACGGTGACCGCGAGTGGGACGGTGGGTTACCTCCCCCAGGACCCACGGACCGGTGACCTCGACGTGCTCGCCCGGGACCGGATCCTCAGCTCCAGGGGCCTGGACCGGATCGTCGCCGACCGCGAGACGGCGGAGAAGCGCATGGCGAGCGCGGACGCCGAGACCATGGAACGGGCGATGCGCCGGTATGCGCGGCTCGAGGCCGAGTTCGAGACCGCCGGCGGCTATGCGGCCGAGTCCGAGGCGGCCGCGATCGCCTCCGCGCTGGGGCTGGACGCCCGCATCCTCGGCCAGCCTCTGCACACCCTCTCCGGTGGGCAGCGCCGCCGGGTCGAGCTGGCCCGGATCCTCTTCAGCGGCGCCGGGACGCTGCTGCTCGACGAGCCGACCAACCACCTGGACGCCGACTCGATCGTGTGGCTGCGCGACTATCTGAGCGGGTACCGGGGTGGTCTGGTCGTCATCTCCCACGACGTCGACCTGCTCGGCACCGTGGTCAACCGGGTGTTCCACCTCGACGCGAACCGCGAGGAGCTGGACATCTACAACGTCGGGTGGAGCGCATACCTCGCCCAGCGCGAGACCGACGAGCGGCGTCGCCGGCGCGAGCTGGCCAACGCCCAGAAGAAGGCCGCCGCGCTGATGGCGCAGGCCGACAAGATGCGCGCCAAGGCGACCAAGGCGGTCGCGGCGCAGAACATGGTGCGGCGCGCCGAACGGATGCTCGCCGGTGTCGAGGGTGAGCGGGTGCAGGACAAGGTCGCCCGCCTCAGGTTCCCCACCCCGGCTCCGTGCGGGCGAACGCCCCTGCGCGGCGAAGGACTGTCCCGGTCGTACGGATCGCTCGAGGTGTTCACCGACGTCGACCTGGCCATCGACAGGGGTTCCCGGGTGGTGGTCCTGGGTCTGAACGGTGCCGGGAAGACCACCCTGTTGCGGATCCTGGCCGGCGTCGACGATCCGGACACCGGCGAGGTCCAGCCCGGCCACGGGCTTCGGCTCGGGTACTACGCGCAGGAGCACGAGAACCTCGACACCGAGCGCACCGTGCTCCAGAACATGAAGTCGGCCGCGCCGGACCTGGGGGAGACCGAGGTGCGCAAGGTCCTCGGGTCGTTCCTGTTCTCCGGCGACGATGTCGACAAGCCCGCCCGCGTGCTGTCCGGTGGCGAGAAGACCCGGCTGTCGCTCGCCCTGCTCGTCGTCTCCGCCGCCAACGTGCTGCTTCTCGACGAACCGACGAACAACCTCGACCCGGCTTCCCGCGAGGAGATCCTCGGCGCGTTGCGAACCTACGAGGGCGCCGTGGTCCTCGTGACCCACGACGAGGGGGCGGTCGAGGCGCTCGAGCCCGAGCGCGTCCTGCTGCTGCCGGACGGGGTCGAGGACCTCTGGGGCACGGACTACCGCGACCTCGTGGCGCTGGCGTGAGCAGGTCGTCATGAGGCGGGCGCGACGATGAGCACACACTCGGGGTGGCAGACGATGCGGACCCTCAGCCGCGACGGCTCGGTGCGTGACGTCCGGCTCGCGGAGGGGACCACGCGCCGCGTGCTCGGCTACGCCCGGCCGCAGTCGCGGCGGATCGCCGTCTTCCTCGTGCTCGTCGTGCTCAGCGCGGTTCTCGTCGTGGCGACACCGCTGCTCCTGCAGCGGCTCATCGACGACGGGGTCATCGCCGGAGATACCGACCTGGTCGTCCGCATCGCGCTGATCGTGGCGGGACTGGCCGTGCTCGAGGCGGTCCTGACGATGGTGCAACGGTGGTTCTCCTCCCGAATCGGGGAGGGGCTCATCTACAAGCTCCGGACCGAGGTGTTCGGCCACGTGCTGCGCCAGCCGATCGCCTTCTTCACCCGGGCCCAGACCGGCGCTCTCGTCAGCCGGCTCAACAGCGATGTCATCGGCGCTCAGCAGGCGTTCACGACCGTCCTGTCCAGCGTCGTGAGCAACGCGGTCTCGCTCGTGCTCATCGTGGCGGCGATGCTGTCGCTGTCGTGGCAGCTGACGCTGGGCGCCCTCGCGCTCGTGCCGCTGTTCCTCGTGCCCGCCCGGATCATGGGCCGCCGCCTCGCCGGTCTGTCGCACGAGCAGATGCGGCTCAACGCCGACATGGGCTCGACGATGACCGAGCGCTTCAACGTCGCGGGGGCGCTGCTCGTCAAGCTGTTCGGGCGTCCGGAGCGCGAGGAGGATGCGTATGCGGTGCGCGCCGCCGGCGTTCGCGACGTCGGTGTGCGGATCGCGATGAACCGGTCCTTCTTCCTCGTCGCGCTCACGCTGGTCGCGTCGCTGGCGACCGCGATGGTCTACGGCTTCGGCGGTGTGATGGCCGCGGACGGCGAGCTGCAGGTCGGCACCCTGGTCGCCCTGACGGCCCTGCTCGCCCGCCTGTACGGGCCGCTCACGGCGATCTCCAACGTGCGTGTCGACGTCATGACCGCCCTCGTGTCCTTTGAGCGGGTCTTCGAGGTGCTCGACCTGCGGCCGATGGTGGCCGAGGCCCCCGACGCGGTGACGATCCCCGCCGGCCCCGTGCGGCTCGAGCTCGACTCGGTGTCCTTCCGCTATCCCGGGGCCGACGAGGTCTCGCTCGCCTCCCTCGAGTCGGTGGCCCACGGGGACCGCCGCGGCGGCGGGCCCGTGCTCACCGACGTCTCGTTCACCGTGGAGCCCGGCCAGACCGTTGCGCTCGTGGGGCCCTCGGGGGCCGGTAAGACGACCATCACGAGCCTCGTCGCGCGGCTACACGACCCGACCACCGGCGCGGTCCGGATCAACGGCGTCCCACTGACCCTGGCGACCGAGGAGTCGCTGCGCTCGGTCGTCGGCATGGTGACTCAGGAGGCGCACCTCTTCCACGACACGATTCGCTCCAACCTCCTCTATGCGCGCCCCGGCGCCACCGAGGGGGAGATCTGGACGGTCCTGGAGCGGGCCCGCATCGATGAGCTCGTGCGCTCCCTTCCGGAGGGGCTCGACACCGTTGTCGGTGACCGGGGGCACCGGCTCAGCGGCGGGGAGAAGCAACGGATCGCTCTGGCCCGGCTGCTCCTCAAGGCGCCCGGACTCCTCATCCTCGACGAGGCGACCGCCCACCTGGACAGCGAGTCCGAGGCCGCGGTGCAGCGGGCGCTCGAGGAGGCGCTGACCGACCGGACGGCGCTCGTCATCGCCCACCGCCTGTCCACGGTGCGTTCCGCAGACCTGATCCTCGTGATCGACCAGGGCCGGATCGTCGAGCGCGGGACGCATGCCGCTCTGCTGGGCCGCAGCGGGCTGTACGCCGACCTGTACCGAACCCAGTTCGTCGGCTGACGGGACGGATGCGGTCGCCTCGTCTGCTCAGCGGTGGCGTGGACCGCGTGCCCGGTCGGTCAGTAGTCGTCCTCATCCCAGCGGCTCACCTTCGCCGGCCGCCGGGCCGGCTCCAGGTCGCCGGGTGCGGGCGGTCCCTGCTCCTCACGCAGCTCGCGACGCACGCCGAGGATGACGAAGGCGTACCCGAGAGCCATGGTGAGCCACCACTGGATCGCGTAGGCCTGATGCGGGCCGAGGCTGCGGTCGGGGGGCTCCAGAGCGCGCAGCCCCGAGTCCACCTCCTGCCCCTCGGCGTCGGTCTCGAGCTGCACTCGGACGTATGCGCCGGGCAGGTCCTCGCCGACGACACCCTCGAGGTCAGGCCAGGCGATGCTGGCCACCTGCCCCGCGGGCAGGTCGCGGCCGAGGCTGCGTTCGTAGGGCCGGACCCAGCCGAGCACGCTCACCTCGCCCTGCGGGGGAGGGGCCACCTCGGGCAGCACGGCCGCGCTCTCGGGTGAGTTGCGCACCCATCCGCGGTCGACGACGACGGGCCTGCCGTCGTCGTCGCGCAGCACCCCGAGCACCTCGTAGCCGAAGACGCCGTCGTTCGGACGGTTCCGCACGTAGATGTGCTCGTCGTCGTAGGTGCCGCGGAGCTCGACCCTCGCCCAGTCGGCCCCCGGCCGCACCCCGTCCTCGTCGACGACATCGTCGAACGCAACCGGTTCGGCCCGATAGTTGCGGTCCAGGGTGGCGTTGCGCTCGGCCTTCGCCTCGTATCGGCTCCACTGCCACTGTCCGAGCGCGAAGCACGCGGCGGCGAAGACGGTCGCGAGGAGCAGACCGCCCAGCCACTTGGGTCGGAAGAGCCTGGTCAGCACGCGCCGTTCTCCATCACCGGTCAGGGTACGTCGGTGTGTGAGCACGTAGGCTGGGGGGTATGACTCGTCCCGCCCACGCGCTGCCGCTCGCCGACCAGCACGGCCGGGTGGCCCGCGACCTCCGAGTGTCGGTCACCGACCGGTGCAACCTGCGCTGCACGTACTGCATGCCCGCCGAGGGCCTGCCCTGGCTGCCCAAGCCGGACATGCTGACCGACGACGAGCTGATCCGGGTCGTGCGGATCTTCGTCGGGCTCGGGGTCACCCAGATCCGGCTCACCGGGGGAGAGCCCCTGCTCCGGCGCAGCATCGTCGAGCTGGTCGCCCGGATGGCCGAGCTCTCGCCCAGGCCGCGGCTGGCGCTCACGAGCAACGGGGTCGGGCTGGACCGGCTCGCGGGCCCCCTCGCCGAGGCCGGCCTGGACCGCGTCAACATCAGCCTCGACACCGTCGATCGCGACGAGTTCCGACTCCTCACCAGACGGGACCGTCTGCACGACGTCGAGAAGGGTCTGGCGGCGGCCGCGGAGGCGGGCCTGACCCCGGTCAAGGTCAACGCCGTCGCCATGCGGGGCGTCAACGACCACTCCGTCGCCGACGTCCTCCAGTGGTGTCTCGACCGCGGCTACGAGCTGAGGTTCATCGAGCAGATGCCGCTGGACGCCCAGCACTCCTGGGACTCCGAGGCGATGGTGACGGCCGAGGAGATCCACGCCATCCTCTCGCGCCGCTTCACTCTCACCCCGATGCCCGAGGAGGATCGCGGGAGTGCCCCTGCCGAGCGGTTCCTCGTGGACGGTGGGCCGCAGACCGTCGGCATCATCGCCAGTGTGACCCGGCCGTTCTGCCGGGCCTGCGACCGTACCCGCCTGACCGCCGACGGTCAGGTCCGCAACTGCCTGTTCTCGCGACGCGAGACCGACCTGCGCGAGCCCATGCGTGCCGGAGCCAGCGATGAGGAGCTCGCCGCGCTGATCAACGGCGAGATGTGGGTCAAGGCCCCCGGGCACGGCATCGGCATGGCGGGGTTCACCCAGCCGGACCGCCCTATGTCCGCCATCGGCGGCTGAACGGCTGAGCCATCGGCGGCTGAGCGGTTCGGGGTCAACCACCCAGGTGCCGGTTCGGCGCGACCGGTGCCCGCTCGGTGGAGACGTTGAGCGCGCGCGGGCGCACGGCGTTGGCGATGAGCACGGCGAAGTAGGGCAGGAAGACCGCGAGCGCGACCATCGTCCAGCGCAGCCATCCGGTGGCGATGACGGCCCCGAAGAAGCAGAAGGTGCGCACGCCCATCGCGATCAGGTAGGCCCGCATCCGTGCCGACTGCTCCTGCTTCAGGGGCGGTCGGGCGGTCGTCACACTCTGCGGCGTGGGCGGGGGATGTGCCACTTCGTCAGCGTACGCGTGTGCAGCCTGCATACCCCCACCGATCGAGCGCGCGGTCCGCTGCGGCCGGGCCGCGTAGCGAGGTCGGGTGGCCGTGGTTACCGGACAAGTTACCCCCGGGTAGTCCACTAGCGTTGCCTGCCATGAACACAGGCGCGACAGATCAGACGTACACCGCCCTCGTCACCGGCGGCAACCGTGGGATCGGCCTCGCGATCGCGCGTCGGATGCGTGACGAGGGTCATCACGTGGTCGTGGCGTCACGGTCCGGTGAGGCACCGGACGGGCTCGCGGCGGTGACCTGTGACGTCGGCGACCCTGCCTCGGTGGATGCCGCCTTCGTGGCGGCGGAGGAGCAGCTGGGTCGCACGGTCGACGTCGTCGTGGCCAATGCCGGCATCACCCGCGACACCCTGCTCATGCGAATGACGGACGAGGAGTTCTCGTCGGTGGTCGACACCAACCTCGCCGGCGCCTTCCGGGTCGCTCGGCGCGCCGTCAAGGGCATGATCCGTGCGCGGCGGGGTCGGATCATCTTCATCTCGAGCGTCGTCGGTCTGTACGGCTCCCCGGGGCAGGCCAACTATGCGGCGAGCAAGGCCGGCCTTGTCGGGCTGGCCCGCTCGATCAGTCGCGAGCTGGGGTCACGCGGCATCACCGCCAACGTCGTGGCGCCCGGCTTCATCGAGACGGACATGACGGCCGAGCTGCCACCGGACCGACGGGATGCATACCAGGAGGCGATCCCGGCCGGGCGCTTCGGCGCGGTCGACGACGTCGCGGCCGCCGTCTGCTTCCTGGCCTCCGCGGATGCGGGCTACATCACCGGCGCGGTCGTGCCGGTGGACGGCGGACTGGGCATGGGCCACTGAGGAACCGGAAAGGACGGAACGACGCATCATGAGCAGCACCTCCACGACCACCAACCTGCTCGAGGGCAAGAAGCTCCTCATCACCGGGGTCCTCATGGACTCATCCATCGCCTTCCACGTCGCGCGGCTCGCCCAGGAGCAGGGCGCCGAGATCGTCCTGACATCCTTCGGGCGGACCATGCGGATCACCGAGGCCATCGCCAAGCGGCTGCCCTCGACGCCCCCGGTCGTCGAGCTCGACGTGACCAACGACGAGCACCTCGAGACCCTGGCCGACCGGCTCCGCGAGCACGTCCCGCACCTCGACGGCGTCCTGCACTCGATCGGCTACGCCCCCCCGGGGGCCTTCGAGTTCATGAGCGGCACGTGGGATGACGTGGCGACCGCCATGCACACCTCCGCCTACTCCCTCAAGGGCCTGGCTCAGGCGAGCCTTCCCCTCATGGGCTCGGGAGGCAGTCTCGTCGGCCTCACCTTCGACGCGACCTTCGCCTGGCCGGTCTACGACTGGATGGGGGTGGCCAAGGCCGCCTTCGAGGCGACCAACCGCTATCTCGCGCGGGACCTCGGCCGTAGCCACCGGATCCGCTGCAACCTCGTCGCGGCGGGACCGATCCGGACCACGGCGGCGAAGTCGATCCCCGGCTTCGAGGCGTTCGAGAACACCTGGGACCAGCGGGCGCCACTCGGCTGGGATGTCGGGGACCCGGAGCCGGCGGCGCTGGCGTGCATCGCCCTGCTCTCGGACCTGTTCCCCGCGACGACGGCCGAGATCATCCACGTCGACGGCGGCGTGCACGCGATGGGCCAGTAGCCCCTGTGACGACACCTGCGGCCGCCTCGGTCCCGGCCGAGGGAGCGGACACCGTCACCGCTCGGGAGATCAGGCTCCTGGAGGGTCCGAACCTGTACTTCCGCCGACCCGCGGTCAAGGTCGTCCTCGACATCTCGGCCGTGCTCGCCGCGAGTCCGGAGCTCCTCGCCACGGTGACGGTGCCGCTGGGTGGGAGGAGCCGCCCGGGCCCGGCCGGCAGCCAGTCCCGGCAGCGGTACGCCGCGCGGCTGGCCGAACGGCTGCTGCGGCTTCTCGCGCGCACGATGGGCACGACCCGGCTGGGCGTCCGCAGCCGGACGGGGGAGAGCGTCGAGGAGGTGGTCATCGCCTTCGTATGGCGTCGTCGTGGGCCGGCCCGGGCCGCCGCGCAGGCCCTGCCGGATCTCGTGTCCGCGGTGTTGCGCGGTGAGGACCCCACCGACCGGATCACGCGGGCCGCCGAGGTGGCCCTGGCCACGCCGGTCGGCGACCCTCCGCTCGTGCGCACCCCGCGCATACCCGTCGCGTCGATCACCGGCACCAACGGCAAGACGACGACCACGCGCATGCTCGCGAACATCGCCATGGCCGCAGGTCGCCGGACGGCATGGAGCTCGACCGACGGCGTCGTCGTCCAGGGCGAGCTGGTCGAACCCGGCGACTACTCCGGGCCCGCGGGGGCACGGGGTGTGCTCGACGCCACCGGTGTCGAGATCGGGATCCTCGAGACCGCTCGAGGCGGCATGCTGCTCAAGGGAATGGGCGTCAGCACGAACGACGTCTCCATCGTCACCAATGTCGCGGAGGACCACCTCGGCCTGCACGGGATCCACACGGTCGACCAGCTCGCCGAGGTCAAGGCCATCATCACCAGGGTGACCTCGCCGCGTGGGTGGACCGTGCTCAACGGCGAGGACCCCCGCGTCTGGGCCATGCGGCACGGGTCCCCGGCTCAGCCGTGGGTCTTCACGCTCGACCCCGAGGCCCCCGCCGTACGCGAGGCGCTGACCGAGGGCGGGCGGGCGACGACGGTCATCGACGGCTGGGTGAGCGTGATCGCGCCCGGCCGCGCACCGCACCGGGTCGTCCGTCTGACCGACCTGCCCGCCACGATGGCGGGGCTGGCCCGGCACAACGTCGCCAACGCACTGGCGGCCATGACCGGAGCCCTGGCTCTCGGG
Source organism: Dermatophilaceae bacterium (assembly GCA_049582485.1). Classification (GTDB taxonomy): domain Bacteria; phylum Actinomycetota; class Actinomycetes; order Actinomycetales; family Dermatophilaceae; genus F2B08. The sequence goes on from JBAUUB010000318.1 coordinate 28,133, forward strand.
CTGCCCGAGCAGGCGGTGGTCGACGGGATGCGCGGGTTCACGCCGGACGCAGAACTCAACCCGGGGCGGCTCAACGCGTTCAGTGTCCCCACCGACGACGGAGGGTCGGCGACTGTCATCGTCGACCTCGCGCACAACGAGGACGGACTGATGGCCCTCCTCGACGTCGCCGACGGACTCCGGTCGCCCGGCGCGCGGGTCATGGTGTCGGCGGGAATGGTCGGCGACCGCACCGACGAGCAGATCGAGAGCATCGGCGAGATCGCGGGTCGGCGCGCCGACCTGGTCGCCGTCGCTCACAAGGAGAAGTACCTGCGCGGCCGGACGGTCGAGGAGATCGACATCCTCCTGGACACCGGGCTCGGCCATGTGGGAGTGGTCCCTCTCGGTCCGTACCCGACCGAGGTCGAGTCGGTCGAGGCACTGGCCGAACGCGCAGCCGACGGCGACGTGATCGCCGTGATGTGCCATGCCCAGCGCTCCGAGATGTATGCGTGGGTCGCCGGTCGCGGCGGCTCACCTGATGACGCGGACCGGATCCGCGCCAAGGTCCTGCGGGCCCGCGGGGAGCACGAGGCCGAGGACGAGATCGCCGAGCTGTGGGAGCTGGCGGACGGCGTCGAGCGGGTGCAGCGCGCAGCGTCGCTCGCTGAGCGCTTCCCAGACGACCCGCGCCTGGTGTTCGAGCATGCATCGGCGCTCGACGCCGCCGGCCGGGAGGTCGACGCCGTGCCGCTGTACGAGCGGGCCCTCGCCGGCGGCTTGCGCGAGCCCTACCGGCACCGGTGTCAGGTGCAGCTCGCCTCGTCGCTGCGCGTGCTCGGCCGGCACGAGGAGGCGGTGACCGTCGTCGAGGAGGCGGCCACCGCATACCCCGACAGTCTGGGCGTCGCAGCGGTCCGGGCCCTGATCCACCATGACGCGGGGGACCCGACGGGTGCCCTGGCCGGCCTGCTCGGGGCGGTGGCGGCCATCTCGGCCGATCCCGACGTGGCCCGCTACCGGGCGGCGATCGCCGGCTACGCAGGCGAGCTCGCCGAGGCCCGGTCCCGATAGGAGAGGAGCGGTTCTCCGCCGGCGCTCAGACGCCGGCCTCCTCCCGTGGCTCGGAGATGGCTGCAGGATCGAGATCGGGGTCACCCACCGAGTCCCGACCGGTGTGCGCGCCGGCCTGGGCACTGCGGGTCGCCGTCTCGAGCTCGGCCATCACCTCGGCGTGCTGGTCCACGCACAGCACGACGACGTCACCGGCGTTCGCGCGGGCCAGGCACGACCGGACGGCGGTGACCTCCTCAAGGACGACCTCGACCTGGCGGCAGCGCACCCCGCCCGCCGCGATCGCCGCACGGGCCCCCGCGCTGACGATGTCGGCGACCTCGCCCCGGGGGCGGCCGCGCAGCTTGAGGTCCTCGCGGACCACGAGCACGTCGAAGTAGCGGGCCGCCACCGCTCCGAGCTCGCGCAGGTCCTCGTCACGCCGGTCACCCGCGGTCGAGATCATCCCGATCCTGGACACCCGGCCGAGATCGCTCTGACCGTCCTTGGCCTCGGCGTAGCGGTCGACGAACTCGCCGAGGACCTTCATGCCGGCGGCGTTGTGGCAGTAGTCGACGATGACGTCGACGTTGTTGACGTTGATCTGGTTCATCCGACCGGGGGAGAGGTAGTACGACGTGGTGAAGGTGCGCAGCCCCTGGCGGATCTCATGCAGTCCGGCGCCGGCCGCGAAAGCCGCCCCGGCAGCGGCCATCGCGTTGGCGACGTTGAACATCGCCGCGCCGTCGAAGGTGGCGGGCAGCAGGTGGGTCCAGGCGAGCTGCATGGACCGTTTGCCATGCCGGATGACGATCATGTCGCCCTTGTCGGTCGGGTCCAGGACCACCGCACGGCCGCCCCGACGGCAGTGGTCGTCGAGCATCTCCCGCACCTCGCCGCCGGGCGCCTCGAGGGAGAACCAGACGATCGAGCCGGAGCAGCGTCTCCGCATCCGCCGTACGAGAGGGTCGTCGGCGTTGAGCACGGCGAAGCCGTTGCGCGGTACGGCCTCCACGACGACGGCCTTGACGTCCGCGAGCTGCTCGACGGTGTCGATACCGCGCATGCCGAGATGGTCCGGTGCGACGTTGGTCACGACCGCCACGTCATTGCGGTCGTAGCCCAGGCCCTCCCGGAGGATGCCCCCACGCGCGACCTCCATGACCGCCATCTCGACCCTGGGGTTCTGCAGCACCATCCGGGCCGAGCGGGGCCCGGAGGCGTCGGCCTTGACCACGAGGCGCTCGTCGATGACGATCCCGTCCGTCGAGGTCATGCCGACCTTGACGCCGGTGCCCTTGAAGATGTGCGCGATCATCCGCGACGTCGTCGTCTTGCCGTTGGTGCCCGTCACCGCGACGATCGGGACCCGGCTGGGTGAGCCGGGTGGGAAGAGCAGGTCGACCACCGGCTTGGCGATGTACTGCGGCTCGCCGATCGTCGGGTGGGTGTGCATCCGGAACCCCGGCGCGGCGTTGACCTCGCAGATGGCACCGCCGACCTCGCGGACCGGCAGGGTGATGTCGGGGCAGATGAAGTCGATGCCGGCGACGTCCAGTCCGATGATGCGGGCGGCCTCCTCGGCGATCTCGACATTGTCCGGGTGGGCGTCGAAGGTCCGGTCGATCGAGATGCCGCCGGTCGACATGTTGCCGGTCAGGGCGAGCTTGACCATGGCGCCGTCGGGGACGACGTCGTCCATGCCGTATCCCTGCTCGCGCACCAGCTCGACGGCTCCGTGGTCCACTCGGATCCGGGTGAGGACCTTCTCGTGGCCGACGCCGCGCCGAGGATCGGCGTTGGTGATGTCCACGAGCTCGGCGACGGTGTGGGTCCCGTCTCCGACGACGTGGGCGGGAACACGCTCCGCGATGGCCTGCATGCGGCCGCCGACGATCAGACAGCGGTAGTCCTTGCCGACGACGAAGGACTCGACGATGACCGAGCCGCGCCGGGACTCCTCCTGAGCGCGGGGGAAGGCCGCCCGGACCTCCTCCTCGCTCGCCAGGTCGAGCACCACGCCCCGTCCATGGTTGCCGTCGAGCGGCTTGAGCACCACGGGGAAGCCGACCCGTGCGGCCGCCTCGGCCGCACCGTCCACGGTGCGCACGACCTCCTGCCTGGGGACGGGAAGGCCGGCAGAGGCGAGCAGCTTGCCCGTGAGGTCCTTGTCGCCGGCCAGGTCGACCGCCAGCGCACCGGTCCGCGACGTCATGGTCGCGCGGATCCGCTGGGCGTACACGCCCTGACCGAGCTGGACCAGCGACCCGGTGTTGAGCCGGATGAAGGGGATGTCACGACTGACCGCCTCCTCGAGGATCGCGCTCGTCGAGGGTCCGAAGGCGGTGCGCTCGCTCATCCGGAGGAAGGCGTCGAGCTCTGCGGCGAAGTCAAGGCCACCGGGCTCGACGAGGTCGTTGACGAGCCGGACTGCGAGCCGACCCGCAGCGATCCCGACCCGCTCGTCACTGAACCCGTAGATGACGTTGTACCGGCCAGGGTGCCCCTTGACCTGGCGCGTCTTGCCCCGCCTCAGGTCGTGACCGGCCTCCTGCTGCAGCTGCAGCGCGATGTGCTCGGCGACATGGCCGAGCCAGGTGCCCTCGCGGAGCCGCTGGACGAATCCGCCGCGAACCCCCCGGGAACAGGTGTGTCGGTCGAGGCCGGGGAGCAGCTCCAGCAGTCGGTCGGTGAAGCCGGGGAGGGTGTCGGTCGGGTACTCCTCGAGAGAGCCGAGGTCGACGACGAGGTGGACAGCGGGGTCATAGGACCAGATGTTGCCGCCGCGATACACCCGCGTCTCGACGATCGTCAGGTCCGGTCGGGCGGGCTGGCTGGGGGTCGGGCGGTCGGTCACCGTCTCAACCTAGAGCCCGCGCCGCCGCCGGCGCCACATGGCGACGGGCCCTCCCTGCGGTCATCCGCGCGAGCCCGCGGTGACGACGACGTCCGGGTGCTTCTCGACGAACCCGACGAGCGAGACCGTCGCCAGGTCGAAGGTCGCCCCGGCCGGCAACGAGTGCACGACCGCGCCCGAGACGAGCATGGGGGCGCCGCGCCGGGCGTCGGGGAAGTCGGTGACGGCGTCGCGGGCGTCGAGGACGTGGACCACCCCCGAACCGAGGACCGTGAACCGCCCGCCGCTGACCTCGATCGCGGTGTTCTCGTCGATGCCGACCCCGAGGAGATGGGGCGAGCTGGCGACGACGGACATCAGCCGTCCGTAGCGGTTGCGCTGACCGAAGTGCTGGTCGATGATCACGCCGTCGATGAGCCCGAGACCGGCGCTGAGCTGGCTGGCGCGCTGTCGCGGGGTCGTGCCCTCCTCGCCCATCGAGATCATGAAGGTGCTCATGATCGAGGCGCCCGCCGACGTGCCGCCGATGACCGTGCCCGCGGCGTGGGCGCGGTGGATGGCGGCGCCGAGGGCGGTGCCCGGGAGGAACTGGCTGAGCCGCAGCTGGCTTCCGCCGGTGAGGAAGATCCCGGTGGCCCCGTCGAGGGCGCGCACGCCCTCCGGGTCGTGGGCGTCCGCGCGTGAGGCCGGATTGACGACATCGAGGCGGGTGACGCCGAGCCGGCCGAAGGCCTCGCGGTATGCGGCGGTCACCTCGTCCTGCATCGACGACGCCGTCGGGATCAGGACGATCCGCGAGCGCCGTCCACCGGAGAGCCGCACGAAGCGCCGCAGGAGGACGGCGGTGCCGACGCGGTCCTCGGCACCCCCGATCACGAGAAGGGTCGGCTGCCTGCGGGTCATGTCCGGACGGCTCCTGAGTGGTCTGGTCCCGGATGATCTGGTCCTGGTTGGTCTGGGCTTGAATCGTCGGGGCTCTGATGGTCTGGGCTCTGGTGGACTTGGCCCTGGTGGACTTGGCTCTCCTGGGCGTCGGCGGGGTCGCTGACGCGGTCGGCCTCCTCGATCTCCTCGCGGGAGATGCCGAGGAGGAACAGGACGGTGTCGAGGTAGGGGACGTTGACCGACGTGTGGGCCTGGTCGCGGACGACGGGCTTGGCGTTGAAGGCGACCCCCAGGCCCGCTGCCTGGAGCATGTCGAGGTCGTTCGCGCCGTCGCCGATCGCGACGGTGCGTGAGAGGGGGAGCCCCTCGGCCGCGGCGAACTCACGAAGTGCGGCGGCCTTGCCGGCCCGGTCGACGACGGTGCCGAGGACGTGGCCGGTCAGGGTGCCGTCGACGACCTCGAGGTCGTTGGCGCGCACGTGACGGATGCCGAGATCGGCGGCGATGGCCCGCACGATCGGCGTGAAGCCGCCACTGACGAGGGCAACGGTGAAGCCCAGCCGGTGCAGGGTACGCACCAGGGTGCGGGCACCCGGGGTCAGTCGGACCTGGTCGGCGACCGCGTCGAGCACGGACTCCGGCAGGCCACGCAGCACCGCGACGCGCCGGTGCAGGCTCTCGGTGAAGTCCAGCTCACCGCGCATCGCGGCCTCCGTCACGGCATGGACCTCGGCCGCCCGACCGGCGTGGGCCGCGAGAAGCTCGATCACCTCGTCCTGGATCAGCGTCGAGTCCACATCGAGCACGACCAGCCGGCGGCCGCGACGGGCCAGACCGGACGGCGAGACGGCCACATCGACCCGCTCACGCGCCGAGATCCGGGCGAGCTCGCGGCGTAGAGCAGTGACATCGGCCCCGGAGACGTCGAACTCGATCGTCGTCACCGGGTATCGGGACAGCCGCCTGATCCGGTCGATGTTCGCGCCCGATCCCGCGACGGTCGCGGTGATCGCACTGACCGCCCTCGCCGTGAGCGGCTGGCCGAGAGCGACGACTGCGGCACGTCCGGTTCGGTTGCGCCCGGGATCGCCGGTCCCGAGCGATGTCGTGACCGTCATCCCCAGGTCGCGCGCAACGGCGGCGATGCGGGCGCCCACGTCGCCGGTGCGGTCACCGGCCGCGAGGAGCACGGCCAGGGTCAGGTGCCCTCGCACGACGACCTGCTCCACATCGAGCACCGCCACGTCGAGGCCGTCGAGCGACGTGAAGAGACGACTCGTCACCCCCGGTCGGTCGGCACCGCTCAGGGTGGCGAGCAGAGTCGCGGTGGGGTCGTGCTCGGCAGTCACCCGCCGAGCCTAACCAGTGCACTCCCGCCGCCGGAGCACGGGCCGCGTGATGGTCGGGCACGACCCCGTCCGGCCCCGGGCGGCCGGACCGGCGACCGTCACGCGGGGAAGGTGTAGTCCTTGCCGAGCACGGTCAGCCCGCTCTCGGTGACCACCATGCCGCGGGCCTCGTCCTCGGCGCGGTCGTAGCCGATGCGGGTGCTGGCAGGAACGACGATGTTCTTGTCGATGATGGCTCGCCGGATCTGGCAGTTGCGGCCGATCTCGACCGAGTCCAAGATCACCGAGTCCTCGACCGTGGAGTAGCTGTGGACCCGGACCTTCGGCGAGACGACCGACCCCTGCACCCGGGCCCCCGAGATGACGACGCCGGGAGAGATGGCGGAGTTGAGGGCCTCGCCGATCCGGCCCTGGGCACCATGGACGAACTTCGCGGGTGGGAAGGGACCGTAGCTGGTGTAGATCGGCCACTCGTAGTTGTAGAGGTTGAACACCGGATGGATCGAGATGAGGTCCATGTGGGCCTCGTAGTACGAGTCGATGGTGCCCACGTCACGCCAGTAGTCCCGGTCCCGCTCGGTCGAGCCGGGGACGTCGTTGCTCTTGAAGTCGTAGACGTATGCGCCGTCCTCCTCGACGAACGCCGGGACGATGTCGCCGCCCATGTCGTGCTTGCTGCCCTCGCGGTGGTAGTCGCGGGTGACCGCATCGGCGAGGACGTCCGCGTCGAAGACGTAGTTGCCCATCGAGGCGAGCACCTCGTCCGGGGAGTCGGGCAGGCCCTTCGGATCGGTCGGCTTCTCCAGGAAGGCGCCGATCTTGAGCGGGTTGGCGTCATCGACCTCGATCACACCGAACTGGTCGGCCAGGGAGATCGGCTGACGGATCGCCGCCACCGTGACCCCGGCGCCTGTCTCACGGTGCTGACGCACCATGTCGGAGAAGTCCATGCGATAGACGTGGTCCGCGCCGACCACCACCACGACGTCGGGACGCTCGTCCTGGATCACGTTGAGGCTCTGGAAGACCGCGTCGGCACTCCCGAGATACCAGTTCTTGTCGACCCGCTGCTGAGCCGGGATCGGCGCGACGTAGTTCCCGAGGAGGGTCGACATCCGCCAGGTCTTGGTCACGTGCCGGTCCAGCGAGTGGGACTTGTACTGGGTGAGCACGATGACCTTCAGATACCCGCTGTTGGCCAGGTTGGACAAGGCGAAGTCGATCAGGCGGTAGATGCCCCCGAACGGCACGGCCGGCTTGGCCCGGTCCGCCGTCAGCGGCATCAGGCGCTTCCCCTCCCCTCCGGCTAGGACGATGGCCAGGACCTTCGGCTGACTCGCTCGGCTCATGAGACTCAACCTACTCGGGAACGGTGACCGACGACACTTTGTCCGGTTGGCGTTAGCCTGACGTCCATGCGCATCGACGTGCTGACGAAGGAGTACCCACCCGCGATCTACGGAGGAGCGGGGGTGCACGCGGCCGAGCTCGTCCGGGCGTTGCGGGGTCTGTCCGACCTCGAGGTTCGCGTCCGCTGCTTCGGCGAGGAGCGCGACGAGGAGGGGACCACCGCATACCCCGACCTCGCGGAGCTGGCCGACGCCAACGGCGCGCTGCGCACGATGGGGGTCGATCTCGCGATCGCCGACGACTGCGTCGGTGCCGATCTGGTCCATTCGCACACCTGGTACGCGAACTTCGCGGGCCATCTGGCCTCGTTGCTCGGCGGCATGCCGCACGTCGTGACCGCGCACAGCCTCGAACCGCTGCGGCCGTGGAAGGCCGAGCAGCTCGGCGGCGGCTACCGCGTCTCATCCTGGGTCGAGCGCACCGCCTACGAGTCCGCGGCGGGGGTGATCGCCGTGAGCGAGGGTATGCGCAAGGACATCCTGAGGTCCTATCCGGACATCGACCCGTCGCGGGTCCACGTGGTCCACAACGGCATCGACAGCGATCTCTGGTCCCGACGCGAGGACCCCGAGGTGCTGCACCGGCACGGCGTCGACCCGGACCGGCCGGCCGTCATCTTCGTCGGCCGGATCACCCGCCAGAAGGGACTGCCGTACTTCCTGCGGGCCGCGCGTGCCCTTCCGCCCGAGGCGCAGCTCGTCCTGTGCGCCGGCGCCCCCGACACGCCGGAGATCAAGGCCGAGGTCGAGGCCCTGATCGAGGACCTGCGCCAGGAGCGCGACGGGGTCGTGTGGATCCCGGACATGCTGCCGCGCCACGAGGTCGTGGCCCTGCTGTCCGGGTCCACGGTGTTCGTCTGCCCCTCCGTCTACGAGCCGCTCGGCATCGTCAACCTCGAGGCGATGGCGTGCGAGGTCGCGGTCGTCGCCACAGCGACCGGGGGGATCCCCGAGGTCGTCGCCGACGGGAAGACCGGCTGGCTGGTCCCGATCGAGCAGGTTCAGGACGGCACCGGAACCCCTGTCGACCCGGATCGCTTCATCGCCGACCTCGGCGCAGCCCTCGTCGAGGCGGTGGCCGACCGGGAGCGGGCGCTGGAGTTCGGTCGGGCGGGCCGACGACGAGCGGTCGAGGAGTTCGGTTGGGACACCATCGCCGAACGCACCAGGGAGGTCTACGAGCTCGTCCTGCGGGACTGGGCCGCCAGGTAGCCCGCGCCGGCGCAGGCGGCGACCTCGAGCGCCTCACACGCTGCCGCCCGAAGGGTGAGAAGCGTCCGGCGGCGGTGCTCAGTGAGTGCGACCGATGCCGACCCGTCGGCGTGCTCGAGCCCCGCCTCGGTCACCTCGAGCACCGAGGCGGCCCGCACGACCAGTCCCCGGACGCGGTCGGGAAGATCGCCCGGGAGCGACCACTCCCGCTGCAGGGCGGTCGGCGTCTGACGCTGCCAGGCATCGACCCATCCACCGTCCCCGAGGCCGTCGATCGCCTCGTGCACCGCCACGCGCAACCGCCGGTCTGCGCCGGCGACGTCCAGGCCACCCAGTCGGTGCGCCGGAACCGGGTCGGCGTCATGCGCCTCCCAGCGGACCGCGAGGCCTGTCCCCTCGACCCCGAACGGAACCGGGGTAGGGACGAGCAGGCCACCGAGACCGGCGACGAACAGACACTCCCCGGCGGACATCGCCGCGTCCGAGGCCTCCGGCGCGCAGCGGGGCAGGAGCCCCGGTGCGCCCGGACGGGGGAGTGCGACATAGACGGCCGACTCGCCCAGCTCGCGCCACAGTCGCAGCCTCTCCACGAGGCGGAGGACGACGTCCACGTCGGGCAGAGCCGCCCGCAGGACCGACTCTGCGTCGGCGTCGCAGGACCACGCGTGGCCGACCCACAGGGCCACGCGGACGCTTGCGGGAAGCTCCGGCACCGGACCATCGTAGGTTCCCGAGCAGGTCGTTCACGTCGACTAGGGTTGACGACATGACCGACGTCCTCGCTCTCGCCGGTGTGAGCGTCGTGCGTGGCAGGACAACGTTGCTCGACGACGTCACATGGGAGGTCGAGGAGGGTGAGCGCTGGGTGGTTCTCGGACCGAACGGCGCCGGCAAGACCACCCTCCTGCAGATCGCAGCGGGTCGGATCCACCCCACGAGCGGGGTGGCAGGTGTCCTCGGCGAGGTGCTCGGCGCGGTCGACGTCTTCGAGCTGCGGCCCCGCATCGGCCTCGCATCGGCCTCGCTGGCCGAGCGCATCCCCGGCTCCGAGGTCGTCCACAACGTCGTCGTCACCGCCTCCTACGGGGTCGTCGGCCGATGGCGCGAGCAGTACCACCACCTCGACCACGAGCGGGCCGCCGATCTGCTCGAGGTGATGGGAATCGATCACCTCGCCGACCGCACCTTCGGCACGCTCTCCGAGGGTGAGCGCAAGCGAGTGCAGATCGCCCGGGCGCTCATGACCGACCCGGAGCTCATGCTTCTCGACGAGCCCGCGGCCGGCCTGGACCTCGGCGGCCGGGAGGACCTCGTCGGGCGGCTCGGCGAGCTCGCGGCCGACCTGACCGCACCGGCACTCGTGCTCGTGACGCACCACGTCGAGGAGATCCCACCCTCCTTCACCGACGCACTGCTGCTGCGGGAGGGGCGGGTCGTCGCGGCCGGTCCCCTCGAGCTCACCCTGACGGACGAGAACCTCAGCGAAACCTTCGGACTGCCCTTGCGCGTTGAGAACCGTGGAGAGCGGTGGACCGCATGGGCGGTGTAGCCGCCTCCGGGTCCGTCCGCCACGCGCGGGAGGGTCGCTCACGGCCGGGGCCCACGCGCTCACGGTCCGTGCGGTCGCAGCCGGTGTTGTCGCAGCCGGTGTTGTCGGTGACCTCGGATCCGGCCGGACCCACCCGCACACCTTCGAACCACATCCGCAGAGAGGGGCACGACGATGGAATGGCTCGCTGACAACTGGTGGGTCGTCTGGCTCGGGATCGCTCTCGTGCTGGCGGCGGTCGAGGCCGCGACGGTCGACTTCGTCTTCGTCATGCTCGCCGGCGGAGCGCTGGCCGGCGCCGCCGCGGCCGGACTCGGCGCGTCCCTCCCGATCCAGGTCGTGTCCGCCGTCGTGACGGCGTTCGCGCTGCTGTTCGTCGTGCGGCCCGTCGTCAAGCGGCGGTTCCTCGACACCGAGACCGACCACGGCATCGGCTCATCCGCGCTCATCGGGCGGGACGCCTGGGTGCTCGAGACGATCACCGAGACCGACGGCCGGGTCAAGCTCGCCGGCGAGGTGTGGTCCGCACGCGGTCCCTCCGGTGCAGCCCTTCAACCGGGAACCCAGGTCCGGGTCATCGAGATCCGGGGCGCCACCGTCCACGTCGCCCCCCTGGACCAGCTGGGTCGCTGACCCGGCCGACCACCGCGTCAAGCCGACCACCGCATACCGACCACCGCTCGACCAGACCACCACTGAACCAGACCACCGAACAAGGGAAGAGAACCTCATGGAGTCGCTCATCGTCCTGGGCATCCTGCTGATCTTCGCGATCGTCGTGCTCGTGCGCACCGTCCGGATCGTGCCGCAGCAGACCTCGCTCATCATCGAGCGGCTCGGCCGCTTCTCACGCACCCTCGAAGGCGGTCTGCACTTCCTCATCCCCTTCGTCGACAAGGTGCGCGCCAACGTCGACCTGCGCGAGCAGGTCGTCTCGTTCCCGCCCCAGCCGGTCATCACGAGTGACAACCTCGTCGTCAACATCGACACGGTCATCTACTACACGGTCATCGACAGCCGGGCCGCGGTCTACGAGATCGCCAACTTCATCCAGGGCATCGAGCAGCTCACCGTCACGACGCTTCGCAACGTCATCGGCTCGCTCGACCTCGAGCAGACCCTGACCAGCCGTGACCAGATCAACGGCACGCTGCGTGGGGCCCTGGACGAGGCGACCGGCAAGTGGGGGATCCGAGTGAACCGGGTCGAGCTGAAGGCCATCGACCCGCCGATGTCGGTGCAGGAGTCCATGGAGAAGCAGATGAAGGCCGAGCGGGACCGTCGCGCCGCCATCCTCAACGCCGAGGGCGTCAAGCAGTCCCAGATCCTCACCGCCGAAGGTGAGAAGCAGAGCCAGATCCTGCGGGCCGAGGGCTCTGCGCAGGCTCGGGTGCTCGAGGCCGAGGGCCAGGCCCGAGCGATCAAGCAGGTCTTCGACGCGATCCACCGCGGCAAGCCCACCCAGAAGCTGCTCGCCTACCAGTACCTCCAGGTGCTCCCCCAGATCGCCAGGGGAGACAGCAACAAGATGTGGATCGTCCCGAGCGAGCTCACCGACGCGCTCCGCGGCATCGGTGGCATGCTCGGCAAGGACAGCAACGACGGACGTGGGATGGACACCGAGGAGTGGGTGGAGGTGGGTGAGCCGGAGGCCAGCTCGTTCGAGCCCTTCGCTCTCCAGGACGCCAAGGTCGCGCTCGAGGAGGCGCGGGGCCAGGCGGCCCGCTCGACGAAGGAGGCCACGGAGCACGCCTCCCCGGTCAGTTCGACGCAACCGCCCGCACGACGGCCCGCGGACGCGGTCCCGCCGCCGCCGGCCCAGTCACCGTCGGAGTCCCCCGCGCTCGACCCACCCGCGGCTCCGGCCCCGCAGCCTCCGGCGGACTCCCCGCCGGAGCAGCGCGGCTGACCACCCCCGAGGTCGCACCCGCCGCGGCATCCGAGCCCAGCACTCGCCCGTCACTAGCATGTGACGGGTGAGTGCGCTCGAGGCCGTTG
>JBAUUB010000319.1:0-15574 GCA_049582485.1 Dermatophilaceae bacterium
GTGCTCGGTGCCTGTCTCGGCAATCTGGGTCAGGAATCGGTATGGGCTCGTTGATCACTCGCTCGGTCGTCGCTCTTGCAGCAGGAGCGGCCCTCGTGCTCGTGCCGGCGAGCACCGCATACGCCGAGCCCGTCCCGAACCCGCTGGTGCCTGGCGATGACGAGCAGGCCATCCTGAGCCTGCCCGGCCTTGCGGAGTACGACTCTCAGTTCACCTGGGCGAACTGGCTCGCGGAGATCGACTACGAGGGCGGGCGGTGCCTGAAGTCCACCGTCAATGGGCAGACCTTCACCATGCCCGCGTTCCCGGGTCAGTTCGAGGACTGGCTCGTCACCATTGTCAAGTCCGTCGGCGACGAGACGGCACCCGCGTCCAACGACCTGACCTGGTGGCCCATCCCCGGGGAGGTGTTCTGGCACAGCAGTGGGCAGGACATCTCCCACGTCATCTACTGTTCCGCCGACTTCAGTGACGACGGCGGTGTCGTGCCGCCGCCTCAGGTGACGACCACGACGACACCGACGACCACTCCCACGACGACGCCGACGACCACTCCCACCGCACCGCCGGTCCAGGACTACATCACCCGGTTCGCCGGCTCGAACCGGTACGACACCGCGCGGCTGGTCTCGGCGAGTCACTTCGACCCCGGCGTTCCGGTGGTCTACCTGACGACCGGCGAGCACTTCCCGGACGCGCTGGCCGTCGGTGCACTCGCCGGCGCGAGGCAGGGTCCGGTCCTGCTCACGCGGCCGACCTCGCTGCCCATCGAAACGGCTGAGGAGCTCGAGCGGCTTCAGCCGCAGAGCATCGTCATCCTCGGTCAGACCGACCGGGTCTCGGCCGCGGTCGAGCAGGATCTCCTCAACGCCGGCTACGGGCCGGTCACCCGCATCGCCGGCGTGAACCGGTACGAGACCGCTGCCCTGATCAGCCAAGAGCTGCAGCCGACGGCGAGCCAGGCCGACCGGGTCTACCTCGCCACGGGGCTGAACTTCCCGGACTCGCTGGCGGCCGCCGCGATCGCGGCCCGCGACGGCGACCCGCTGCTGCTCACCGGTCCCACACTGCACCCGGCGACTCAGGCAGAGCTGCTGCGGCTCGACCCCTCGCAGGTCGTCATCCTCGGCTCGGTGCCGACCGTGACGGTCGAGGCCGAGGACGCCGTGCGAGCGGCGCTGCCGACGGCGACCGTGACCCGGGTCGGTGGGTCGGACCGGTTCGCGACGGCCGCCATGCTGTCGGCGCTGAACTTCCCGGCGAACGCCGGTGGCACCGTCTACATCTCGACCGGCGCGAACTTCCCCGACGCGCTCGCAGTGGGTCCGGTGGCCGGCCTGCGGGCCGCGCCGGTGCTCCTCGTTCCGTCGACGGGTCCGATCCCGCAGGTCGTCCTCGACGAGATAGCCAGGCTCGCGCCGGACGCCATCGTCATCCTCGGCACGACCGCCTCGGTGTCGGCCGAGGCCGAGGGGCAGCTCGCGCAGTAGCGCGCCGACGGCGCCGGAGAGCATGCTTGGGCGGTGGGACTCACCCGTAGGCCGTGGCGCGCCGGCGCCGCGTTCGTCCTCGGGTCCGTCCTCGTCGCGACCGGCGTCGGGATCGGTCTTGGGCACCTCGTCAAGGGCAACGTCACCGCGGTCGCGGTGCTGGCTCTGGCGGCCCTGGTATGCGGTGCCGCGCTCCTTCTGACCGCGGGCTTCGCGCTGGTTCGGGCGACGCCGCCGCGGTGGCGGCTGCTGTCCGTGCCCGGCTTGCTCCTCGGAGCCCTCCTTGTCGTCTATGTGTTGGCGGTGCCGCTGCGCGTCGCCGTCCCGGGTCGTGCGGACCCGCCCGCCGCCGCCCCGGGGGCTCTGGTGGACTCCCGCGCGGTCTCGGTCGCAACCGCCGACGGGGAGCAGCTGGCGGGCTGGTACTCCCCGTCCATCTCCGGAGCGGCACTGGTGCTGCTTCCTGGGTCGGGCAGCTCGAGCGCCGCACTGGGCCGGCATGCCGCAGTGCTGTCCGACGCGGGCTTCGGTGTCCTCGCGCTCGATCCGCGGGGTCAGGGGGAGAGCACCGGTCGGGGCAACGACTGGGGCTGGTTCGGTGACCAGGACGTCCCCGCCGCCGTCACGTGGCTCGGCGAGCAGGAGGACGTCGACCCCGACCGGATCGCGGTCGTCGGCCTGTCCATGGGTGGCGAGGAGGCGATCGGCGCGGCGGGAGTGGACCCGCGCATACGCGCCGTCGTCGCCGAAGGTGCCATGAAGCGCACCGCCGCCGATATGGGCTGGCTCGCCGACGCATACGGGTGGCGCGGGTCGGTCACCCTGGGCGTCCAGCGGCTGCAGACGTCGGTCGCCGACCTGCTCAGCCCGGCCTCGCCACCACCACCCCTGCGTGACGCCGCCGCGGGCGCCGCCCCTCGACCTCTCCTGCTCATCACCGCTGGGGAGCGCCCGGACGAGCGGCGTGCGGCGGAGTCGATCAGGGCAGCCGCGCCGGACTCGGTCGAGATCTGGGAGGTGCCCGGTGCGACACACACGGCCGGCCTGCGCACCGACCCGGACGGCTGGAGCGAGCGGGTCGTCGGCTTCCTCGCCATTGCAACCTCCTGAGTGCGCCTGTCGAGGCACCCCGTGTCATCCTTGCGGGGTGTTCCTCCCGCGGCGCGCATCGGTGACCGGCCGACGCCCGGTCTTCCGCCACCCGGCGCAGGTGCTCGTCACGGCGTTCCTCCTGGCCGACCTCGTCGGCACGGTGCTGCTCATGCTTCCCGTCTCGCGTGCCGGCGACGGTGGGGCGCCGTTCGTGACGGCCCTGTTCACGGCGACCAGCGCGGTCTGCGTCACGGGGCTCATCACGGTGGACACCGCGACCTACTGGAGCCACACCGGCCAGGCCGTCATCCTCGGCCTGATCCAGGTGGGCGGCTTCGGGATCATGACCATGGCCTCCCTGATCGGGCTCTTCCTCTCGCGGCGGATGGGCCTGCGGACCCGCCTGACGGCTGCGGCTGAGACGCGCAGTGTCGGCCCCGGTGACGTGCGTCGCGTGCTCAAGGGCGTCTTCCTCATCACGATCGTCGTCGAGGGCACCGTTGCGCTGCTGCTGACGCTGCGGTTCCGCGACGTCTACGACGACAGCTGGCCGACCGCCCTGTGGCACGGCGTCTTCCACGCGGTCTCGTCGTTCAACAACGCCGGGTTCGCCCTGTTCAGCGACAACCTCATGGGCTTCCTCACCGACGGCTTCATCCTCATGCCCATCTCCGTCGCGGTCGTCATCGGCGGCCTCGGCTTCCCGGTCCTCGTGGAGCTGATGCGCAACCGTCGGCCGCGCACCTGGAGCCTGCACACCCGGCTCACCCTCGTCATGACCGGTGTCCTGCTCATGGGCGGGACGGCCTTCATCGCGCTCACGGAGTGGACCAACCCCGGCACCCTCGGGCCGCTCGCACCTGCCGAGCGAGTCCTGGGCGGCTGGTTCCACGCCGTGCAGCCGCGCACCGCCGGCTTCAACGCATGGGACTACGGGGCGGTCACCGACGAGACGCTGCTCGCGACGATCATGCTCATGTTCGTCGGCGGGGGCTCCGCTGGCACGGCCGGTGGCCTGAAGGTGACGACGTTCATCGTGCTGTTCTTCGTCATCGTCGCCGAGGTCCGCGGGGACGACGACGTGATCGCGTTCGACCGCCGCATCGACCACCGCGTCGTCCGGCAGGCGACGACCGTCGCTCTGCTCGGGGTCGCCGCCGTCATGGGCGGCACGATGCTGCTGACCGAGCTGACCAACCTGCCCTTCCGCGACGTCCTGTTCGAGACGACCTCCGCGTTCGCGACGGTCGGTTTGTCCACGGGCATCACTCCCCAGGTCGGCGGCCCGGCTCAGCTCATCCTCGTCGTTCTCATGTTCCTCGGCCGACTCGGCCCGATCACCCTGGTGTCGGCGCTCGCCCTGCGTGAGCGGACCCGTCGATACCACCTCCCGGAAGGAGCGCCCCTCATTGGCTAGGAAGATCGGACGCGGCGGTGGCGTCGTGGTCATCGGGCTCGGCAGGTTCGGCAAGTCGCTCGCCGACGAGCTCGAGCGCGACGGCGTCGAGGTGCTCGCCATCGACAACGACCTCAAGCGGGTCCAGGACCTCGCCGGCCGCTGGACCCACATCGTCCAGGCCGACGCCACGGACATCCAGGCGATGGAGCAGCTCGGAGTGGGGGAGTTCAGCAAGGCCGTCATCGCCATCGGCCACAACCTCGAGGCGAGTGTGCTCACTGCCTTCGTGCTGCGCAAGCTGGGTGTCGCCGACATCTGGGCCAAAGCGATCACGACCTCCCAGGGCGAGATCCTCTCCCAGGTCGGTGTCGCCCATATCGTGCGCCCGGAGCACCAGATGGGCAAACGCGTCGCGCACCTGGTCCGCGGGCGCATGCTCGACTACATCGAGTTCGACGACGGCTACGCGATTGTCAAGACCAACCCGCCACGCGAGATCCTCGGGCGCACGCTGGCCGAGGCCGGTGTGCGGCAGCGGTGGGGAGTGACGATCGTCGGAATCAAGAGCGCGGGCAAGGACTTCTCGTATGCGACTCCCGCCTCGGTCGTGAATGACGGCGACATCATCATCGTCTCCGGGGAGCGCCGCAAGGTCGAGGCATTCTCCGACCAGGAGTGAGGCACGACGCCGGCCCGGTCCGAGTCGGCGTCACGACAGCAGCACGACGACCAGGTTCATGGCGGCGTGCAGCGCGATCGGTGGATAGATGCTGTCGCTGACGGCACGGGCGTAGCCGTACACCACGCCCCAGACGGCGGCGTTGAGCACCTGCACGGCGACGAACTCGACCGGGAGCCCCACGAGCGCGTTGGCGGCGTGGGCCAGCCCGAAGGCGATGCCGCTTGCCCAGACGGAGATGGTGACCGCTCGAGCCTCCGGTCCGCTGCGGCGGAGGGCGGCGAGCAGCGCCGCGAAGACCAGACCGCGCCACGCCGTCTCCTCGACGAGAGGCACGGTGACGACCTCCGTGACCAGCCACTCGGTGCCGCCGTACGGCGTCGGACCCGCGAGCAGGAGGTAGCCGCCGACGATGCCGCAGTTGGCGAGCAGGAAGACGGTGAGGAGTCGTCGGTGTTCGCGGATGCGGCCGACCTGGAACCCCAGTTCGCGGGGCCTCCAGAGGGCCACGACCGTCAGGGGCACGATGAGGTGGAGCCGGGACACCAGACCGTAGAGCGTCGCCAGAGCGGCCGAGGTGCCCACCGGAGGGAAATGCGCGTCGACGAAGCCTACATAGAGCTGGTCGATGACGACGAAGAGGACCGAGAAGGTCGCGAGCCCGACCAGGATCACGGCCACCGAACGCGCCCCACCCGTCACTGGTGCCGCCCCTGGCATGTGGGGTGAGGCCGCCGCACCGGAGTGCTCAGGCATGTCACCAGCATCCCACCGGGATGGCCGGGGGGAAGCCGAATGGACCAACCGCCCGGACAGACTCGACAATATACCCCAGGGGGGTATATCGTGTCTCACGATCGAGCGGCTCCCCACTGCACGAACGGACCGCCGAACACACGCGAGGAGGCACTGTGATGACGACGCGGAACGATCTCGGGACGAGCACTCAGGGTGCGGCAGAGCACGCGGATCAGAGGCAGCGAGTGCAGCACATCAGCCGGGGCCAGGCCGGGGAGCATGGTGCGCCTGCAGCGGATCCGCCGCACGGCATGAATTCCGGGGGGTCCACCCACTCCGAGGGTGGCGGACACTCCGGTCACGACGACCATGTGGCGATGTTCCGTCGGCTGTTCTGGATCATGCTGGCACTCGCGGTGCCGACGACCCTCGCGAGTCCCATGTTCGCCGATCTTCTCGGCTACCGGCTCCCGGACAACCCTGGGGTGATGTGGGTTTCCCCTGTGCTCGGCACCGTCATGTACCTCTGGGGAGGGCGCCCCTTCTACACCGGCGCGATCGACGAGGTGAGGCAGCGCAAGCCAGGGATGATGCTCCTCGTCGGCATGGCGATCACCGTGGCGTTCGTCGCCTCTCTTCTCGCCACGGTCGGGGTTCTGCCGCACGACCTGGACTTCTGGTGGGAGCTGGCGCTGCTCATCGTGATCATGCTCCTCGGACACTGGATCGAGATGCGGTCCCTCGCCCAGACCTCGTCGGCACTGGAGTCCCTCGCCGCGCTCTTGCCGGACCAGACCGAGCGAGTGGAGGGTGATCGAACGGTCACGGTCTCGCCGGCGGACCTCGTGGTCGGCGACATCGTCGTCGTGCGACCCGGAGCGCGGGTGCCGGCGGACGGCGAGGTCGTGGGCGGAGCCGCGGCAGTGGACGAGTCGATGATCACCGGTGAGTCGAGGGCGGTCCGCCGAACGGTGGGTGACGCCGTCGTGGCCGGCACGGTCGCGACGGACTCCGCCCTGCGGCTTCGAGTCACGGCCGTCGGTGACGACACCGCGCTCGCAGGTATCCAGCGGATGGTGGCCGATGCTCAGAGCTCGTCGACCCGCGCCCAGCGGCTCGCCGACCGCGCCGCCGGCTGGCTGTTCTGGTTCGCACTCATCTCAGCCGCCGTCGCCGCGATCGTCTGGCTGGCCGTCGCCACCCCGGACGCCGCACTCGTCCGGGTGATCACCGTCCTCGTCATAGCCTGTCCGCATGCTCTCGGCCTGGCCATTCCCCTCGTCGTGTCCATCACGACGGAGCGGGCGGCCAAGGGAGGCGTGCTGGTCAAGGACCGGATGGCTCTGGAGCGGACCCGCGTGGTCGACACGGTCCTGTTCGACAAGACGGGGACGCTCACCCGGGGCGAGCCGGCGGTGGTCCAGGTCGAGCCGGTGAACGGATTCTCGGAGGAGTCGGTGCTCTCCCTGGCGGCAGCCGTGGAGGCTGACAGTGAGCACCCACTCGCTCGAGCGATCGTTCGCGCCGCGCGTGAGCGTGACCTCTCGTATGCCGCGGCCGGCGACTTCTCGTCGGCGCCGGCGGTGGGGGTGACCGGACGCGTCGACGGATCGGTCGTGCGTGTGGGAGGGCCGTACCTGCTCGAGGAGGAAGGTCTGGACCAGATGGCCATCGCCGAGGAGTGGGGCGAGCGTGGCGCGACGGTGCTCCACGTCGTCCGTGACCGCACGGTCGTCGGTGCGCTGGCCGTGGCGGATGCCGTGCGAGAAGAGTCTCGCGAAGCCGTCGACACGCTGCACCGTCTCGGCATCCAGGTGGTGATGATCACCGGGGACGCCGAGCCTGTCGCGCGAGCTGTGGCTGAGGAGCTGGCCATCGACGAGGTCCTCGCCGGGGTCCGTCCGGAGCACAAGGCAGACAAGGTCAAGACGCTGCAGGACCAGGGGCGAGTGGTCGCCATGGTCGGGGACGGGGTCAACGACGCGCCGGCACTCGCGCAGGCCGACGTGGGTATCGCGATCGGCGCGGGCACCGACGTGGCGATCGCGTCCGCCGGCGTCGTTCTCGCGAGCGACGACCCGAGGTCGGTGTTGTCCGTCATCCAGCTGTCCCGTGCCGGCTACCGCAAGATGAAGCAGAACCTGTGGTGGGCCGCCGGATACAACATCGCGGCCGTGCCGTTGGCGGCCGGCATTCTCGCCCCGATCGGCTTCGTCATGCCGATGGCGATCGGGGCGCTCCTGATGTCCGTCTCGACGGTCGTCGTCGCCCTCAACGCCCAGCTGTTGCGTCGTCTCGACCTACGGCCGGAGTCGAGCGCGAGAGCCTTGCGCGACGCCGAGGGTTGGCGGCCGATGGTCAGATCCTGCGCAGCACCGCGGTGACCCGGCCGAGGATCGTGGCGTGGTCGCCGTCGATCGGCTGGTAGTCCGGGTTGTGCGGCATCAGCCACACCTTGCCGTCGCGGCGCTTGAAGGTCTTGACGGTCGCCTCGTTGTCGAGCATGGCCGCGACGATCTCGCCGTTCTCGGCGGTGGGCTGCTGACGCACGACGACCCAGTCCCCGTCGCAGATCGCGGCGTCGACCATCGAGTCGCCCTGGACCTTGAGGAGGAACAGTGACCCCTCGCCGACGATCTGGCGGGGGAGCGGGAAGACGTCCTCGACGACCTCGTCGGCGGTGATCGGCACACCCGCGGCGATCTGACCGAGCACCGGCACGTAGGAGGCCTCAGGGCGGTCGTCGCGAAGTCCCGTCTCGTCGGCGGTGGCATCGGGATCGGCCCCCGAGACCGCCGGTCGGGCGTGGGGGTCGTGGCCGCGGTAGCCGCCGAGGTCGGGGGCGTTGGGATCGACGACCTCGAGCGCACGCGGGCGCATGGGGTCGCGCCGGATATAGCCCTTGCGCTCGAGCTGGGTCAGCTGGTGGGCGACGGAGCTGGGGGAGTTGAGCCCGACGGCCTCGCCGATCTCGCGCACGGCGGGTGGGTAGCCACGCCGGTCGATGGAGTTGCGGATGACCTCGAGGATCCGGCGCTGGCGGGCGGTCAGGCCGCCGCTGCCCTCGCGGTCGGGAAGCTCGTGGACCGACGCGTCCTCGTCGATCCGGCGACGCTCCTGCTCACGCGTGGGAGTGTCGGCGAACTCGCCCTCTGCGGCGGTCTCCTCCGCGCGGCGGAGCTGCTCGCGGACCTCGTCCTCGGTCGGGCGGCCGGCATTGCGGGGTCCGCGGGATGTGCTCATCGAGGGGTCCTTTCCCGTCCCGTCAGGGTGTCCAGTGCCTGATGGGCAAGCACTGTCAGTGGTCCCTGGTTGGCTCCTTCTCGTGAGCACGAGACTACGCGTTCCGAACATATGTGCCAAACATATGTTCGAGCGTGTCTTGCGTGTCTTCGAACATACGTGCTAGACATTGGACAGGTGTTCGATCGCACACACGTTCGATCGAGCCGAGACGAAGGAGAAGCAGATGTCGACTGCAGCAGCATGGGACACCCTCCCGGCCCGCGCGCCGGCGGCGCGCCCGCGGCTCGTCGTGATCGAGGGTGCCGCCGGCCGGGTGGCGCCCCGACCCTCTGTTCTGTCCGTCCCCCGATGGCTGCGCCTGGCGGTCACCCTCTCGGTGTTCGCCATCCTCGTGAGTGTGGCGCTGGGGCTCGGTGGCGCCACCCCGGCTCCCGGGCCGCTTGGCTCGGTCGAGGTCCGTCCGGGCCAGACCCTCACCCAGATCGCTCAGGCCGAGATGCCCGGCCTCCCCGCCGCGGAGGGGGTGGCGCGCATCCAGCTCGCGAACAACCTGCCGTCGGCCCACATCACCGCAGGCCAGGTGATCGTCATCCCGTCGTACTGACGCTCATGACTCCTGAGTGTCTCGACCCCACTCAGGTCCGGGTCTCGCAGTCTCACCTCCTGCGGGTCCTTGCGGCGTCGCTGCCATTCACCTGGCGGCGGCGCCGCTTTCGTGGTTTCGGAATCTCTTCGGCGAGTCTCTTGCTCTTGTGGTCCATCCGGGACTAGATTCCTAGATCTAGTGGTTACACCAATGTAGTTCGCCCACATCTTGTGCACTGCTTGTCCACAGTGTGTGACGCGCAATACACACCTTGACCACTGAGTTATCCACATTCGGGGCAATCCACCACCAGCGAGGAGGCGCGCGATGCACTGTCCGTACTGCCGGCACACCGACTCCCGTGTCATCGACTCGCGAACTGCGGACGACGGCTCGAGCATCCGCCGGCGCCGCCAGTGCCCGGAGTGCAACCGCCGCTTCACCACGACCGAGACCACGAGCCTGTCGGTCCTCAAGCGCTCCGGCGCCTCCGAGCCGTTCAGCCGCTCCAAGGTCCTCGTCGGCGTCCGCAAGGCCTGTCAGGGCCGACCGGTCACCGAGGACCAGCTCGCCCTGCTCGCCCAACGTGTCGAGGAGACCATCCGGGCCCAGGGCAGCGCCGAGGTCGACGCCCACGAGGTCGGCATGGCGGTGCTCGACCCGCTGCGCGAGCTCGACGAGGTCGCCTACCTCCGGTTCGCCAGCGTCTACCAGGCATTCGAGTCGCTCGAGGACTTCGAGGCCGCGATCACCCTCCTGCGGGCCGAGCGGGACGCGACCGGCGTCGAGCCGGAGCCGGCCGCGGCCGGTGACTGACGCATACAAGACATCACCAGCACGACAAGCCGAATATCCGAGAAGAAGCAGGAGAGCAGCATGACCGAGACAGCCCGGTCCCGCAACGGTGCGAAGAAGTCCGCCAAGGGGGTGACGATCGAGCGCATCTACACGACCCCCGGTGTGCACCCCTATGACGAGGTGACCTGGGAGCTGCGCGACGTCGTACAGCAGAACTGGAAGACGGGGGAGACCATCTTCGAGCAGCGGGGCGTGGAGTTCCCCGAGTTCTGGAGCGTCAACGCGTCCACGATCGTCACGACCAAGTACTTCCGCGGTGCCCTCGGCACCGAGGTTCGCGAGCGCAGCCTCAAGCAGCTCATCGACCGGGTCGTGCTCACCTACACGGCAGCCGGCAAGGAGCACGGCTACTTCGGCAGCCCCGAGGACGCCGAGATCTTCGAGCACGAGCTGACCCATGCCCTGCTCCACCAGGTCTTCAGCTTCAACTCGCCGGTGTGGTTCAACGTCGGCACCAAGAGCCCGCAGCAGGTCAGCGCCTGCTTCATCCTCTCCGTCGACGACTCGATGGACTCGATCCTCAACTGGTACAAGGAGGAGGGCTTCATCTTCAAGGGCGGCTCGGGTGCCGGCCTGAACCTCTCCCGGATCCGCTCGTCCAAGGAGCTGCTCTCCTCCGGTGGGACGGCCAGCGGTCCCGTCAGCTTCATGCGCGGCGCCGACGCATCGGCGGGAACGATCAAGTCCGGTGGCGCGACCCGTCGGGCAGCGAAGATGGTCGTCCTCGACGTCGACCACCCCGACATCGAGGAGTTCGTCGAGACCAAGGCGCGCGAGGAGGACAAGATCCGCGCGCTGCGCGACGCCGGCTTCGACATGGACCTCGGCGGCAAGGACATCGTCAGCGTCCAGTACCAGAACGCGAACAACAGCGTCCGGGTCACCGACGAATTCATGCGCGCGGTCGAGGAGGGGGCCGAGTTCGGTCTGCGTGCGCGAATGACCGGTGAGGTCATCGAGTCCGTCGATGCCCGCGAGCTCATGCACAAGATCGCCACGGCGGCGTGGGAGTGCGCCGACCCCGGCATCCAGTACGACGACACGATCAACGACTGGCACACCAACCCGGAGACGGGTCGGATCACCGCCTCGAACCCGTGCTCGGAGTACATGTCGCTGGACAACTCCTCGTGCAACCTCGCCTCGCTCAACCTCCTGAAGTTCCTACGCGAGGACGACACCTTCGACGCGGCGACCTTCCAGAAGGTGACCGAGCTCGTCATCACGGCAATGGACATCTCGATCTGCTTCGCCGACTTCCCGACCGAGAGCATCGGTGCGACGACCCGCGACTACCGCCAGCTCGGCATCGGCTACGCCAACCTGGGTGCGCTGCTCATGGCGACCGGCCACGGCTACGACAGCGAGGGCGGCCGCGCCCTGGCGGCGACGATCACCTCGCTGCTCACCGGTGCCGCGTACAAGCGGTCCGCCGAGCTCGCCGCGGTCGTCGGCCCCTACAACGGGTATGCGCGCAACGCCGACGCGCACAAGCGGGTCATGCGCAAGCACCAGGCCGCCAACGACGCCGTCCGGACGCTGCACACCATGGACAAGGACATCCACCGGTATGCGACGAAGGCCTGGGACGACGTGGTCAAGCTCGGTGAGAAGAACGGCTACCGCAACGCGCAGGCGAGCGTGCTCGCGCCGACCGGCACGATCGGCTTCATGATGGACTGCGACACCACGGGCGTCGAGCCGGACTTCTCGCTCGTGAAGTTCAAGAAGCTCGTCGGCGGCGGGTCGATGCAGATCGTCAACCTCACCATCCCGCGCGCGCTGCGCAAGCTGGGGTATGCGGAGGAGACGATCGAGGCGATCGTCGAGTACATCGCGGACAAGGGTCACGTCATCGACGCCCCGGGTCTGAAGACCGAGCACTACGAGGTGTTCGACACCGCGATGGGCGCTCGGGCGATCTCCCCCATGGGACACGTGCGGATGATGGCGGCCGTCCAGCCGTTCCTCTCCGGCGCGATCTCCAAGACGGTCAACCTGCCGGAGACGGCGAGCGTCGAGGATATCGAGGAGGTCTACATCGAGGGGTGGCGGATGGGCCTGAAGGCCCTCGCCGTCTACCGCGACAACTGCAAGGTGGGCCAGCCCCTCTCCGACGGCGGCTCGACCGCCAAGGACGCCAAGGCCGACGCCGACGCTGCTGCCGCCGGATCGGCGGAGCCCGAGGTCGTCGAGAAGGTCGTCTACCGGCCGACGCGGGAGCGGCTGCCGAAGCGGCGCAAGAGCCAGACGACCTCGTTCGCGGTCGGCGGCGCCGAGGGATACCTCACCGCCGGCACCTACGACGACGAGCGGCTCGGGGAGATCTTCCTCAAGTTCGGCAAGCAGGGTTCGACCCTGGCCGGAGTGATGGACGCGTTCTCGATCGCGATCTCGGTGGCGCTGCAGTACGGCGTGCCGCTGGAGACCTACGTCGAGAAGTTCACGAACATGCGCTTCGAGCCGGCCGGTATGACTGACGACCCGGACGTGCGGATGGCTCAGTCCCTCATGGACTACGTGTTCCGTCGGTTGGCGTTGGACCACCTCGACTTCGAGACGCGCTCGTTCATGGGCATCCACACCGCCGAGGAGCGGGCCCGCCAGCTCGAGACCGGCTCCTACGCCCCGTCGATCGACGAGACCGACGAGGAGGCCATCGAGGACGAGATCGAGGCGTACAGCCAGGGTGTCGGCGCCTCGACGAAGCGCCGCGAGGAGGAGGTCGAGGACAAGCACGACATCGACGCCTCGACGATCCACTTCGGCGCCGGCGCCGCCTCGGCCCGTGAGGTGTCCGACGAGATCCACTCCTCGGCCGACCTGCTCGCCAAGTTCGGCGACAAGAAGGCCGCGGACGCCCCGATGTGCATGACCTGCGGGACGAAGATGCGCCCCGCCGGCTCCTGCTACGTCTGCGAGGGCTGCGGCAGCACCTCCGGCTGCAGCTGACCCACCCGGCGGCGGGCGCCGGCCCGCCGCCGGCCCACCGGCACAACGGCGCCCCGATGAATCGGCTCTTGGGGCGCCGTTGTCGTGTGCTCAGCGCTTCTCGGGCGCGACGCCCTGAAGCTCTTCCGCCGGGAACCGCCGCCGCGATGCATCCAGCTTCTCCCGCGCAGCGGTGAGGAGGTCGACCTGAAGGACGTCGGCGAGTCCGAGCAGATAGATCAGGACGTCACTCATCTCCTCCGCCGCTCGCTGCTTCCTCGACGGCTCGCCGAACGCCGTCGCAGCCTCGTCGGCGGGAACCCACTGGAACAGCTCGGCCAGCTCACCCACCTCGCCGACCATGGCGAGGATCAGCGACTTGGGATCGTGGAACTGTGCCCAGTCCCGCTCGTCCCGAAAGGCTCGCAACTCGGCCTGCAGAGTCTCGAGTCCGTAGCGCTCGGCTGTCGAATCGTCGCCTTCACCGGTGTCGCTCATGCGGTGATCCTAGGACTGCGCCCGACCACCCACTGTGTCTAGAGTGGTGGCTCACGCGGACCGACGAGCTTCCCCCGACGGACATGCTCCCCCGCACGCCATGTCGTGCTGCCCGGGAGCCCATCCTTGTCGTCGTTGCTTCGCCACTCTGCGGCGAATGTCTCGCGCTTCGAGCGCAACCTCGCAGAGAGGCTTGCCGAGCAGTTGGCCATGACGTCCGGGCACACCGCGGGCCGGGCGGAACGCCGGTCCTGGGAGCGCAGCATTCCGGTCCTGGTCGCAGATCTCATGGATGCCGGACTGGGCGATGTCGAGATGCTCCTCGAATTCAAGCTCCCGCTGTCCAGCAAGCGCGCCGACGTCGTCCTGGCCGGTGTCTCATCCTCGGGTGAGCCGCGCTACGTCGTGGTCGAGCTGAAGCAGTGGAGCGAGGCGCATCGATTCGAGGACAGTGACACGCTCGTCAGCGTCAGCGGATACCCCAGACCGGTCCTGCATCCGATCGACCAGGTCACTGCCTACGGGGAGTACCTGCAGGATTTCGCCGCCGTGCTGGAGCAGCACCCCGAGCGGATCTCGGGCGTCGCATATCTGCATAACGCCACCGAGTTCGGCGTGGCTGACCTGCTCGATCGTCCCGACGCCGCTGGCCGGATCTTCACCGGACAGCGACGTGGTGCGTTCCGCGACTACCTGAGGTCCGTCTTCGCTCCCGAGTCGGGTGCCGAGGCGGCGGACCTGCTCCTCGGCAGCAGGATCGCTCCGTCGAAGCAGCTCATGGCGCTGGCGGCAGAGGAGGTCCAGCGCCGCGAGCTGTTCGTTCTGCTCGACGAACAGCGGGAGGCGTTCGAGTACGTCCGGCACGCTGTCGACGTCGCCCGACGGCAGAACACCAAGACCGCGGTCGTGATCTCGGGAGGCCCCGGCTCGGGCAAGAGCGTGATCGCCCTCTCGCTCATGGGCCAGCTCGCCCGTGAGGGCCGCACGGTTGTCCACGCGACCGGCTCCCAGTCCTTCACCCAGACCCTGCGCAAGGTCGCCGCCAAGGGCTCGCCCAGAGTGCGTAAGACGTTCCAGTACTTCAACTCCTTCATGGCCGCCGAACCCAACGAGCTCGACGTGCTCATCCTCGACGAGGCCCACCGGATCCGGGAGACGTCCGCCAACCGGTACACCCGGGCGGCGCTACGGACCGGCCGCCCCCAGGTCGACGAGCTGCTCGCAGCTGCCCGTACGCCGGTCTTCCTCCTCGACCAGAACCAGGTCGTCAGGCCGGGCGAGATGGGCACGGTCGCGGATATCCGTGCCGCGGCCGCCGAACGCGGAGTCGATGTCCTCAGCGTCACGCTGGACGACCAGTTCCGGTGCGGAGGTTCGCTTGCCTACGTCGCGTGGGTGGAACGGCTGCTCGGTCTGCGGTCCGGCGGTCCGGACGTTTGGCGTGGCGATGACGACTTCTCAGTGACCGTCACGGACTCCGTGCACGAGCTCGATACGTGGCGGAGTACCCGCGAGGGTGAGGGGTACGCCGCGCGCCTGACGGCAGGCTTCTGCTGGCCCTGGAGCGACCCTCGCCGCGACGGGTCGCTCGTTGACGACGTCACTATCGGTGACTGGTCACATCCCTGGAACCTCAAGGGCGACAGGTCCGTCGGAGGTGCGCCTCCAGCACCGCTCTGGGCGACGGACCCGGCAGGGTCCTGGCAGGTCGGCTGTGTGTACACGGCTCAGGGCTTCGAGTACGACTTCGCCGGCGTCATCATCGGGCCCGACCTCGTGTGGCGAGACGGCTCGTGGCGGGTGGTCCGCGATGCCAACAAGGACCCTGCCCTTCGAAGCCGCTCCGCACTGTCCGACCTCGAGTTCGAGCGGCTCGTGAAGAACGTCTACAAGGTGCTGCTGACCCGCGGGATGCAGGGGGTCGGCATCTACTCGACGGATCCCCCGACAAACGACTTCCTCGGATCACTCATCGAATGACAACCCCCGGAAGACAACTCAGCTGATCGATACCCGAGAACGCACCAACGGCGTCACACCCGCACTGAGCGGGTGTG
>JBAUUB010000320.1:0-4188 GCA_049582485.1 Dermatophilaceae bacterium
CGTTCGTTCCTGCGCGCGTCGTGGACGCACAGGGTGTCGACCTCGTCGCGGAACCGGTGGGGGTGGAGTGATGAGCGACGCCGCGCCGACTCCGGTGCCGCCGAGCCCGTGGAACATCGCCAACGCGCTGACGATGCTGCGCATCGTCCTCGTGCCGCTGTTCGGCTGGCTGCTGCTCGTGGACAACGGCGAGTCCCCGGCCTACCGCTATGCGGCGGCGGCGACGTTCACGGCCGCCATGATCACCGACCGCATCGACGGCGACCTCGCTCGCAGCCGGGGCCTGATCACGAAGTTCGGGCAGATCGCCGACCCGATCGCCGACAAGGCACTGATGACGATGGCCTTCGTCGGGCTGTCGGTCATCGACGTGGTGCCGTGGTGGGTGACGGCGCTGGTGCTCGTGCGCGAGTGGGGCATCACGCTGCTGCGCTTCATCGTGATCCGCCACGGGGTCATGCCCGCCGGCCGCGGCGGCAAGATCAAGACGGTCCTGCAGACCGTCGCCATCGTCATGCTCACCCTGCCGCTGTCGACCTGGCCGCTCGGCGGGTTCCTCGAGTTCATCGCGTATGCGGTGCTCGCCGTCGCCGTCCTCGTCACCGTCCTCACGGGTCTGGACTACGTGCGCGACGCGCTGCGGCTGCGCCGCACGAGCGAGCGGGCCGTCGCCAAGCGCGCCGCGCGCGAGGGTGGGTCTGTCGACGGCGACGGTGACGGACCTGGCAGCCCTGACCGCCCTGGTGGCGGCGGTGGTGGCGGCGCGGGACCGGGACGAAGCTAGCGGCATGCGGCCTGCCCCGGGGGTGGACGAGCTGGCCGGCGAGGTCATCCACACCTGCCGTGACCTCGGGCTGACGCTGGCGACGGCGGAGTCGCTGACGGGTGGGTTGGTGTGCGGGGCGCTCACAACGGTCCCGGGGGCCTCGCTCGTCGTCCGCGGCTCGGTCGTCGCGTATGCGACCGACCGCAAGAGCGCCCTCCTCGGGGTGGCCGAGGAGCTGCTCGACGAGCGCGGCGCGGTCGACGCTGACGTGGCCTCGGCGATGGCCGAGGGGGTTCGTGCGGTCATGGTTGCCGACATCGGGGTGGCCACGACGGGTGTCGCCGGTCCGGATCCGCAGGACGGCCACGATGTCGGCACGGTGTTCGTCGCCGTGTCCGGTCCGGGGATCGCCGGCGTCGAGCAGCTCGCTCTCGACGGTGACCGCGCTGCGATCCGGGAGGCCACCGTCGTGGCGGCCCTGCGGCTGTGTCTCGACGCAATTCGACGGCGCTCGACCTGATCCCGAGCGATCCGTTCGGCCGACCCCTCGCCGGATCCAGGTGGTGTCATCGAGCGCCGTGTCGGCGCAGGCCTGTACCGTGGTCCCCATGATCGTGTTGCGCCGCGAGCTCGGCGAGGTTCTGCGCGAGGAGCGCCAGACCCAGGGTCGTTCCCTGCGCGACGTCGCCAAGGCCGCCTCCGTCTCCACCGCATACCTCAGCGAGGTCGAGCGGGGCACCAAGGAGGCCTCCTCGGAGCTCATCGGCGCGATCTGTTCCGCACTCGGCCAGCCGCTGTCCGAGGTCCTCTCCCAGGTGACCTCTCGGGTCGCCGTCGCCGAGGCCGCGACCGCCCCGGTGCCGCTGCACGAGCGCCGCGCGGCGATCTCCGCCCGCAACGCCGCCTGACGCAGGTCCGGGCCCAACGCCGCCTCCGGCGGCACCGGCGACCTGGCGGCACCGGCGACCTGGCGGAGGCGGTCCTGCCGACCCTGGCGGTGTAGCACCACCTGGACGCGGGAGAGCATCCCGTCGGCAGAACCGCCTCGTCCCGAGCGGACTTCGGACCGTCCCCGATCAGTCGTCGAGGACGAACGTCACCTCGAGGATGACGTTGTAGGCGGTGATGGTGCCGTTGGTGACTTCGGCCTTCTGCTCCTTGACCCACGCCCCCGACACGTTTCGCAGGGTTTCCGCCGCGCGGGCCACCCCCTGCTTGACCGCGTCCTCGAAGCTGGTCTCCGAGCGGGCGCTGATCGTGGTGATTCGAGCGATCGATGCAGACATGGTGTTCCCTTCGTCGCGTCGGCCCGCGGGTGCGGGCCCACCCCCCACGTCACCACAGCCGGTCGTCGACCGCAAGGGCTCCACCGTCGGCCGCCGGCGTCGTCACCCGCCCTGCGGAGCGCCCGAAAATGGCCCTCGTCGGCCCGGTGGTGCCGGAAGAACGGCACGAGGTCCTGGTGCGGGGTGAGGTGCACTCGTAGCCGAGGTCGGCGACGACGCGCGGGGACTCGAGCAGACGGTAGTCGTCGGGCTTCTCGTCCAGCGGTGCGAGCGCATCGCGCTCGGCGCGGCCATGGGCGCCGACCTCGGGATCGTCGTGGGCGCGGTCGTCTGGTCCCTGGGCACGGCGTCCGCATCCGCATCCGGGAGCACCAAGACCTGAGGGGCCGGCACTGCGGCCGACGCCGTCGGTGACGCAGAAGTTCGACGGGAGCCCCAGGAGTTCGACGCTGCCCTGGCTATTGCGCTGCCGGTGTCGAACTGCTCGGTCAGCAGCGATGATGTCCGGCGGTATCACTGACCGACGTCAACGTCGGCGCGGACGGTAGCCGCTGCGTGAGCGAGGCCGCCCACTGGACAACGGCGCCTGCGGGCGTCCGTCGTCGGTGGGCGCCAGACCTCCCTGGCACGCAGGGCAGGAGAACAGCGTGCGCTCCTTGTCGGCCGGACCGGCCATCGCCACGCGGATGGTCTGGCCACACCGGGGACACGGCAGTCCGGAACGGGCGTGGACATAGGACGGGTTGACCGCCCTGACGCAGGCGTCCTCGAGCATCCGCTGGATGCGCCCGAGCAGTCGCTCGAGGTCGTCGTCGCCGAGCTCGCCAACCGGCGACCACGGGTTGACGCGTTCGACCCACAACCCCTCACTGGCCCACATCGTGCCGATGCCGGCGAGGTTGCGCTGGTCGAGCAGGCTCGCGCCGATGAGGTCGTGGGCGCTGCCGAGATGCCCCTGGCGCAGGTGGGCAACGGCCACCGCGAGGTCCCAGTCGGCGCCGAGGATGTCCGGGCCGAGGTGACCGACCAGCGCGTTCTCGTCGTCCGTCCGCACCAGGTCGAGCGCGCCAAGTCGACGACCCAGCGCTGTCCACCGTGACGTGCCGAGCACGGCTCGCACGACATCGGCACTCGGCACCCGGTCGGTGGCGTCCTGGATGCGCCAGGAGCCCTCCATCTTCAGGTGTGAGTGCAGCGTGAGGCCGTCGTCGAGCCGGTGCAGGATGTGCTTGCCGCGCGGCACGACCTCGAGCGTCGTCATGCCGACGAGGTCGCTGTCGATCAGTCGTCCCCACCGCAGCTCGGTCCGCTCGAGCGTCTCGCCGCGGAAGACCTGGTCGAGGCGTCGGCAGGTGCGCCAGACGGTGTCACCCTCGGGCACCGGGCCACCCCTGCCCGTCCTCGGCGCGACATCGGCAGGCAGGGCCGAAGCTAGCCACGGATGCGCAGCCCCTTCGGGGTCATGTGGAAGCCGGCCGAGAGCAGCGCGCTGACGAGGGGCGACCCTGAGCCGAGCAGGTCGGTGCCGTCGGCCTTGCTCACCGTCAGCCGGCCCAGTGCGCCCGCTCGGACGGCACCGGCCAGCGCCTCGGCCGCCGCTCCCAACGCTTCGGCGTCCTCGGTCCAGGTCAGCACGGTCCGCCCACCGCGCTCGACGTAGAGCACGAGGTCGCCATCGCGCAGCACGACGAGCGCGCCGGCCTTGCGACCCGGTTGGTGACCGCGGGCCGAGCCGTCCTCGTCGACCCGGCGCTCGGGCCAGGACAGCGCCGCACCGTAGGGCTGGGCCGGGTCGGTCGCGGCGAGCACCAGGACCGTCGGCTCCCGCGACGGCGCACCGGTGGCGCGCAGCCGGTCCACCGTGGCCGTCGCCCCGAACTGCGCGGCTCCGAGGTGCTCGATGAAGTAGCCCCGGCGCAGGACGCCGGTCTCCTCGGCCTGGCTGTAGACGCGGTAGAGCCCGGCGAAACCACCGGGCACGTCCTCGGCCGCCGCGACGCCGCGGGTCACGATGCCGTAGCGGTCGAGCAGGACCTCGGCGCGCGCCAGGGTGCGCGCCGTGATGTTGTCGATGGGCGCAGGCAGGAGCGACCACCGGCCCACGAGTGTCGCCGGCGTCGCCCGGGCCCCCAGCCC
>JBAUUB010000321.1:0-3547 GCA_049582485.1 Dermatophilaceae bacterium
CTTGACAACAGAGGGGTGCCGAAGTGACTCGCTTGACTCGGCCCCTGCGGGACGGCGAGTGATGTTTGGGTCAGCGGGAGCTGGTGCGGCCGAATTGGCGTACTGCCATGGGTACGAAGACGGCGAGCATGACCCCGGCTCCGAGGATGACGGTGAGGATGGGGTGCTGCATCGGCCAGGTGTCGGGCGCGGGCACGCCGCCGGTGTTGCCGAACAGCTCCCGTGCGGCTTGGACCAGCGCGGAGACGGGGTTCCAGTTGGCGAAGAACTCCAGGGGGCCGGGGAGGCTCTCGGCCTGGACGAAGGCGTTGGAGATGAAGGTGAGTGGGAAGAGGATCATGAAGGCGGCGTTGTTGATCGTCTCGGGGGTGCGGACCATCATCCCGAGGAGTGCCATCACCCAGCTGAAGGCGTAGGAGAACAGCAACAGCAGGCCTACCCCGGCCAGGAACGATGGGACGCCGTTGGTGAAGCGCCAGCCGAGTACCCAGGCGGTTCCGATCATGATGACCATCGAGATCGCGTTGAGGACGAGGTCGGAGTTGGTGCGGCCGACGAGCACCGCTGAAGGGTTCATGGGCAGGGTGCGGAAGCGGTCGATCAGGCCCTCTTTGAGGTCCTGCGCCATGGCCGCGCCGGAGAACGTCGAGCCGAACACGACCGTTTGGGCGAAGATGCCGGCCATGAGGAAGCTGGTGTAGTCGAGGTCGCCCCCGACGTCGATGGCTCCGCCGAACACCTGGGAGAAGAGCACGACGAACATGATCGGCTGCAGCACCGCGAAGAGCAGCATGTCGGGTGAGCGCTTGATCTTGTTGAGGTTTCGCCAGGTGACGGTCCAGCCGTCGGCGAGCCAGGTGTTGACGGCGCCGGTGACCTGCGGCTGCAGCGGCGGGGTCGCCGCTCGTGTCGCGGCGGCCGAGGAGGTCGTGGTGGTGGTCATCGGGCGGCCTCCTGCAGCTGCGGTGCGGTCTCTTCGGACTCAGCCTCGGCACGGTGTCCGGTGAGCGTGAGGAAGACATCGTCCAGGGTGGGACGCCGCATCCCGGCGTCATGGATGCGTACGCCTCGTGAGCCGAGCTCAGCCAGGACATGCTGCAGGGCCTGGGGCCCGTCGTCGACCGCGACGTCCAGCTCGCGCCCGTTGTCACTGACCGACGGATCGCCGCTGCCCAGCCGGCCCAGCACGTCGCGGGCGGTCGGGCCGTCGCTCTCCTCGACGATGGTGATGACGAGCCGGTGCCCGCCGACCTGGGCCTTGAGCTCATCGGAGGTGCCTTCGGCGATCACCCTGCCATGGTCGATGACCGAGATGTGGTCGGCGAGGTAGTCGGCTTCCTCGAGGTACTGGGTGGTGAGCAGGAGCGTCGTCCCGCCCTTGACCAGGTCGCTGATGATCTCCCACAGGGCCACTCGGCTGCGTGGGTCCAGGCCGGTGGTGGGCTCGTCCAGGAAGAGGATTCGGGGGTTGTTCACCAGAGCCCCGGCGAGGTCGATACGCCTCCTCATGCCGCCCGAGAAGCCCTTCACGGGACGATTACCCGCCTCGGTGAGATCGAAAGCCTCAATGAGCTCTCGTGCACGCGACCTGGCCTGTCTGGTGCCCAGATGGTAGAGCCGGCCGACCATCTCCAGGTTCTGCAGGCCTGTCAGGTTCTCATCGACGGCGGCGTACTGCCCGGAGGCACCGATCACCCGGCGCACCGCCTGCGGGTCGGCCAGCACGTCGATGCCATCGATGACAGCCGTGCCAGAATCCGGGCGCAGGAGGGTGTTGAGCACCTTGACCGCCGTCGTCTTGCCCGCGCCGTTAGGCCCGAGCAGGCCCTTGACGGTGCCCTCGGGAACCGTCAGGTCAAGACCCGCCAGGGCCTGCACAGTCTGCGACCTCGTCGAGTAAGTCTTGGTGAGGCCATACGCCTCGATGATCGGCACCGATGGAATCCTTCGGGAGGAGTGGGCTGAGCACGCTGATGGTATGTCTCAGCACCGACAGGCACCATCCAATTCCCTCCACCGCAGAGAAACGCAAATGCACACAGGCAACACGGTGACCATCCACGGTCCACGACCACGGGCGGCGGTACCGACCGGGCCGCTCCGGGACCTCCTCGAGACTGACCAGCAGGGCCGGCTCCGCCATCAGGGCAGATGGGTCCCACAAGAACCGTCGCCGCGCACCTGGTGCGGAGTGTTCAGGTGCTGAACGGACAGACTGATCCGCAAGGGCGATTGCCGGCGGAATGCCCTATGTCCGGAGTCGCTCGGTGGGTTGGCCGGTGATGGTGGCGATGAGTTCGAAGTCTTTGTCCACGTGGAGGACGGTCAGTCCGGCCAGTTCGCCGGTTGCGGCGATCATGATGTCGGGAATTGACGGCGCGCGGTGTTGACCCTGTTCGGCGAGCAGCAGCTGCACCTGCACCGCGCGGTTCTCGATGCTCGGGGCCAGGTACTCCACCGGCATCGCGAAGACGGGCGGGCTGGTGAATATCGAGCGGGCGTCCTCGCCGCTGCGGGCGGAGTAGCCGACCTCGAGGCGGGTCACGGTGGTGATCCGGACCAGGCCTCGCTCGATGCGCTCTGCCCACAGCTCGGCGTCGGGGCTGTCCGCCAGGCGCACCAGGGCCGATTTGTCGATCAGCCACTCGGTTACTGCCACGCCGCACCCATCACCTGCGGATCGGCCAGATCGGTGACCTTGTCGGCGAAGGAACGCAGATCAGCGGCGGAGACCGAAGCGCCCGAGGTCGCCGCGTCTGCCGCGAGACGTCGGCGGATGTACTCCACACGCGAGAGCCCCAAACGTGACGCGTGTGCATCCACCGCCGCGAGCACCGACTCGGGAATATCGCGGATCAACACATCAGCCACGGCGACCACCTCCGATATCAAATGATACCAGCCGGAAATCCGGCCGCGTTCTTGACGGTCGATTGCCGGCGGAGTGCAGCAGGTCGTCCGGGGTACTGGCTGACTTAGTCTTCGGAGATGGAAGTCGCGGCCATGCCACCGACTGGAACGTGCGAGCTGAGTAGCGTCGGCGCCGGAGCGGTCGAATGCGCCGCGTTGAGATCTGGTACGTGGTCATCGACGGACAGATCGTGACCGGGACGCCCGGCCCTAGGCACTGGCTGGCCAATCTCCGTGAGCACCGCGGGGCGGTGCTGCACCTGCAGGAGCCTGCGGTCGATCTTCCAGTGACTGCCCTGGAGGTGACCGACCTGGCTGCGCGGCGCCGGGTCGCCGAGCGGGCGTGGCGTCTGCAGCTCTGGTACGCACAGCAGCCGTACTCCGTCGACGACTGGGTGAGCAGTTCGCCGATGGTTCGTCCTCACTCCAAATCAGCCAGCTTGAGCCGCCTGTGGGGGAGTTTCAACCCGGACATCAAAATGCGCACGAAGGGGAGCGGCAGCAGGCGCAAAGACGCGGGCCGGTTGCATGGAGGTGCGGACGAGGGCCCTACATATCAGCCCGGATCCACCGATGAGTTGGGCTCGGTGAGCGTGGCGTAATGGCGAGATGCCCTGCCGTGGTGGGAGATTGGGAC
>JBAUUB010000322.1:0-2787 GCA_049582485.1 Dermatophilaceae bacterium
AGCCAGGACCCGCCGGTCGAGGGATAGTCGGGCGAGGGCGGATCAGGCGAGATCGGCACCCGCGTCGGAGAGCAGGTTGGCGAGAACCGCTCGGTGGCAGCGGTTCTCGTCCTCGCAGTAGCAGCCCACGGCGATGTCGGTGCGATGGCTGAGCGCGGCGAGCAGCTCGATGAGGTGTCGGGCGGCGGGCGTCGACATCTCCGCCCGGTAGGCACGCACGAAGCCCGCCCACTCCCGCTCCGTCGTCGAGCGCTGGGCTGCGCTGACGAGCTCCTGGCTCGGGCTCAGCTCGGGCAGCCAGACATCGTAGAAGTCGCGGCTCGCGAACTCCGCCTTCGGCACGCCGCGGGGCGGGCGGCGCACCGTCCCGACCCGCAGGCCCTCGCCGGGCTCACGCGGGCTGCCGAGGCGCACGACTCGCACTGCCATGGGCCAATCGTGCCTGATCGCGGTGTGCGGTCGCGGCCTGGCACCCGGTCGTCCACAATGGCGAGATGGTCGGAGGCGCCCGACTGACCCCCCGGATCGGCCTGCAGGCCGGCTGGGCCCTGACGACCACCGGACGGCTTTTCGCGCCGGTGGCCCTGCTCGTGCTGGCCTACCAGCGGGGCGGCGCCGGTGCGCTCGCGGCCACGTCGGTCGCGCTCGCCGTCGTCGGCGCGGTGATGTCCGCGGTCATCGGCAGGCTCGGGGACCGGCGGCACCTGGGATGGGTCATCATCTCGATGGTGGCGACCGCCGGTGCCCTGCTGGTGCTGTCCACGGTCGCCGCGGTGCTCGACTGGCCGCTGCTGCTCTCGCTCGGGCTGGGGACGCTGGCCTGCGGCCTGATCGCGACGTACCGCCCGCTCCAGGCGTCCCTGCTGCCGTGGCTTGTGCGCACCCCACGCGACCTGGCCGCCGCCAACGTCTCCGCGGCCGCGATCGAGAGCGGCGCCGCGCTGACCGGGCCCGCCCTTGCCGGCGCTGCGCTGCTCGCGACGACGCCGGACCGGGCGCTCGCCATCGGCGCCGCCTGCATCGTCCTCGCGCTGGTGCCGATGACGGCCATCCGGATGCCCGCGGCCTATGCGACGCGAGTTCTGGCACCGGTTGCCCGAGGGTCCTACCTGGTCGGGTTGATGGTTCTCTTCCGCATCGGCCGGGCCGGCGGGGCAGCGACGCTGGTCCTGGCGCAGACCTTCGCGCGCGGCGCGCTCAGCGTGCTCCTCGTCATCCTCGTGCTCGAGGAGCTGCAGCTCGGCGAGGACGTCGTCGGCTGGCTGTGGGCGGCGATGGGCGCGGGCGGGCTCGTCGGTGCGGCGGTCGGGCGCGCGATCCTGCGGGTGACGCGGTTGCTGCGCTGCTTCCTGCTCGGCGTCGTGCTGTGGGGTGTGGGGCTCGCCGTGATCGCCGTCGGCTCCGGGCCGTGGGTGGTCGTCGCGGGCATGGTGGTCATCGGGATCGGCAACGCGCTCGAGGACCCGGGGCTCTTCACGTCGGTCGCCCGCCTCGCCCCCCGCGGACTGGCGGCGCAGGCGCTCGGAGCGGTCGAGATCGTCGTGTGCACGGGCATGGCCCTCGGCTCGGCGGCCGCACCGGGGCTGGCCGCCGCGTTCGACGTGCGCCCGGCCATCCTCGTCATCGGGCTGGCCGTCCTGGTCCTGGCCGCCGTTCACTTCCGACCGCTCGCGCTGCTCGACCGGGCCGAGCAGGAGGGCGCCGTGCCGGCCGAGCTGCTCACCGGAGCGGAGATCTTCGAACCGCTGCCATTGGTGACCGTCGAGCACCTCGCGAGCCGGCTCGAGCGGCGTGAGTATGCGGTGGGCGAGACCGTGATCACCGAGGGCGAGCCGGGGGACCGGCTGTACATCGTCGAGGAGGGTGTGGCCGAGGTGTCGGTGCACGGGGTGGTCCGGCCGGACCTCGGGCCGGGTGAGACGTTCGGCGAGATCGCGCTGCTGCGCGACTCGCCCCGGACGGCGACCGTCGTCGCGGGGGGCGCGGGGCTGGCGGCGTACAGCCTGACGCGCGAGGACTTCCTCACCGCGATCCGGGGCAGCTCCGGCTCGGCCGAGGCGCTCGCCTCGGCTCGGTTGGCGCGTGACGAGAGCGGCTGAGCGCTGGAACGCGATTCAGCGGAGGCGATTCAGCGGAGGCGTCGGGGGTTGGTCGCGGAGGCGGTCAGCGGAGTCTGTCCGCGTGGGCGATTAAGGGGAGGCGAGCACCGCATACCGCTCGGGCAGGCGGCCGCCGATGGTCAGAAACGCTCATAGAGGACGTCGGGCACGCCCTCCTCGTTGTCCCCGTCGGTCTCGGCGGTCGGCACGAAGCCGTGCCGCTCGTAGAAGCGACGCGCGGCGGTGTTGGACTGGAAGCACCATGCGCGGGCGCGTCCGCCGGTCTGGCCGAGAGCGAGCGCGAGGAGCTCGGTCCCGATGCCGCCGCCCTGGTGTGCCGGGTCGACGTAGAGCTGGTCGATCCAGTCCGGGTCCTCCAGGGCCAGCACGCCGACGACTCGTTCGTCGTCGGTCGCCACCCAGGTGCGGCGTTCGGTCAGCATGCCCCTATGGATCCAGTCGGCGATCTCCTCGCGGGTGTGGACCGGCGGCGGGATAGCCGGCGTGGCCGCCTGCCTGGCGAACCAGTACAGATCGGCCACCTCGGCAGCGTCACTGTCAGCTGCCCGCCGGATCCGGATGAGCGAGGACAAGGCCCCCTCGATCTGTGTGCTGTCCTGTCGCACGACCCTCACCTCGTCCTTTTCTCCTACCCATGGTCGTACCCACCGCGGCAATCCACAACCGG
>JBAUUB010000323.1:0-3466 GCA_049582485.1 Dermatophilaceae bacterium
GTATGGCACCGAAGCCAATCAGTGCGTCGCCTTCCACCACTATTCGAGCGAGAGAGCGACTCGGGTGGGAGGTGATGGGATCCTCTAGGGCCCTGGAACGGGTGATCGTCGCCAAGAAATGCCACGCGTGAGGAGATCATGACATCGGAGCCGACTTCGACGTGCGCCATGATCGTGCATTCAGCGCCGACGCTCACACGATTCCCGGCTCGGAAGGTCGCTCCTCGCGCCACTCGTACACTTGGACCGATGACAAATGACGGCGGCGCGTCGAGACCGCCCATGAAGCGGATGTTGGCGATTGTTCGACGGATTCTGCGCAGTGCTCGCACAATCATCGCGCGCGAATCCCGGCCCAGGCATGGTGGCGACGCGCCGTCGAGAGAACGAAATTCACAACACGCTCACTCGTGTTCTGGATTGCGTAATCCGATGGAAGCAGGTCGCCGCTGCTGGCTTCGTGATGACGGGATCGCACAACCACCCCGACCGCGGCCATCACGTCTTCGCTCTCGAGGCCCGTCATGAGGAGTCCACCGGTGTCGAG
Organism: Dermatophilaceae bacterium; assembly: GCA_049582485.1. Classification (GTDB taxonomy): domain Bacteria; phylum Actinomycetota; class Actinomycetes; order Actinomycetales; family Dermatophilaceae; genus F2B08. Next base: position 548 of record JBAUUB010000323.1, read on the forward strand.
GGCCTCGGGTCTCTCGATTGATTCACGCAGTGTCACGGCGGGAAAGCCGAGGATCGTCGACTCTTCCGCGATCGTGCCGGAGTCGGACAGCACGCAGGCGGCTCCTAGCTGAAGTCGGTTGTAATCGTGGAAACCCAGTGGCTGGCCGAAGGTGATGCCAGTCGGTGCACTCCACTCGACTAGTGCCTCCAGTCGCTTCCGGGTGCGCGGATGGGTGGAGACGTAGACGGGCAGCTCATATGTCTCATGCACGGCCTCGAGACACTTGAGAAGCGCAGTGAGACGCTGCGGCGAGTCGACGTTCTCCTCGCGATGCGCGCTGACGAGGAAGTACTCACGTTCAACGAGACCAAGACGGCTCACAACATCCGATCCCTCTATTTGTTGCCGGTAGGCCTCGAGGACTTCTCGCATAGGCGATCCAGTCTTGATGATCCGTCGGGGGTGCAGACCTTCCGACAGCAGGTTGCGTCGTGCGTGCTCCGTGTAGACGAGGTTGAAGTCCGCGACGTGGTCGACGAGTCTTCTGTTCGTTTCTTCCGGGACGTTCTCATCGAAACAGCGATTGCCTGCCTCCATGTGGTAGACGGGAATCTGCATCCGCTTCGCCATGACCGCGGCGATGCAGCTATTGGTGTCGCCGAGGACTAGTACAGCGTCGGGTCGCTCCTGTTGCATCACGCGCTCAGATCCGATGAGCGTGCCGCCGAGCACTGCGCCGAGAGACGATGTGTCCACTCCGAGCAAGTAGTCGGGCTGGCGGATACCAAGGTCGTCGAAGAAGACCTGATTCAGCGTGTAGTCGTAGTTCTGGCCCGTATGGACTAGTACGTGGTTCACCGTCTCGTCAAGCCTCTTGATGACGAGGGAGAGGCGAATCAGCTCTGGCCGGGTCCCGACGATGGTCATGACTTTGAGCATCAGAGGCCCGCCCCGACCATCGCGGCTACTGCCTCGGGGAAGGTGTCCGGCGCATCACGTCGGTAGATCTCGTGTGACCAGAACTGTGTGATGAGCACGTCGTCACCGGTGTTGGTGATGTTGTGAGCCCACCCCACCGGCATGTCGATGGCACAGGGCTCCTCGCCCTTCACGTTGAACTCGATCACATCGTCGTGAAACATCCGGCGGAGCGCGATTGTAGCGTGACCCTGCACAACCGCGAAGCGCTCGATCTTCGAGAGGTGATAGTGCTCGCCGCGCGTGATCCCAGGAGCGGTCGTCGACATGCTCGACTGCCCCTCCCCGCCACGGGACCGCACTGTCTCGACGAAGGTGCCGCGAGCATCGGTATGCGGCACGAGACGAATCGGATAACGCTGAGGAAACAGCGCAGCACGATACGTGTTGAATAGGTCGACGCGGAACTGGCTCGACAAGTCGGGGAAGTCGCCAGCCGCGTAGACGTTGTCGAACTCGTGCAACAGGTCCAGCACCGCCTGAACCCCGACCTCGACACCATGTGGCAGCGACTCAGCCGCCTCGGATGTCAGGCCGTCGATGAGGGCCTGTGCGGCACTCTGAGCGTGCAGGAGCTCGACCTGCCGGTCGGTCACAGTCGGGGTGTCGCCGCCGGCAACTGCGTGGACGAACGTCGCTACGAAGCTGTTGTAGTGCGGACGCCCGTGCTCCCCGAAGATGTTGGGCAGATGCACGTCGCACACGTGGTGCCCCTCGTCCGCGAGCGCACCGAGGATCTCAGCCCCTCGAGCCTTGCCTGATCCATAAGGAGTGCCGTTGCCCGCCTGGATCGAGTTGGCGTAGACGACCCGCAGCGGGCCGGAGCCGCTTTGCCGGATTGTGTCGACCAAGTCCTCGGCGAGGCGGACGTTGCCACCGCATACTTCATCGTCGGTTCCGCGGTTGACTCCCGCGAGATGGATCACGGCCTCGCACCCATCGACGAGGGCCGACAAGTCGTCCCACGACCGACGGTCGACCGCGACGATCTCATGGCCCTGGCTGTGCAGCCGCAGGCGGGTGTGCCAGCCGAGGAAGCCGCCTGCGCCGGTGACCAAGACCCTCATGCCGTCACCGGTTCGAGAAGAGCGGCCCGGATCTCGGGGATGGTCATGAGCAGCTGCTCGGTCTCCTCGAGGGTGAGCTGCTGCGTCGTGGTCGAGTCGTAGTCCCGTGCCACCGCGACACCTCGCTCACCTCGCTCGACGTAGATGCCGTAGTCCAGCGCGCGGGCGTCCAGCGGCACGCGGAAGTAGTCGCCCTGGTCCTCGGACTGCATCATCTCCCCGCGCGTCAGGAGGGTCTCGAACATCTTCTCGCCGTGGCGCATCCCGATCGTGCGAACGGTGGGGTCGCCGTAGCCGAGGACCCGGGAGACGGCCTTGGCCAGGGTCTCGACGGTGCTGGCCGGTGACTTCTTGACGAAGAGGTCGCCGGAGGCCGCGTGCAGGAAGGCGTGCTCGACGAGCTCAACTGAGTCCTGAAGACTCATGAGGAAACGCGTCATCATCGGCTCGGTGACCGTCAGTGGCTGCCCCCCCTGGAGGAGACGCACGAAGAGGGGGATGACCGAGCCGCGGGAGTACATGACGTTGCCGTAGCGGGTGATCGAGACGGTCGTCGTCGAGTCGGGGTTGTTCCGCGCGAACGCCTGAGCCGTCTTCTCCATGAGCGCCTTCGACATCCCCATGGCGTTGACCGGATACACCGCCTTGTCGGTGCTCAGACAGACGACTGAGCGAACGCCCGTGCGATGCGAGGCCTCGATGACGTTCTGGCTCCCGACTACGTTCGTCTTCACAGCCTGGTCGGGGAAGAACTCACACGAGGGCACCTGCTTGAGTGCAGCCGCGTGGAAGACGAAGTCCGCGCCGCTCACGGCGTTGGACACGCTGTCGAAGTCTCGGACGTCGCCGACGAAGAACTTCACCCGCCCATCGCCGAGCTGCTGACGCATCT
>JBAUUB010000324.1:0-2472 GCA_049582485.1 Dermatophilaceae bacterium
CTGCAGCGCAGCGGTCACGGACGGCCCACCGAAGCCGGCCAGGGCGTCGGCCTGGTCGAGCAGGCGTCGCAGCGCCTCGACCGCCGTGGTCAACGCCTCGACGGGTCTTGCGAGCGCGGGGTCGGGAGCATCGGTGACCAACCGTCGCAGGTCCTCCTCGAGTCCGACAACCCTCTGGCGGGTCACCACCCAGATCCCGGCACGACCGTCCGGCCCCTCGGCAAGCAGATCGGGAACGATCGAGTCGCGCAGCCAGATCGCCTCCGGCAGGATCTCCTCCACGGACTGCGACCACGCTGCACGCGCGCGCCGGCGGCGCACCAGGGCGACGACGGCCGCCACTGCTGCCACCGCGGCGAGGAGCAGGAGCAGCCATAGCCACCCGCTGCCGCCGTCGTCATCCGCAGCGTCGTCCGTGCTCTCAGGTGGTTCGGCGGCAACGGTCTCCTCCGGCTCCGCAGTCTCCTCCTCTGTCGGAGACGGAGCGGGCTCCTCTGTGGTGGGTTCGGGCGGGTTCTCGGTCACGGTGACGGTCGGCCCCGTGACCGTAGGGCCCGTGACCGTGGGGAGGGTGACATCGGGGAGCGTGACCGTGGGCAATGTGACCGACGGAAGTGTCACCGAAGGCAACGTCACCGACGGCAACGACACCGACGGCAACGTGGTCGGCAGGGTGGTCGGCAGTCCGCTGCCTCCCTCGCCACTGCAGCCGGTCAGTGCGACCGCGGCCGTGATCGCTATGGCGACTGGTCGTGCCACACGCCGCCTACCGCGCGCTGCGCTCATTCCTTCGGCGCATCCTTCTCGGCTTCCTTCGCGAGCGCCTTGATGTCCTTGGCGACGACGTCGTCGACCGCTGCCTCGACGATGGCGTTCGCCCCCCGGAGAGCGGCGCGGATCTCCAGGGCGCCCGGGTCGGACACGATGGCGATGATGCCGGAGTGACCCGGAGCCACCGCGTACTCGAGCCGTTCGGCCAGCTGGCTCTTGTGATGCAGCTCGCGGGCCTTCCCGATGGCGGCACCCGCGCCGCCCATGACGGCCGCACTTCCGAGCAGGCTCGGTGGGAAGAGGATGCCCAGAGCGGCGCCTCCGATGACGCCCCACTTGAGCCCCTTGCGGGTCGAGTGGTCCGTGGACTTCTGAACCTCCAGCGTCCCTCCGGCGTCCCGCTTGACGACGACGACACCGTCGATGGCGACATGTCTGCCGTCCTCGATCGACTTCAGAGCTTCGTAGGCCTCCCAGGCCGTGCTGGTGTCGTCGAAGTCGGCCACGAAGACGGTGGTCGCCCCGTCGCTCACCACCGCCATCTCCGCCTGAACCTCGGACACTGCATCGCCCTGGGGGGTGGTCTCGTCTGACATCGGGCTTCCCTTCGGTAGTGGGGCGGAACTGCCGAGAGCGTTCCGCGGCGCTCCCGATCAGGATCAGGCTCGCGGGCCACCGGCACATCACCCACTGCGGGCGATATGCGCCCGTCTCCGAGATGTCCCCACCGTTTCACCGGCGGGTCATCCCGAGCGGGTGATGCTCGCCCGCCGATTCCTCCCTAACGTTTCGAGTGTCAGGCCTGGGACGCCGAGCGGCAGAGCCGTCGACCATGGAAGGAGTGCCCGATGGAGCGCTACGAGATCACCGTGGACAGCACTGTTGGTCCCGTGGTGCTCGCGGCGCTCGAGGGCTTCGAGGTGGTCGAGGTCGCCGGGGGGCACAGTCGGCTGGTCGGTAGCGTCATCGACCAGGCGGCGTTCTACGGGATGTTGAACCGCCTGCACGACCTCCGTCTCGAGATCGTCGAGATCCATCGGATGGACGACACCTGAGCAAGGTGACGGGCCGCCCGCGCGCTTAGGTGCCACCATGGTGGCTATGACCCAGCCGGCGGCCACGCATCCCACGCTGCCCGCTCCGGCGCATGGGGAGGTCAGTCGCCCCCACCTCGAGGCACGGCTCGACGCCGTCGTCCCCGGTGGGGTTGCCCTGCTGTCGGCTTCCGCGGGATCCGGCAAGTCGGTGCTCGTCCGACAGTGGATGGCGCATCGATCCGACCAGCGGGTCGCCCTCCTGGGTCTGACAGCCCGTCATGACGACGCGGCCACCCTGGCGCGCGACCTCGTCGAGGTCATCCTGGCCGCTGCCCCGGAGGTCGACCCGGCACTGGGCGGTCTGGGAACGGCGAGTGGCACGTCCCTCGGCAAGGACCTCGTGGACCTCCTCCTTGAGCATCTCGCCGCGCTCGAGGACGGGCTGGTCCTCGTGATCGAGGACCTCCACGTCCTCTCGAACCGGGATGTCCTCGAGGACCTGGGATCGCTCGCGGCCGGTCTCCCAACCACCACACGGATGGTTGCGACGACCCGAAGCGACCCGCCCTGGCGCCTGCAACGGCTGCGGCTGGCCGGCACCCTGACGGAGGTCCGCAGCGCGGATCTCGCCTTCGAGGGGGCGAAGGCGAAGGCGCTCCTGGAG
>JBAUUB010000325.1:0-3248 GCA_049582485.1 Dermatophilaceae bacterium
AGCCCTTCTCAGCGTTGAACCACTTCACGGTGCCCTGTGCCATCGGGTGTAACTCTTTTCCTGTGTGTCGCTCGCGAACGGGCACGTCGCCCGAACGCGTCAGCTGCCGATCGGGGCCTCCCCGATCAAACGTGCAACCGCGCTGAACGCTAGCAGAGATGGGTGCGCCGACGTGGGGTGAACGAGTGGCGGACACGCGGTCTCACGTGGCGGAATGTCCGGCGGCGGAGGGTCGCGGAACCGTCGGGGCTCGTTCCTCGTCCCTCGGCCCATCGGAACCCTGCACGCGGAGGGCGTGGGAGCCGTCGGGGCTCGTTCCTCGCCCCTCCTCCCGAATCCCGCATGCTCGATGTGCAGGAACCCGACGGGCCTCGTCCCTCGGCCCATCGGAACCCTGCACGCGGAGGGCGTGGGATTCGAACCCACGAAGCCGGGGCTACCGACTTAGCGGTTTTCAAGACCGCCGCACTAGGCCACTATGCGAGCCCTCCTGCGCCGCCGCTGGCGCGACAGCCCCACCAGGGTACGTCGTCGCGCCACTGGACCACCCGTTCGGCTGTGCGAAGCGCTCGGCCGAAGACGAGGATGCCGGACAGCGTCAGGCCCGCAGTGTCGGCCGACGTCGGCTAGGGTCGGAAAATCCGCCCCGAACCAGCACTGACCAGCACGGAAGGCTTCCCCATGGCCAAGCTCTCGTTCCTCCTCGGCGCCGCTGTCGGCTACGTCCTCGGCGCGCGCGCCGGCACCCAGCGCTACGAGCAGATCAAGGCGATGTCGTCGAAGGCGTGGCACAGCGGCCCGGTGCAGCAACAGGTCGACAAGGGCAAGGAGGCCGCCCGCACCCAGCTTGCTCCTGCCGTCGCCGACGCGGTCAGCACCGCCGCGAAGTCCACGGCCGACCGGCTGCGCAGCGAGAAGACGGTGTCCGGCGAGACGGTGCTCCCGACGATGGAGGCACGCGTCGAGTCCGGCGAGTCGGTCCACGAGGGGGACCCGCTCGAGCCGCCGGAGCAGGACGAAGGCACGGACCGGCGCTGAGGCTCGACCCCCTGCACGGCGGAGCCGATCAGATCACGATCGCCGGGTCGTGTCAGATGAAGATCGCCGGGTCGCGGAAGAGCGCCTCGTAGGGGTCCTCGCCGGCACGCTCGGGGTAGCGGATCTGCGCAGGAATGCCGGTGGCGACGGCCCCGTCGGGAATGTCCTTGACGACGACCGAGTTCGCGCCGATCTGGACTCCGTCGCCGACCTCGATCGCGCCGAGGATCTTGGCCCCGGCGCCGACGGTCACCTTGGATCCCAGGGTGGGGTGTCGCTTGACCTTCGCCAGGGAGCGGCCTCCGAGCGTCACGCCGTGGTACAGCATCACGTCGTCGCCGATCTCGGCGGTGGCACCGATGACGACACCCATCCCGTGATCGATGAAGAAGCGCCGGCCGATCTGCGCCCCCGGGTGGATCTCCACGCCGGTCACGGCGCGGGTCGCCGTCGACAGCAGTCGGGCTGCGGGCTTGAGCGGCTCCCGGCGCCACATCGCGTGGGCGAGCCGGTAGGACCAGATCGCGTGCAGACCCGGCGAGTTGAGGGCCACGTCGGCTCGGGTCTCGGCCGCGGGGTCGCGCTCCATCGCCGCGTCCAGGTCCTCGCGGACCCGTTCCCGGGCGGTGCGCACGACCGAGCGGACCCGCCCCACCGCGCCCGAGGCGCGGCGGGAGCGGGACTGGCCGTCCGCATACAGGTTCATGGTCACTGTCGTCGACCGTCTCTCGTCAGTCGCCCAGACCCTCGAAGAGGATGGTCGACAGGTAGCGCTCGCCGAAGCTGGGGATGATGACGACGATCGTCTTGCCGGCGTTCTCCGGGCGGGTGGCCACCGCGTTGGCCGCGGCCAGGGCCGCACCGGAGGAGATGCCCACGAGCAGGCCCTCCTCGGTGGCGGCCTTGCGGGCCCACTCGACGGCGGTGCCGGCGTTGACATCGATGACCTCGTCGTAGATCTCGGTGTCGAGGATCTCGGGGACGAAGTTGGCGCCGATGCCCTGGATCTTGTGTGGACCGGGCGCACCGCCGTTGAGGATCGCGGACTCCTCCGGCTCGACGGCGATCATCTGGACCCCCGGCTTGCGCTGCTTGAGCACCTGGCCGACGCCGGTGATCGTGCCGCCGGTTCCGATTCCGGCGATGACGATGTCGACCTCGCCGTCGGTGTCCTTCCAGATCTCCTCGGCCGTCGTGCGGCGGTGGATCTCCGGGTTGGCGGCGTTGGCGAACTGACGTGCCAGAACCGCGCCGCGGTCCTGGGCGATCTCGTCGGCCTTGGCGACCGCGCCCTTCATCCCCTCCGAGCCCGGCGTGAGGATGAGCTCGGCGCCGTAGGCCCGCAGCAGGGTCTTGCGCTCCTGGCTCATCGTCTCCGGCATGGCGAGGACGACGTTGTAGCCGCGGGCCGCGCCGACCATGGCGAGCGCGATGCCGGTGTTGCCGGACGTCGCCTCGACGATCGTGCCGCCGGGCTCGAGGTCGCCGCTGGCCTCGGCGGCGTCGATGATCGACACACCGATGCGGTCCTTGACCGAGTTGGCCGGGTTGTAGAACTCGAGCTTGGCGGCCACGGTGGCCTCCGAGTCGATGATCCGGTTGATCCGCACGAGCGGGGTGTTCCCGATCAGCTGGGTGACGTCGGCGTGGATGGGCACGGGGGGCTCCTTCGGGGACTGGGTCGTTCGTCTTCAGGCCGGACGCGCCGGTGCATGACACGTCCTGGGTTATGCCGATGATAAGTCGCTGTTATCCCGGCCTATTCCCGCCGACCGACCTCCGGACGCCGCGGACCGTCTCTGTCGCCTCGGCGCACCGCGGCGAGGACGGGGGGTATGCGTGGGGCGAGTCTCATCACAGGGTAGGTAAGCAAGCGCTCACCCAACGTAGACTCGCGCGCATGGACCTGAGCCCCTTGCAGATCGTGCTCATCGCGCTGTGCTTCACCATCCCCCTCGTCGGATGGGTGCTGCTGTTCCGGCAGGTGGCCCGGTTCTGGACCTACTTCCGGCTCGGTCAGCCGGTCCAGCGCAGCGACAACCCGACGGCCCGGTCACTGACCCTGACCAGGGAGTTCCTCGGGCACACCCGGATGTCACGGCTGCCGATCGTCTCCATCGCGCACTGGTTCACGGCGCTGTCCTTCTTCCTCCTGTTCGCCACGCTGGTCAACGCGTTCTTCCAGCTCATCTGGGCCGACTTCAGGCTGC
>JBAUUB010000326.1:0-4846 GCA_049582485.1 Dermatophilaceae bacterium
ACCAACGGCATCCTCGTGCCGCCGGAGGGCTACCTCGCCGGCGTGCGCCAGATCTGCGACGAGCACGGGATCATGCTCATCGCCGACGAGGTCATGGCCGGCTTCGGCCGCTGCGGCGAGTGGTTCGCCATCGACAGGTGGGGTGTCACCCCGGACCTCATCACCTTCGCCAAGGGCGTCAACAGCGGGTATGTGCCGCTCGGGGGCGTCGTGATGAGCCGGGCGATCGCGGACACCTTCGCCGAGCGTCCCTACCCCGGCGGCCTGACGTACTCGGGCCACCCGCTCGCCTGCGCCAGCGCGGTCGCCTCGATCCGGATCTTCGAGGAGGAGGGCATCGTCGAACGCGCCCGCAATCTCGGCACCGACGTCATCGGCCCCGCGCTCGCGCAGATCGCCGAACGCCACCCCAGCGTGGGCGAGGTCCGCGGTCTCGGCGTCTTCTGGGCGCTCGAGCTCGTCAAGGACCGGGAGACTCGTGAGCCGCTCGTCCCCTACAACGCCTCCGGTGCCGCGGCCAAGCCGATGGCCGACTTCGCGGCGGCCTGCAAGGGAATGGGGCTGTGGCCGTTCGTCCACTTCAACCGGACCCATGTCGTCCCGCCGCTGACGATCAGCGAGGAGGATCTGTCCAAGGGTCTGGAGATCCTCGACGAGGCGCTCACGGTGGCCGACCAGGCGCTCTGACCGCGAGCACCCCGTCCCCGGGGCACACCTGTGTTGGGATGGGGCGTATGACGAATCCGCTCCTGAGCCCATCGACACTGCCCTTCGCGCTCCCGGACTACGCCTCGATCACCGAGGAGCACGTCCGTGAGGCGCTGAACGTCGGCATGGGAGAGCAGCTCGCCGCCCTCCGCGAGCTCGGCCACGACGAGTCGCCGGCGACGGTGGAGAACGTCCTGCACGCCTGGGAGCGTTCGGGGACGACGCTGGAGCGCACACTCTCGGCCTTCTGGGTCGCCAAGGCGGCCGACACCAACCCCGAACGCGACGCGATCATGTCCGAGTACATGCCGCGACTGGCCGAGCACGCGGACGCCATTCTGCTGGACCCGGCCCTGTATGCGCGACTCACCCAGCTGCGCGACCGGGCCACCGCGGGTGAGGTCGTCCTGGACGAGGAGGACGAGTTCGACCTCGCCGAACGGCTGCGTGCCTACGAGCGCGGCGGGATCACGCTGCCGCCCGCGTCGCAGGACCGTCTGCGCGAGCTCAACGCCGAGCTGGCCCGGCTCTCGAACGCGTTCGACCGCATGCTGGTCGAGGGACGAAACGCCGCGGCCGTGGTCGTGACCGACCGTGACCGTCTGGCGGGACTGCCGGAGGACGAGCGGGCCGGGCTGCGCGAGGCCGCCCGGGCCCGTGGGCTGGACGGGTGGCTCATCGCGATCACGAACACCACGGGTCAGCCGGTGCTCGACTCGCTCGAGGACCGCGGCCTGCGCGAGGAGGTCTTCGAGGCATCGGTGGCGCGGGGACTCCCGGGTGAGCACGACACCCGGGACCTGCTCGTCAGGATCGCCCGGATGCGCGCCGAGCGCGCGACCCTGCTCGGCTACGAGCATCACGCCGCGTACGTCCACGAGGTGGCCTGCGCCCGCACGACCGAGGCGGTCAACGACCTCCTGGCGCGCCTGGCTCCGGGAGTGGTCCGGATCGCGTCCCGTGAGGCGGACGTGCTCTCCGCTCGGCTGAGGACGCTCGACCCGCAGGCCCGGTTCGAGCCGTGGGACTGGCAGTTCCTCGCGAGCCGCGAGGCCGGGGACACGGGCGTCGACCCGGAGCTGGTCAAGCCCTACCTGGAGTACACCCGGGTGCTGCACGACGGCGTCTTCGCAGCGGCGACCGCCTTGTACGGCATCACCTTCCGCCATCGACCCGACCTCGTCGGATACACGCCGGAGGCGACGGTCTACGAGGTCCGCGAGGAGGATGGGTCCACGCTCGGTGCAGTGGTCATCGACCCCTACACGCGACCGACGAAGCAGGGCGGGGCCTGGATGACGAGCATCGTCGACCAATCTCATCTCTTCGGCGACCTGCCGGTCGTGACGAACACCTGCAACCTCGCCCCGCCCGCGCCGGGGTCGCCGAGCCTGATGACGTGGGACAACGTCATCACCCTGTTCCACGAGTTCGGTCATGACCTGCACGGACTGCTTTCCGATGTCCGCTACCCGTCTCGCGCCGGCACGGCGGTGCCCCGGGACTTCGTCGAGTTCCCCAGTCAGGTCAACGAGATCTGGGCGTTCGAGCCGGCCCTGATCGAGCAGTACGCCAGGCATCACCGCACGGGCGAGCCGATCCCGGCCGAATGGGTCGAGGCGCTGGTCGCCGGCCGGCAGAGCAGCGGGCACCACACGCTCGAGCTGCTCAAGGCGATGATCCTCGACCAGGCCTGGCACCAGACGCCGCTCGCGCAGCTGCCGGAGTCGGGTGAAGATGTCGAGGAGTTCGAGGCCGCCGCACTCGACCGGGCGGGGGTCGCGTTCCCACTCATCCCGCCGCGGTACCGCTCGTCGTACTTCCACCACATCTTCGGGGGCGGCTACTCGGCGGGCTACTACTCGTACCTCTGGTCGGAGGTCATGGACGCCGACACGGTCGCCTGGTTCGCCGAGCAGGCCGGAAGCACCTCGGACGGGGAGCGCCGGCCCAGCCTGATGACGAGGTCGGCCGGTGAGCGGTTCCGTCGAGAGCTGCTCGGTCGGGGCGGCTCCATCGAGGCGCTGGAGACCTACCGCCGGTTCCGCGGACGTGACCCGGAGGTCTCCCACCTGTTGGCTCGGATCGGCCTCGCCGACTGACTGGCGCCCCCCGGCCCACACAGACCCCGCCCAGACAGATGGGCCGCCGGGGCGGAAGGCGGCGACTGAAGGTGGCCCCGGCGGCCCAGGTCTGTTGCGTCGATATCGACGAGGTGGGGCCCAGTGCCGCACTGCTACTACATACTGTAGTGGATGTCGGTCGACCGACGCACGTCGGGGGCGGCTGAACCGCTGCCGGATTGGTCACACCGGGCTGCCGGGTGTCGGTCGGGGCCGCCGACGGCGGCCCGCCGGCGCGATTTCTCCCCCCGCGGCCGAGCGCGGTATGGTTGTCCGTCGTTGCTCCGGGTGATCCTCGCGGGCAACACCGGCGCCCGTAGCTCAACGGATAGAGCATCTGACTACGGATCAGAAGGTTAGGGGTTCGAATCCCTTCGGGCGCGCCAAAACCGCTGGTCAGAGCACCTGTACGGATCCTGAACTCAGGAGAAGTCAGTGCCAGGTCAGCACAAAGTCAGCATAAAGTCGGTCGACGCGGTGGGGCCCTCGACCGCTCTGGGGCTCTCTCGGACAGGTGCGTCACACCTGGTCTGTATGGAGACCACAACCCACCCCAAGACCACCCTCGGTTCCGTCCTGACCATGTCCGAGCTCGCCTCAGCGCTCGGGGTCACCCTCCAGACCTTGTATGACCTGCGCAGCCAGGGCCGCGGGCCGCGCGGGTTTCGCGTCGGCCGTGAGCTGCGGTTCCGGGTCCGCGAGGTCGAGGCCTGGCTGGAGCAGATGGAGGCCGACGACGCGCAGCGCCACCCGCGCAAGGGGCTCTGATGCGCTCCGGGCGGGCCCGCACTCCGATCGGCACTCACGGCGCCATCACCACCCGCCGTCGCGGTCGTCGCGTGGTGGCTGAGACCAGGGTTCGGGATCTCGATGGTCGGCTGCGGCAGGTGCGGGCCTCGGGCGCTACGGCTGCTGCGGCGCGGATGCGGTTGATGGAGCGCATGCGCGAGCGACCCGCTGTGCGCAACGATGGCGTGCTGCAGCCGACGAGCTCGTTCACGGACCTGGCCGACCTGTGGCTGGCCGATCTCGAGATGCGTGACCTGGCGGAGGCCACCAGGGAGAGCTATCGGGGCTGTCTGCGCCTGCATGTGCGACCAGCGTTCGAGCACTACACCCTCGCTGAGGTGACCACCGGCCGGGTCGAGTGGTTCCTGAACAACCAGGCGCGGGTGTCGTTCGCGCAGGCCAAGTTGACCCGGACGATCCTGAACCTGCTGTTCGCCTTTGCGCTGCGCCACGATGCCATCTCCCGGAATCCGGTCCAGGGCACCTCCCCGCTGCGGCACCCCAGGGCAAGCCCGCGAGCGTTGACGATCGAGCAGATCGCCGCGATCCGCGAGGCGGCGGCGCGGTGGCGGACCGAGCCGGGCCTTCCTGGTCCCAGGCCGGATGGGCAGGTGCGCGACATCATCGAGGTGCTGCTCGGGACCGCGATGCGGCCCGGCGAGGTCCTGGCGCTTCGCCCCTGCGACATCGAGGACACCCCTGCCGGGATGATCGCCAGCGTCAACGGCACCGTCGTCCACCGCAGAGGGAAGGGGGCTGTCCGTCAGCCCCGGCCCAAGACCGACGCCTCCATTCGTCGCATCCCGGTCCCCGAGTTCGCCGCCGAGGTGCTGCGTCGCCGGATCGCGACCATCACCGTTGACACCGGTACCCGCACCATCTTCGCCACGCGCACCGGGAGCCCGCTGAGCAACAACAACGTCCGGCGCACCTTCCGAGAGTTCCTTGAGATCGCTGGCCTCGCCGACGCCGGCATCAGCCTGCGGTCCTATCGCCGCACCGGAGCGACGGTGATCGCTCGCAGCATCGGCACCGACGCAGCGGCAGTCTTCCTCGGACACACCTCGACGGCGATCACCGAGGGTCACTACATCGAGCCAGACCGCACGGTCGACGCCACCCCCGCGGCTCACTTGGAGCGCACCCTGCGCCCCGCAGCCTCGGACGCCTCCCTGCTCACCCAGCGTGCAGCAGACGGTGAGGACGCACTGCTCGACGCCCTCGAC
>JBAUUB010000327.1:0-15723 GCA_049582485.1 Dermatophilaceae bacterium
TCGACCTCGAGGCCCGTCCGGCGAGCGCGGTCCACCAGCTCCGGGAGGGCGCCCAGCCCCGGCTGTGGCATGAGGTCGGTCTCCGACTCCGGCTCCTTCAGCACGCTGACGAGTCGGCGCATCTCCGACAGCGCGGAGGACCCGGTGGCGCGGATCGTTCCCAGCGCGGCTCGCGCATAGGCGGGGTCCTCCTCCACGACCTGCTCGGCGGCTCCGGCCTGGACGACCATGACTCCGACAGCGTGGGCCACGATGTCGTGCAGCTCGCGCGCGATCCGGGCGCGCTCCTCGGCCACGGCGGCCAGGGCCCTCTCCCGCGCCTTGGTCTCGGCCACGTGAGCTCGCACGGCCTGCTCACGCGCCCGCGCCTCGAACACCCGCAGAGCGTTCCCGAGCGCGAAGGACAGCGTGATCGAGGCCCAGTGGAAGATGAGCTCGCTCGGCTCCCGCAGGAGGGGGATGAACAGGTCGGCCAGAGTGACGAACGCGATGCCTCCGACGGCGGCGCTCCAGCGGACCCGCCGCTCACCGTGTCGCGCGAGCGAGTACACCAGGACCATGACCGGCACGAGCTGTCCGAAGAAGAGCACCTGCAGGCGACCGTCCTGGGCCAGCCCCAGGATCGGCCAGACCGCCAGCCCGGCGAGCGCGACCCATGGCCTGGCTCGCCGTTGGGTGAGGTGCGCAGCGAACCACAGCACGCCGACGGAGCTCAGGACCGGCGAGCCCTCCCCCATGACGGACTCCATGGGCAACCAGATCTCGATGAGACCCAGGACCGCCAGGAGGGCCGCCAGGGCCAGGTCGACCGTCCACCGAGAGCGGATGATCGTAGCCACAGGGACAATCTAGGCCTGGCTGGACGCCGGTGTCGTCCACCGGAAGTCGACCGCCGATCATCGCAAGTCGCACACCGGCGGTCGTCGAGCGCGACTCCCGGCGACCGTTCGTGGTGCCTGCGACCGATGTGTGGCAGCCCGCTCGCTCCATAGCGTCGAGGCATGCCGGACGAGAGCGTGCGGCCCGACCCTGGAGGAACCATGAACCCCGCCCGACTCACCCGGACGACGGTGGCCGGCTCACTGCTCGCAGCCGCCGTCCTCACCGTCGTCAGCATCTCGACCATGCCCGACTTCTCGGGGGGCCACGCCGCACGCCTCGAGGCCATCGCCGGCTCGTCGCTGGCGACCTTCTCCGCGCTGACCTGGGTCATCTCCCAGATCTTCATCCTGGTCGGCGTCGTCGGCGTCGCGCACCTGACGCGGCACCGGGCGCCTGTGCTGTCGACCGCGGCCGCGGTCCTGGTCGCCCTGAGCTGCTTCGGCCATTCCGTCTACGGTGGCGTCAACCTCACGATGCTGGCCATGGCGGCCGATCCTGCGTCGATCACCACTCATGCAGCCGTCCTCGACAGCCTCGAGAGCGGGATCGGCATCCCGTTCATGGCAGCCGGCATGCTCGGCCTGGTCCTGGGCTTCCTGGCCCTCGCCGTCGCGCTCTGGCGCTCGGGAGTGGCACCCCGATGGACCGGACCCGCTCTGGTGGTCTGGCTCGTCATCGAGTTCTTTGCGTCATCCCTGTCCGAGTGGGCCTTCTACGCATCGGGGCTGCTCTACCTGGTCGTGTTCGGCACCCTCGCCGCCGTGGTGTGGCGCTCCCCCGTCTCGGTCTGGCGGACCGAGGCCGAGGCCCGGGCCGCAGGGGTGCTGTCGGACGCATCCCCGGCACTCGTCTGAGGGCGGAAACGCGCGGGGGCGTCGCGCGCAGGTGGTCACCCGCCGCGACGCCCCCCACGTGGTGCTTCGCGCTACGGTGGCCGAATAGCACCCGACGGCGTCTGGGGCGTCGGCAGGGTCCACCGACACCGAGGAGGACGACCATGGACGACCCCGGCTGGATCTCGATCCTTCCTCCCATCGTCGCCATCACACTGGTCATCCTGACCCGCAAGGTCGTCCTGAGCCTCGGTGCGGGTGTCCTGTCCGCGGCGGCGATCGTCGCGGGCTTCAACCCGATCGAGACGCTCCGGCTGACCTGGAACGCCTTCCTCCAGATCTTCTGGGACGAGGGCGCCCTCAACACGTACTACATCTACATCCTCGTCTTCACCCTGACCCTCGGGATGATCACCGCCCTGATCCTCATGTCCGGCGGCAGCCAGGCCTTCTCCGACTGGGCCCTGACGAAGATCAAGAGCCGTCGAGGGGCCCAGGGCCTCGGGGCCGGGCTCGGCATGGCGATCTTCATCGACGACTACTTCAACGCGCTCGCGGTCGGTCAGGTCACCAGACCGGTCACGGACCGGCACCAGGTGGCTCGGGCCAAGCTCGCCTATCTCATCGACTCGACCTCGGCGCCGGTGGCCGTGCTGGCGCCCTTCTCGAGCTGGGGGGCCTCGATCATCGGCATCATGTCGCCGGTCATCGCCGCCTCGGCGCTTGCGGTCAGCGACGTCGAGGCGTTCCTCGGCGCCGCAGCGACGAACTACTACGCCATGGCCGCGATCTTCATCGTCATCCTCGTGGTCGTGCTCCAGGTGGACTTCGGCCCGATGCGAAGAGAGGAACGCAGGGCCATCGAGGACGGTCATCCCTACGAGCCGGGACAGGAGATCCCCGGCGAGCTGGCCGAGGACCTGCCGGTGCACGAGCCCGGCGCCAAGCGCTCGCTCATCGTGCCCTTCGTCGCTCTCGTGCTCGGCGTGCTCGGCGGGATCGTCTGGACCGGCTACTCCGCCGGCGACCCGCCGAGCTGGGCACCGCTGGACATCCTGGCCAACACCGACGTCACCGAGGCGCTGCTGTACGGCGGAGCCCTCGGCTTCGCAACGGCCCTGTACTACTACGCCCGCTACACCAGTCAGAACCCGAAGTTCGGGCTGGGAACGCTCGGCAAGGGACTGCTCGAGGGGCTGAAGTCCATGCTCCCCGCGGTGTACATCCTGCTTCTCGCCTGGGCCCTGGGCTCGCTCATCTCCGCGCTCGGCACCGGCGAGTTCCTGGGTGGACTGGTCGAGGATGCCGGGATACCGCCGGAGTGGCTGGTCCCGGTGATGTTCGTCGTCGCCGGTGTGATGGCCTTCTCCACCGGCACGTCGTGGGGTTCGTTCGGGATCCTCATCCCCATCGCGGGGGACATCATGAACTCACTCGGGGCGACCGAGCAGCTCCTGCCGGCCATCGGTGCGGTCCTCGCGGGCGCCGTCTTCGGCGACCACTGTTCACCGATCTCGGACACGACGATCCTGTCCTCAACGGGAGCGGCCTGCAACGTCATCACCCACGTGACGACGCAGCTGCCCTATGCACTCGTCGGCGCCGCGGCCGCGCTCGTCGCCTACTCGGTGCTCGCCTTCACGGGCAGCACGCTCGTCGGGTTCCTCTCCCTGGTCGTCGCGGTCGCGATCGCCATCGTCGTCCTGCGACGCATGGCTCCCGTCCTCACCGACGACCGCGTCGCCGCCCGGACCGGGGCCTGAGCCTGCCCGTGGCTCGTCGTCATGCCTGAACCGTCGCGGGCCGCCCGCCTCCTCGCCACCGACTCGATCACGGGCCCACTCGACCACGAGCCGGCCGAGCAGGTCGTCCGCGGGTCGCCGACCACCGGTGTCCGCGTGCTCGGTGAGGTGGGCGGGGTCGAGGTGGGGGTCTGGGAGATCACCGCTGGGACCGTGCGGGACACGGAGGTCGACGAGATCTTCGTCGTGCTGAGCGGCGCGGGTCGCGTGTACTTCGAGGACGGTGACTGCATCGACCTCTCCCCCGGCGTCGCCGTCCGGCTCCTCGCCGGCGAGCGCACGACCTGGACCATCACGAGCACCCTGCGCAAGGTATGGATCGCCTGACCCTACTCAGTCCGGTTCGCGTAGCCCGTGGTTCCACAGCTCGCGGGTCTGGATGATCCAGAAGGTCGCGAAGAGGGCGATGAGCAGGATCTCGACGACGAGCAGCGCATACGTCCAGTCGGCCAGGTGGCCGACGACGGCCAGGGCGAGGGTGGCGAGCATCGCGAGGGCGATGCCGCGGTAGGCCGCGACGTACCGGCTCCGGACTGTGCGCAGTGCAGGGTGGGTCTCGATGGCCTGCTGCACGTCCCTGGAGTTGACCCAGACCGCAGCCACGATGGCGAGGAACATGGGGACGGCCGCGACGTTGTGCGCGGAGGCCACGAACCCGTCCCGGTCGAGATAGAACCACAGCGCTCCCCCAGCGGTCGCCGCGAAGCCGAGGGCCAGACCGACCCGGTCCCAGGTGCTGAGGCGCCGGGTGCTGCCTCGCTCACGCCGGGCGATGACAAGCGCAACCACGACGGCGACCGCACCGAGCACGAACAGCGCCTGCATGCCGTTCGCGATCGATGCCGTGTCCTGTCCCGTGCCGACCGGCGAGGACGAACAGGACGTGTATGCGGTGGTCGGGACGAACGCCACTCCGGGGGCGAGAATGCCGGCCAGGTTCAGCAGCACGTCCTCGGCCTCGTCGTTGCCCTTGAGGGCGATCAGGCAGATCCCCATCGTCACCAGGACCCCGACGAGCACGGCGCGCACGGGAGTGTGCCAGTACGCGGAGATGGTGGGCTGGACGCACTCCCGGCCGACCGCGAGCCATTCGATCGCCAGCGCGGCGAAGAGCAGCACGACGAGACCGACGAGGGACAGCCGCAGGTACCGGTATGTCTTGATGGCGGCCAGTGCCGGTGTCTGCCTCATCCGTCCTCCGGACGCGCGTCGACGACCCTGTCGAGGAGGGCCTGCCCGACTCCCCTACCGTGCCAGGCCGCGAGGACATAGAGGATGAAGAGCTGTTCGGGCGCTCGGGCTGAGAACCCCGACGGTGCCCGGGTGGGCCCCGTCATGGCCAGCCCCCGCTCGAGCGCGGACGCTCCCAAGAACCGCTCGGGAAGGATGGCTCCATACGTTTCGCGCCACGCGCTCACGTGGACCAGCGCCAACTCGCGCGTCTCGGCGAGTGCCGGGGTGTCGATCCAGAAGGCCTTCCCCACGCGAGCCACGATACTGACGCGGGCGGACCCGGTCCCGGCGAGCCTGTCGGGCATCCCCGGCTTACTACGCTGGAACCGTGACCGTGCACCCCGCCAGCCTGCTCGAGTGCGGGTACTGGCGAGCCGGCCGGTGCCGATCGTGCACGCTCCTCGAGACACCGTACGAACGCCAGCTTCGGGAGAAGGACCGCGAGGTCCGCCGGTCGCTGACGGACGTCGTCCCGACGGAGGTCTGGGTGCCGCCTCGAGCGAGCCGGCCGGCACACTTCCGCAACAAGGCCAAGCTCGTCGTCGGAGGGCGGCCGGGAGCCGTGCGCCTCGGCATCCTCGACGGCAGCCGCCGCGGCGTCGACCTGCGCGACTGTCCACTGCACGAGCAGGGGCTGCGCGACGCGATCCACGCTGTGGCCGATGTCGTGGACGACCTGCGCCTCATCCCGTACGACGTGTCCGCGCGTCGCGGGGAGCTGAAGTACGTCCTGCTGACCCACTCCCCCGACGGTGAGACGATGATGCGCCTGGTCCTGCGGACCCGGCACCACCTCGAGCGGATCACGCAGCGGCTCGACTCGGTCCGTGAGCGGGTGCCGTCCGCGCGCGTCGTGTCGGTCAACCTCCATCCCGAGCACAAGGCCGTCCTGGAGGGCGAGGACGAGATCGTCCTCACGGACCAGGCCACCCTCCCCATGCGGGTCAACGACATCACCCTGCACCTGGGGGTCCGCAGCTTCTTCCAGACCAACACCGAGGTGGCGGCCGCCCTCTACCGAACCGCACGCAGTTGGGTCGCCGACCTCGACGAGACCGCCGGCCCGGTCTGCGCGGTCGCCGACCTCTACTGCGGCGTCGGCGGGTTCGCCCACCATCTGAGCGCCCAGGGACGTCGGGTCACGGGCGTCGAGATCGCCGAGGAGGCCGTCCGCGCCGCCCGTCTCACCGGCACCAGTCCCCCACCGAACTTCCGCACGGGCGATGCCACCGCATACCTGCGTGACCAGCCGGCGCCGGATCTCGTCGTGGTCAACCCGCCCCGCCGAGGGATCGCCGGCCTCGCCGACGACCTCGAGCACAGCGACGTCCGGCACGTGCTGTACTCCAGCTGCAGCCCCGCCAGTCTGGCGGCCGACCTGGCCGCGATGCCGTCGCTGCGGCCCGTGCGCGCCCGGGTGTTCGACATGTTCCCCCAGACCGGGCACAGCGAGGTCCTCGTTCTCCTCTCACGCTCCTGAGACATCCGCTTGGATGGTTCCATGCGCTGGGTCTCCGCAGCCGTCGTCACCGCGGTCGTCTTCGGGATCCTCGACGGGCTCTGGCTGGGACGGATCGGTCGCCCGCTCTACACCGACCGCCTCGGTGAGCTGCTCGCTCCAAGGTTCGACCTGACCGCCGCCCTGCTCTTCTACGCGATCTATGTGATCGGCATCACCTACTTCGTCACGGTGCCCGCTCTGGAACGGGACTCCGTGGCCTCGGCGGCGGTCGGCGGCGCCATGCTCGGGCTGGTCGCGTACGCCACGTGGAACCTGACCAACCTCGCGGTCCTGCGCGGCTACCCCGCCTCGATCGTGCCCATCGACATGGCCTGGGGAACCGTCGCGACCGCCGCCACGGCGGTCCTCACGGTCCTCGTGGTGCGGGCCCTGCCCTGGGTCTCGTCATGACCGCCGTCAACCTGTCAGGTCTCCTGATCGGTGCCGCAACCGCAGCCGTCCAGATCGAGGGCGGCGACACCGGCAACCAGTGGCACGCGTTCGCCCAGACCCCCGGGCGCATCCTCGACGGCAGCACGCCGACCCCGGCGACCGACCACTGGACCCGCTGGCGGGAGGACACCGACCTGCTCACCGAGCTCGGTCTGCAGGTCTACCGGCTCGGGATCGAGTGGTCGCGGATCGAGCCGGAGCCGGGTCGCGTGGACGAGGCAGCGGTCGAGCGCTACCGCGCGGAGCTCGCCGAGCTCGGTCGCCGCGGCATCCGCCCGCTCGTGACGATGCACCACTTCAGCCACCCGACCTGGTTCGAGGACCGCGGCGGGTGGACCGCTCCCGACGCCGTCGAGACCTTCCTCGGGCACGTGGAGCGCGTCGTCACCAGGTTCGGCGACCTCGTCCGCGAGTGGGTCACGATCAACGAGCCCAACGTGTATGCGACGGGCGGCTTCCTCTTCGGCGAGTTCCCTCCGGGGCGCACCGGTGGGTGGGCCGATATCCGGCTCGTCCTGCACACGATGGCTCGGGCCCACTGCCGCGCCTACCACCTGATCCACGACCTGCAGCCGGAGGCCCGGGTCGGCATCGCCCACCACCTGCGGGTGTTCGCGCCGCTGAGCCGACGCAACCCCGTGCACCGCCTCCTGGCCCGAACGAACGCCTACCTGTTCCAGGAGGCCATCACCGACGCGATGCTCGGCGGGCGGTTCCCCCGCGTCCTCGGCGCCCAGCCGGCCGACGTCGCCCCAGGGAGCCACTACGACTACCTCGGCATCAACTACTACTCGCGCACCGCGGTCAGCCGACTCGCGGACGGACGCTTCGACGGCGTGCCCGTGAACGACCTGGGCTGGGAGATCCATCCACAGGGCCTGGTCGAGGTGGCGCGGTGGCTGCACGGACGCTACCCCGGCCCGATCTGGGTGACCGAGAACGGCACGGCCGACCGCGACGACGCCTTCCGGGCCCGGTTCGTCGCCGACCACCTGTCCGCGATGGCCTCGAGCGGGCTTCCGTTCGAGCGCTACTACCACTGGTGCCTCGTCGACAACTGGGAGTGGGCCCAGGGTCACACCGCGCGCTTCGGCCTGGTCGAGCTCGATGTCGACACCATGGAGCGCCGCGTGCGGCCGTCCGGCCGCTTCGTCGCGCGCGCCATCGCCGCCGGCGGCATCGACGACACGCTCTACGAGGAGTTCGTCGCCGGGTCGGACTACCGGATGGCGCCGTGACCCTCGCTGTGCGGCGTCGACCCATCGGGGCTCCGGTGGGTCGTCCGGGCCCTACGCGCCGCCCTCCGGGCGGTCGACGATCCACCATGCCGACAGTGGCGCGAGCCAGACCTGACCGTCCTCGCCGGCCGTGACCGCATGCTCGCCCAGCGCGTTCCACGGCGAGGCGATGCCCATCCCGGCGACCATCGCGTACGAGAAGGGCCGCCAGCTCTCGGTCACGTTGTAGACGGTGACCATGGGCCCACTCGGGTGCTCCCGGATGGCCGCGAGGATGCCGTTGTCGGTATCGCGCACCACGCGGGACGGGGCCTGGGCGTGCAGCTGGGGCAGCGCGGCCCGGACCCGCGCCAGGTGAGCCAGTGCCTGGAAGGCGCGACCTTCGCGCGTGCGCAGGTCGTGTCGACGCTCCGCCGCCGCCCAGTCCAGGCGCGGCCGGTGGGCCCACCGGTTGTCGTCCTCGTGACCCGGCTCGTCGGCCCAGTTCGGGTCGTTCGGCGTCGCGAGCTCATCGCCCGACCAGATGACCGGCAGCCCGCCCCAGGCATAGATCATGGCGTGCGTGAGGACGTATCGCGACAACCCCGTGTCGAGCCGCTCGCCGCTCGCCGCCGCCATGCCGAGCAGGGACGCCGTCGTGCCGCTCGTGCGCATGTCGCCGGTCTGCTGGTTGACCTGGAAGAGCAGCCCGTCGGCCCATGAGCCGGGGAAGCTGCCGTCGTACCAGCGCGCGAGGAAACGCCGGTGCTCGAACCCCGAGACCCCGACTTCACCGGCATCGCGGTCATCGATGGCCCAGCCGATGTCGTCGTGGCACCGGACATAGGTGATCCACGTTCCGAGCGGCGGAGTGGCGGGCAGCGAGGTGAGGGCGTGCTTGGCCAGGAAGGTCTCCTGGCTGGCGAGCATCGACCAGATCTGCACCATGAGGGAGTTGTGGTAGGCCAGGTCGCTGACGCGACCCACATGCCGTCCCACTCCGAGATAGGGCACGAGGTCGCGCGGCCCGACGATCGCCTCGGCCTTGAACACAACCGCCGACGCTGCGATCCGAGCGACGGTGCGCAGCACCTGGGTCAGGTCGTGCACCTCGGGCTCGTTCTGGCAGGTGGTGCCCATCCGCTTCCAGGTGAAGGCGATCGCGTCCAGGCGCAGCACCTCGACACCGAGGTTTGCCAGGAACAGGATGATGTCGACGTACTCGGTGAGGACGTCCGGGTTGGCCCAGTTGACGTCCCACTGCCACTCGTTGAACGTCGTCCACACCCAACCCTGCAGTTCCTCGTCCCACGTGAAGTTGCCGGGCGCGAAGTCGGGGAAGACCTCCGGCAGGGTCCGCTCGTAGGCGTCCGGGACGCTGCGGTCGGGGTAGATGTGGAAGTAGTCGCGGTAGCGCGCCTCGCCGGCACGGGCGCGTCTGGCCCATTCATGCTCCCGGGCTACGTGGTTGAGGACGAGGTCCATGACCAGTGAGATCCCGTGCCCGCGCAACGTCGTCGCAAGGTGCCTCAGGTCGTCCATCGTCCCGAGATCGGGACGGATCGTCCGGTAGTCGGCGATCGCGTAGCCGCCGTCGTTGTCCCCGTCACGGGGCTTGAGGGCGGGCATGAGATGGAGGTAGGTGACGCCGAGCTCGCTCAGGTAGTCGACCTTCTCGGTCAGACCCGTGAGCGTTCCCGCGAAGCGGTCGGCGTAGCAGGCGTACCCCACCTGGTCCGGCTGTTGCAGCCAGTCGGGCGTCAGCGCCCGCTTGTAGTCCAGCAGATGCAGATCGTCGGCGCGCTCGAGGTATGCGAGGGTCGCCCGCTCGATGAGGTCCGCCGCGACGGATTGGGGGTCGGCGTCGGGGTAGAGACGCTCGAGCGGCTCGATGAGGTCGTCCCAGAAGCGGTCGATGCGCACGAGCAGCGCACGGCCGTGCTCGGCGCTGCAGCCAGACTCACGCAGATGGGCGGCCGTGGTCCGTCGAACCTGCTCCGGCGCGCGCATCATGGGCAGTATTCAACACCACACGAAAACGCTTTCGCAGTGTCGTCATCCGCCGATCCGGTGGGAGTGGGTCTGTGGGACCGGGATCCGCGGCACCGGCAACGGCAGGGGTCGGGTGCGCCAACAGCAGGGCGGCTACTCGTCGTCGACGAACAGGGAGGGGTCACCGGCGCCCCGTCGGGCGATCACCGGTGTCCCGTCCGAGAAGTCCACGACGGTGGTCGGCTCCATTCCGCACTCCCCCTCGATGATGGCGTCGACGAGGTGTCCGATCTCGTCCCCGACGACCCAGCCCTCCGTCAGCGGATCGTCGTGATCGGGCAGGATCAGCGTCGACGACAGCAGGGGCTCGCCCACCTCGGCGAGGAGGGCCGAGACGAGGCGATGGTCGGGCAGTCGCACCCCGACGGTCTTCTTCTTCGGGTGCATCAAGCGCCGGGGCACCTCCTTGGTCGCCGGGAGGATGAAGGTGAACGGTCCGGGTGTCGCCGCCTTGATGGCCCGGAAGACAGAGTTGTCGATGAGGACGAACTGGCCGAGCTGGGCGAATGAGGAGCAGATCAGGGTGTAGTGGTGCCGCTCGTCGAGCCGCCGGATGCGTGCGATGCGCTCCTTGCCCTCCTGGTTGCCGAGCGCACATCCCAGCGCGTAGCCGCTGTCGGTGGGGTACGCGACGAGTCCGCCGTCGGCGAGGATTTCGGCGGCCTGCGCGAGGAGGCGCGGCTGCGGGTCATGAGGGTGGATGTCGAGGTATCGGGTCACGGGTCAGTCTCCCTCATCTTGACAGGGGTGCCGAGCTGCACCGTCCGGGACACCGTGCACAACCGGTCATGCGACATGGCGACGGCACGGGGCAACATCTCGCGGGCGCGGTCGCCATCAGGCCCGTCGGGGAACCTGACGGTGAAGGTCACCTCGAGGTCCGTCATGTGGTTGCCCCTCTCCGGATCGGTGGCCTTCACCCCCGTCGACGTCACCTCGAACGTGGCCGGTTCGGCACGACGGCTGGTCACGACGTCGACGTCCACCGCCGAACAGCCTGCGATTGCGGCCAGGAGGAGCTCGACCGGTGTGAAGTCCGCGGTCCTGCCATTGCCGAGCCGGATGCTCCCGCCTCGCTCGTTGGTCACCTCGTACTCGCCCTGGACTCGCCTGCCCAGGGTGACGCTCCGGCGGCCGAGTCCGGTCCCGCCGGTCGGTTCGGTGATCTCGCTCATCGTCGATTCCCTCACTCTCGCCGAGACTCCCACAGGCACACTAGAACAGAATGAGCGCTATGCATGCCCAAGCCGCGCGTCCAGCCCGCCTAGACCGGGGCCGCCTTCTCCTCGTCCGCCACGGGAAGACCGAGTGGTCCGAGAACGGCCGGCACACCGGCACGACCGACCTCCCGCTTCTCCCCCAGGGTGAGGCCGACGCCCGCGGTCTGGCCGATCGACTCGCCGCCTTCGACGTCGGACTGTCCCTCAGCTCACCGCTTCAACGGGCTCGACGGACCGCGGAGCTGGCCGGCTTCCCGGAGGCCGTGGTCGACGACGACCTCCGGGAATGGGACTACGGCGGCTACGAGGGCCGCACGACACCCGACATCCGGGAGGAGCTCGGCTATGCGTGGACGGTCTTCGACGACGGTGTCGTTCCCGGGGACAGCCCCGGTGAGACCGTGGAGGAGGTCGCGGCCAGGGCCTCTCGCGTCCTCGACCGGGTCGGCCCGGTCCTCGCCGAGCGCGACGTGGTCCTGTTCGGGCACGGTCACGCGCTTCGGGTGCTCGCGGCGACCTATCTTCGCCAGCAGCCGAGGTTCGGCGCCCACCTGCTGCTCGACGCCGGATCGCTGTGCGTCCTCGAGGTCGAGCGCGGACAGCCGGCCGTCAAGACGTGGAACGCGTGAACGTCGGCACCCGCCAGGTGTGTACGGCCTCGTTCGTGTGCATGTTCTCGACATAGAGCTCGAGCATCCCGCGCAGCGCGCTCGCGCGGTCCAGGCCGCGGTTCTCGAGCGCCCGAACGGTGTCGGTCTGCCAGGTCGCCCCGTTGGCACCGGTCGTGGCCCGGGCCTCGATGATGGTGAGGTAGCGGTCCATGACCGAGCTCGCCACGCCCCAGTCGGAGAGCCCCTCGTGGGCCATCGGAAGCAGGTGGCGCAGGACGAGCTCGTCCACGCCGACCTCCCCGAAGCCCGGCCAGTACACGCGCGACTCGATCCCGCGCCGAGCGCATTCCTTGAAGTTCTGCTCGGCGGCGGCGAAGCTCATCTGGGTCCAGACCGGACGGTCCTCCTGCGACAGGGTGCGCACGAGTCCGTAGTAGAAGGCCGCGTTGGCCATGACGTCACAGATGGTGGGTCCGGCAGGCAGCACCCGGTTCTCGACCCGCAGGTGCGGTTTTCCGTCGACGGTGTCGTAGATCGGGCGGTTCCACCGGTAGACCGTCCCGTTGTGCAGCCGCAGCTCGGCCAGCTCGGGGGCCCGGCCGCTCGCGAGAACGGACACGGGATCCTCGTCGCTGCACTCCGGGAGCAGCGCCGGGAAGTAGCGGACGTTCTCCTCGAAGAGGTCGAAGATCGAGGTCACCCAACGTTCGCCGAACCAGACCCGTGGTCGGACCCCCTGGTTGCGCAGCTCGATCGGGCGGGTGTCGGTCGCCTGGGCGAACAGCTCGATGCGGGTCTCGGCGTGCAGCCGTCGACCGAAGAAGAACGGCGAGTTGGCGGCCAGGGCGAGCTGCGGACCCGCGATCGACTGCGCGGCGTTCCAGTAGTTGGCGAACTCGGTAGGAGCGACCTGAATGTGCAGCTGCACCGAGGTGCAGGCCGACTCCGGCGCGATCGAGTCCGAGTAGGTCGCCAGCCGCTCCCCCGTCGGCCCGTCGATGTCGAGGTAGATGTCCTCGCCCCGGGCGAAGAAGATCGAGTCGTTGAGCGCGGTGTAGCGGTTGTTGTCGCTGATCCAGTCGCCCGCGAAGTGCTCGGGCATGATCGTCGGAAGGATGCCGATCGGCACGATCCTGGCCCCGACCTCCTGGGCCCGTCGTTCGGCCTCGTTGAGGGAGTCGCGCAGCTCCTGCTCCAGGCCGAGCGCCTCCTCGCCGGGCAGGGGACGAGGATTGACGTTGAGCTCGATGTTGTACTGGGCGAGCTCGGTCTGGTAGTCGGGGTTCGCGATGTGCTCGAGGACCTCGGCGTTGCCGAACCGGGGCTGGTAGGCGTCGTCGACGAGGTTGAGCTCGATCTCGAGGCCGGTGAGCGGCTTGTCGAACTCGAACTGGCTCGTTGCCAGCATCTGCTCGAACACGTCGAGGTTCTGGCGCACCTTCTCGCGGTACCGCTGACGCTCCTCACGGGAGAAGCTCTGCGCGCTGACTTCTGCTCCCATGACCTGATCCAACCAGAGTGTGGGCGCGCGCGGCACCCTATCGGCACACCCGTGTCCGATCGCCCCGCGCAACACGCCGCCGATCCTCGGCGCGACCTCCCGTGCGGTGTCGGTGTGCTCTCCTAGCCTGCTTGGTATGCGGTTCCTCCACACCTCGGACTGGCACCTCGGTCGGGCCTTCCACCAGGTCGGCCTCCTCGAAGCGCACCGTGGCTACGTCGAGCACCTCATCGAGGTCGTCAGGGCCGAGCGGGTCGATGCCGTCCTCATCGCCGGAGACGTCTACGACCGGGCCATGCCGGCGCCGGAGACGGTGGAGCTGCTCAGCGAGACTCTCGTGCGCATCGTCGACGCGGGCGCCCAGGTCATCGTCTCGAGCGGCAACCACGACTCGGCCGTCCGTCTGGGGTTCGCCTCCGGCCTGCTGGAGCGGGCGGGAGTCCACCTTCGAACTGGGTTGGGCGACGTGGCCCGCCCGGTGGTCGTCCGTGACACCGCCGTCTATCCCATTCCCTACCTCGAGCCGCGTCTCGTCGCGCCGATGCTGCAGTGCGCACCCACTCACGCCGACGTGCTCACGAGCGTGCTTGGGCAGCTACCGCCCCGTGGACTCGTGCCCGGCACGTCGAGCTCCGTCGTCATGGCTCACACCTTCGTGACCGGCTGCGCAACGACCGACTCCGAGCGGGACATCCTGTCCGGGGGCCTGACCGCCGTGCATCCCGATGTCTTCACCGGGTACTCGTACGTCGCCCTGGGGCACCTGCACGGCCGCCAGCAGGTCGCGGACACCGTGCGCTACAGCGGGTCTCCCGTCGCGATGTCCTTCAGCGAGGTCGCCCACACCAAAGGCAGCCTGCTCGTCGAGCTCGGCCCCACCGGCGCCCGGGTGGAGACCGTCGCGGCTCCCGTGCACCGCCGGATCGCCACGCTGCGCGGTGGGCTGGCCGACCTCCTGACCGATGGTGCCCACAGCCAGGCCGAGGACGCGTGGTGCCAGATCACCCTGACCGACGAGCACCGCCCCTTGGGCGCCATGGACCGCCTCCGCGCCCGTTTCCCGCACACACTGGAGCTCCGGTTCGAGCCGAGCGGCGGGCTACCTCTCCGGTCGACCTACGCGGCGCGGGTCGCCGACCGCACGCCCCTGGCCGTCTGCTGCGACTTCCTGTCGCACGTTCGCGGCGGCGCGCCGACGGCGCAGCACGACACCGCTCTCCTTGCGGAGGCCCTCGGACGTTCGCGGGAGAGCCGGGCGGCGAGCCGGGACGAAGGACAGGTCGGCGCCGCGTGAGGCTCCATGCGCTGCGTGTCGCCGGCTTCGGCCCCTTTCCGGAGCCCGTCGACGTCGACTTCGATGCGGTGTGTGCTGCCGGCCTCTTCCTCATCCATGGCGCGACCGGCGCGGGCAAGACGAGCCTGCTCGACGCCGTCTGCTTCGCGATCTTCGCCGACGTTCCCGGCTCCCGGTCACGTCGCGGCCTGGTCAGCGACCACGCACCGCAGGGCACCCGGCCTGTGGTCACGCTCGAGTTCACCTCCGGTGGGCGGCGGTTCCGCATCGAGCGCAGCCCCGAATACTCCCGCCCCAAGCGGCGTGGGTCGGGGACGACCCGGGTCCCTGCCTCCGTGGTCCTCGAGGAGTGGAGTGGGACGGGCTGGCGTCCCGTCTCCACCCGCCACGACGAGGTGGCCGACCTGCTCGACCAGGTGCTCGGGATGGGGCTGGCGCAGTTCGCCAAGGTCGTCGTGCTGCCGCAGGGGGACGTCTCCGCCTTCCTGCGCGCCTCGCCGGAGGACCGGCGTGCCCTGCTCGAGCGCCTCTTCGACATCTCCGCCTACACCGACGTCGAGGAATGGCTCGTCCAGGAGCGTCGACGCACCGCTGCCGCGGCGGATGAGATCGCTGCGGCGGTGGACCGTGACAGGGATCGTCTGCACGACCACGTCCTGAACGCTGAGGAGCCATGGCGTAGCGCATGCGCCGATCGCCTGCCCGAGATGCTGAGGGCCTACGTCAGCGAGCTGGAGCGCGAGGTCGGGGACCTGCTCACCGATGCCGACGCGGCCACAGCGACTCTCACCGCGTCCGCCCGGGCCGCCCAGGAGGGCCGCACCCTCGCTGCCGACCTGGAGCGCGGTGAGCGTGCCCGGGAGCGGCGCACGGCAGAGCTTGCTCGTCGCAGTGTGATCGGGGAGCTGCGCCACCGAGTCGCTCGCGCAGTTGCCGCCGACGGTGTCGCCGGACACCTCGACGGCCTGGAGCACGCAATCCGTGACGAGGACTCCCACCGCGCTGCGCTCGAGACCGCCGCCGCCGGGGTCGGCCGGACGCCGGAGACGGTGGACGAGGAGCTCGTGGTGGAGCTGATGGCCGGCGTGCGTGCGGGCGACCTCGTGGTGTCCGAGCTGACCCAC
>JBAUUB010000328.1:0-3652 GCA_049582485.1 Dermatophilaceae bacterium
GTCCAGGAGCCGCCGGGCTGCGCATACCAGTACGACCAGTAGGCGCTCGTCGGCGGCGTTCGGACGCAGGGGTCGGACGCGGGCGCCCCGTCGATCCGGCACACGAACCCGGGCATCGTCTGCACCTGGATGACGGCGAAGCCGGCGCCGCTCAGCGCCGCCGCACCACTGCCCGGGTCGCCGGGGGAGCAGCGCACGCTCGTGCTGCCGTTCGGGTACGACACGACGACGGTCACCCCGCTCGCCGTCGACTCGCACGCGGCCGCCTGCGCCGGCGGGGCGGCCACGAGCAGGCCGCCCCCGGCCAGCGCCAGGGCCGCGAGAACGCTCGACCGGCGTCGCGACGAACTGGGCCCGGGCAGCACGGTCATCGGTGTGCGCCGCGCCGCGCGGTTGCCGCGGCCGCACCCCCGCCGGCGAGGACGAGCAGCCCGGCGAGCGCGAGCTGCGACACCGGCAGCGAGGACCGCTGCGGCAGGTCGGTCTCGACGACCGGGCCGGTGACGATCGTCGTCGCGGTCGGCTCGGCGGTCGGGGTCTCGGTCACCGTCGGGGTCGAGCCGGACTCACAGGTCGGCGCCGAGGCGGTGTCGGCGGCGCCGTCGGCCGTCACGGCGAACAGCGGCGTGCCGGCGAGCGCAAGGAGCGCCTGGGTCGTCGAGCGCCGGTCCTGGTCGATCGGGGTCGCCTCGGCGCCCGCGGCCTCCTGGATGGCGTACGCCGCCGGGTCGTAGGCGATGCCGCCGCGCAGCGCCTCGGGGAAGGTGCAGCCGTACTGCAGCCCCGAGATGTATGCGCTGGCCAGGTCCGCCTCGGCCGTGCGCCCACCCGCGACGAAGGCCTGGCCGGCGAGCCCGGTGCTGTTGGCGTTCGGTGCCGTCTGGGGGGCTCCGCCGCCGATGCCTCCGTCGGCGCCCTGCGCCGAGGCGAGGAAGTCGAGCCCTGCCTCGATGCTGTCGGCCGGTCCGCCGACGGCGATCAGGGCCTGGACGGCGAGCGCGGTGGCGTCGGGGTCGCTGTTGGCGGCGTCCGTGCAGGGTGTGTCGTCCAGGTAGAGCTGGAAGCCGCCGCCGGGGCACTGCTGCTCGCCGAGGAAGGCGATCGACGCGGGGCTCGGGTCGACGCCGGCGCGGTCGAGGCCGATCAGCGCGAGCGACTGTCCGAAGGTGTTGGAGAAGTCGCCCCACTGGGAGTCGTCGCTGAACCGGCCGGTCTCGGTCTCGAGGGACTGCAGGGTCCCGAGCAGGTCGACGCCGCCGAAGTCGCCCGGGTCGCGGCCCTGGACGAGCGCGACGTTGACGAGCTTGGCGACCGACCCGGCATAGATCTCGTTGGGGTCGCCGAAGCCGATGTAGTTGACGACGTTGGCGGCGAGGTAGTCGGTCGCCCGCTCGGCCTCGGCCTGGCCGGTGCCGGCGGCGGCGAGCGCGAGCACGGCGTCGGCGGTCACCCCGTAGTCGACGGAGGTGCCGAAGTCGGTCTCCAGGGAGAAGTGGCTGCCACCGGCCTCGAGCTGCTGCTGCAGGTAGAAGGCGGCCGATGCCTCGGGATCGGGGAGGGTCTGGGCCGACGCGCTCGTCGCGAGTGCGCCGGTCATGGTCAGTCCGGCGGCGAGCGCGACAGTCGTCATCGCCTTCGACGCTGCCCGCTTCCCCATGGGGGCGCGGCGGATGGTGGTGATGGTCATACGACCATGCCTTTCGCTAGCGGATCCGTGACGGACCCCGCCTAGTCGCACGCGCATACGAGCGAAAGACCGGGCTCGTCCCGCATTCCTCGACGGTTAGAAGAGCCGCTTGCACCTGTCGAGGCATTCCGACTCGTCCGCGTCCGCCGGGGCGGAGCGTGGACCTACGGCTGCGGGTCAGTGCCGGACTTGGACCGGGCTTCCCCTCAGCAGGTGCACGTGGTGACCTGCTGCTTGACGTGATCTCCGAGCAGGTCGTTCGCCACTGTACTCTCTCCCGGACGGCCCGCGCGCCGCTCGCCCGTTTCGGTGCGACGGTGTGGGGAAGTACACTTCCGACCCAACAGCGTTCGAGCCGTCATCAGCGGCGAGCTTCCGGAAGAACGGGTGATGACTCGCCCTACTAGACCCGGACGGGTGGCCCGTCACAGCCGTGAAATGAGCGGCCGGAGAGATCACGCTCCGGCAAGCGAGGTGGTACCGCGGTGTCCTGCTCGACGATCTCGAGCGGAGCGTCGTCCTCGTGGACCCCGACCACCGCATACAGGAGATCCCTCGCCATGGCCTATCCCAAGGTGTCCCATGTTTCCGACGGATCGACCCAGGCCGTGCCCTCCGCGCCGTCCTTCCCCGCCGTCGAGCAGGCGGTGCTGAAGTACTGGGACGAGGACCGGACGTTCATCGCCTCGGTCGAGAACCGGGATGCGGGCGAGAACGGCGACAACGAGTTCGTCTTCTACGACGGCCCGCCGTTCGCCAACGGCCTGCCGCACTACGGGCACCTGCTGACCGGGTACGTCAAGGACGTCGTGCCGCGCTACTTCACGATGCGCGGCCGCCGGGTGGAGCGCCGCTTCGGCTGGGACACCCACGGTCTGCCCGCCGAGCTCGAGGCGATGAGCCAGCTCGGGATCAAGACGACCGACGAGATCCGCGAGATGGGCATCTCGGCGTTCAACGCCAAGTGCCGCGAGTCGGTGTTCCAGTACACCGAGGACTGGAAGGACTACGTCACCCGCCAGGCCCGCTGGGTCGACTTCGACAACGACTACAAGACCCTCGACCTCGACTACATGGAGAGCGTCATCTGGGCCTTCAAGCAGCTGCACGAGAAGGGTCTGGCCTACGAAGGCTTCCGCGTGCTGCCCTACTGCTGGAACGACCAGACGCCGCTGTCCAACCACGAGCTGCGCATGGACGAGGACGTCTACCAGATGCGCCAGGACCCGGCGGTCACCATCGGCTGCCGTCTGGTCGACGGTCCGCAGGCGGGGGCCCACGTTCTCATCTGGACGACCACGCCGTGGACGCTGACCTGCAACCTCGCGATCATGGTCGGCGAGGACATCGAGTATGCGGTGGTCCAGTCCGCGGTCCCCACCGGCAACCCGGAGCGCTACATCATCGCCACCGAGCGGATGCAGGCGTACGCCCGCGAGCTCACCGGTGACGCCAAGGGCGACGTGTCCGAGCTCGTCGTCGAGCGGCTGCAGGGCTCCGACCTCGTCGGCCGGCGCTACACCCCGCCGATGGACTACTACCTCGGGCACGAGAACGCGTTCCGGATCGTGCCTGCGGAGTTCGTCACGACGACCGACGGCACCGGGCTGGTCCACACCGCCGGTGCGTTCGGTGAGGAGGACAAGCAGATCACCGACCGCGAGTGGATCGAGGTCGTCGTGCCGGTCGGGATCGACGGCTGCTTCACGTACCCGGTGACCGAGTACGAGAACCTCCTCGTCCTCGACGCGAACCTGCCGATCATCGACCACCTCAAGGCGCGCACCCGGCTCGATGCCGGCCAGCTGCCCGAGGGCACGGCGGCCGCCGACGTCGACACCGGTGCCATCACCCCGGGCACGGTACTGCTGCGCCGCGAGACCTACGACCACTCCTACCCGCACTGCTGGCGCTGCAGGGAGCCGCTGATCTACATGGCGGTCTCGAGCTGGTTCGTCTCGACGA
>JBAUUB010000329.1:0-2205 GCA_049582485.1 Dermatophilaceae bacterium
ACGTCCGACATGAGGATGAAGAACAGGATCAGCCCTTCGAGGATGAGGACCATCTCCACAGGCGTGCCGGAGACGCGCTGCATGCTGCCGGCCCCCACCTCGAGAACGGCGATGCCGAAGGCGACGAAAGGCACGGCTGTCAGGGATCCACGCGCCATCAGCCCGATGATGATCCCGAGCAGGAGGAAGTTCGACTGGATGCCTTCGAGCATCCGCTGGTGGACGCCGGCGACCTCGATGGCCCCGGCCAGGCCCGCCAGACCTCCGGCCACGATCATCGACATGACCGCGACCCGGCCGGTGCGGATCCCGTGCAGAGCGGACGCGCGCTCGTTCAGGCCCACAGCACGCAGCTCGAACCCTGCCACGCTGCGCTTGGCGTAGTACGCGACGAAGATGGCGAGCAGGAGTGTGAGGAGCACGCCGAGGTGCATCGGCGGACGGCCGATCCCCGGCAGGACGCCCCCGTCACCGATGGGGAAGGTGACGGCTCCGCCGGCGCCCGGGTCCGACCACACGACCGAGGCCACGTAGTCGAGGATCTCGAACGAGACGAAGTTCAGCAGAACGGTCGAGAGAATCTCGTTGACCTTGAACCGCTGCATGAGCCACGCCGCGATGCCCGCCCACACGGCGCCTGCAAGCACGCCGGCGATGATGAGCAGCGGCAGCAGGATCACCATCGGCAGCTCGGACAGTGTGATGCCCACGGCGACGGCACCGGTGGCGCCGAGGATCATCTGGCCCTCGCCACCGATGTTGAACCGGCCCGCACCGAGCGGGATAGCGAACGCCAGCGCCAGGAGGGTGAGCGGCACCCACTTGTGCAGGGTCTGGACGAACCCGGTCTGGTTGCGGAACGAATTGGTCAGGACGGCGCGGAACGCGCTGCCGGGGTCGTGCCCCAGTGCGAGGATGAGCACCGTCACCACCGCGAATGCCGCCACCACGGCGATGACGTAGGGAACCGCGGCCAGCGCGAACGACCTGAGCCGCTCCGCCGGCCGGGGCCGGGCGGTGACGACGTCGGTCACGTTCCCACTCCTGTCATGAGACGTCCCAACTCATATGGGTCGGTCTGGCCACGCGGGACGTCTCCGACGAGGCGGCCGGAGTAGATCACCTTGACGCGGTCGGCCAGGGCGATGACCTCGTCAAGGTCCTCGGAGATGAGCACGACCGAGCAGCCGCGGGCTGTCGCTGCCCGTACGCGTTCGTACACGAACTGGGTGGAGGCGATGTCGAGTCCTCGGGTGGGGTTGTGCAGCAGGAGCAGCGAGGGGTCGTGCGAGAAGGCGCGCGCGAGAATCACCCTTTGAATGTTGCCGCCCGACAGCTGGCCGCACGGGGTGGCCGCTGACGGGGTGCGGACGCTGTATTCCCTGATCGCGTCGAGTGTGTCCTGCCGTGCGCCGGCCCAGTCGATCAGGCTCGCCCTGGCTCGGCGACGGTGCGACCCCAGGACGAGGTTCTCGGTGATGTCACCGTTGGGCAGGATCCCGTCCCGCTGGCGGTCCTCGGGGACGTACACGACCCCTCTCTCGAGCCAGTCGGCCGTGGAACGTCCGATGAGCTCGTCGCCCTCGACGGTTACCGAGCCGCGCGCATCGCGCCGACCGGTGAGCGCCTCGGCGAGCTCGACCTGCCCGTTGCCCGCGACACCGGCGATTCCGAGGACCTCTCCGGCCGCCAGTTCGAGGGAGACGTCGTCGACGAGGGGCTTGCCGGAGGACGCACCGACGGTCAGTCCCCGGACGACGACCCGGGACGGACCTCTCTCGGTGGAGCCGTCGTGCACCCGGAGGTGCGCGGCGCCCTGAGCCTCCTCACCGAGCACCACGTCGGCGACCGAGTCATCGGCGGCGGTCCCGCCGATCATCGTGTCCGCGAGCTTGTCGGCCGAGGTGTCTGCGGCGTTGACCGTCGTGATCCACTGTCCGTCGCGCATGACCGTCATGCGGTCGCAGACCGCCATGGTTTCGCGGATCTTGTGCGTGATGAGGACCACCGACATGCCTTGGTCCACGATGGTCCGCATC
The DNA here is from genome assembly GCA_049582485.1 of Dermatophilaceae bacterium. GTDB lineage: Bacteria > Actinomycetota > Actinomycetes > Actinomycetales > Dermatophilaceae > F2B08. Next base: position 2,040 of record JBAUUB010000329.1, read on the forward strand.
GACGAGAAGAGCGCGTCCACCTCCTGGGGGGTGAGGTTGGTGGTCGGCTCGTCGAGGATGAGGATCTTGGCGCCCCGATAGAGCGCCTTGAGGATCTCCACACGCTGGCGCACACCGACCGGCAGGTCGGCGACCTTCGCCCGCGGATCGACGGCAAGCCCGAACC
>JBAUUB010000330.1:0-19676 GCA_049582485.1 Dermatophilaceae bacterium
GACGAAGCCCACGTTCGAGCTGAAAGGGCTACCGCGTCCGCTCCAGTCGCTGACCGACACCCAGATGGCCATGACGATCGGGATGAAGAGGAACAGCCCGAGACCGATGATCATCGGGGTGACGAACAGCCACCCGGACAGGTTGTGCGAGTTGCCCTTCCCCTTGGGGCTCCGGCTCCGGCGAGCGGGAGGTTCCGCGGTCGAGACCTCCCGCTCCGCCACCGACGCGCCCCGCCTCGACGAGGGCTCGGATGCGCTGGTCACTGCCCCAGCACCGCGGACGCGTTGGTGTCGAACTCGGAGAGAACGGTCGGCAGGTTCGCCGCGTCGAAGGCCTCGAGCTTGGAGTTGAGGTCGGCGATGACCTGCTCCATGCCGGGGGCGTTGATGGGTCCTTGGCCGTACTCGCCACCGGCGATGAAGGCAGCGTCCTCCGGGAACTGCTCCTGGTAGCCATCCGCGGCGGACTGGCGGCTCGGCATCACACCGAAGGCCTCGGCGAAGGCCAACTGCTGCTCAGGAGTGGTCAAGAACTCGACCAACTCGACGGCCTGCGCCTGAGCTTGGGAGTCCGCCGCGATGCCCCAGCACTGCGTGAAGGTCAGTGTTCCCTTGCCAGCCGGTCCTTCGGGGAGCTCGGCCACGATGTAGTCGACGTCCGGGTAGTCGTTCTCCATGGCGCCCTTGATCCAGTTGCCTTCAATGGTCATCGCCGCTCGGCCGGTGCCGAACGCCTCGCCGCCCCAGCCCGTGGAAAGCTGGTTGGACATCTGGAAGCTGCCGCTCTCGACCTGCTCCTGAGCGAAGGTGAGGGCCTCCTCGACCTCCGGGGTGGCTGCGGTCGGCTCGGTGCCCTCCTCATTGAGCCACCAGCCGCCGTTCTGGACGACGAACGCCCCCAGACGGTCGATGCCGACCCCGATGCCGAGTCCCACCTGGTCGCCCGTCGTGAGGGTCTCGGCGACCTGGGCAAGCTCCTCCCATGTCGTCGGGATGTCGTCGTCGGTGAGGCCGGCCGCCTCCCATGACGCAGTGTTGATGACGAGGGCGAGAGCCGAGAAGTCCTTCGGTGCGCAGTACTGCGTCCCGTCGTAGGTGAACGCCTCGCGGAGAGACTCATAGAAGTCGTCGTTGTCCTCGAGTTGGTCGGCGTACGCGTACAGGCTGCCATTGCTGGCATAGTCCGCGAAGCGACCGGCGTCCATGTAGAACACGTCGGCGGGGTTCCCGCTCGCGAAGCCCTGGGCCAGCTGCTGGTTCATGTCGCTGGCCACCGTGACCGTGACCGAGTTGCCCGTCTCTTCGGACCAGGCGCTCACGGCTTCGTTGACTGCCGCGGTCTCTGCGTCACCCGAGGAGGCGATGAGCATCTGGAGCTCGACCGGGCCCTCGGCCGAGGCCGGCGCGGTCGAGCCGTCGCTCGTGTCCTCCTCGAAACCCCCACCGCCGCATGCGGCGAGAACGAGGGAGCCGGCGAGGACGAGGCCGAGTCGGGTGCGGCGGGACTTCTGTGACATTTCTACTCCTGGAGGCGTGATGAGGGTTTGGGTGGGTCGGACTGGGTGGGGTGGGGATTACAGAAGGCGCAAGGAACTCGATCGGTCGATGATCGAGGGGGCGACCAGCCTGCCCTCTGTGGGTGGGGGCTCTCCGTTCAGGGCGTCCCGGACGAGGTGCAGGAGCTTGTCGGCGATAAGGGCGAACGGCTGCTCGACCGTTGAGAGGTGGTGCATCTCGGCGAGAAAGGAGCCGTCGAACCCGACGATGCCGAGGTCTGGGCCGATGCGGCGGCGTTCCTCGACCGCCACGTGGTGGACCGCCAGGGCGAGCAGGTCGGAGGCGCAGAGCACGGCACTGCCCGGGTCCAGAGAGGTCACGAGGAGCCGGGCGGCGCGCATCGCGTCATCGAGGACCTGGCGCGACGTGCCCTCGGGGCCTCGGAGCACACCGGCGTCGTCGCAGCCTCGTGCCCATCCGCGCCGACGGTCATCGCCGGTGACCGATCCCTCCGGCCAGCCGAGGAAGGCGACGGTGTGGTACCCGGCACCTGCGAGGTGGTGCACGGCCTCGGCGGTTCCGAGCGCGCCGTCGACGTCTACCCACCGGGTGAAGGTGGGGTCGTCCCACACTCGGCCGAAGGCGGCGAACGGCAGACCGTGACGGGCCAACCACTCGGGCCGCGGGTCGTGGTGATGGGTGTCGGCGATGATGAAGGCGTCGACGAGCTGCGAGCGCCACATCGCCCGGTATCCGTCGATCATCGGGGTGGGTGTATTCGAGCCGAACGGGACGATGTGGCATTCGTTCTCAGCAGCCGCCATGGCCAGCGAGGACAGAATGGGGGAAAGGGTCTCGTTGGCCCGGCGGGGCCCGCGGCTCCCGATCTCGAAGCCGATCGCTCCTGTGCGCTGATGGCGCAGGGACTGCGCGGCGGCCTGCGGTCGGTAGCCGAGGTCCTCGATGGCGCGCTGCACACGCTCGAGCGTTTCGACATTGAGCCGCTGCGGGTTGTGGACCGCGTTGCTGACCGTCTGGCGTGAGACCCCCGCACGGCGGGCGACATCGCTGATGGTCGCCCGCTCGATGGCCGTTTCCGGATGGTCCGGAACCTCTCTCATGTACCTCTCCTTCGAGGTCAGACGAGTGTGGAACGTTCCAAGGAATGAACCTAGCCAGACCGTTCGGATCCGGCAATCGCCGGAAAGTCGTGGGTCGGGAGGTCTGTCGTTTGAACGATCAAATCGGTACAGTGCGACTGTGCTCCACCTCACAGGAATTGTCAAGAGCAGGGCGCGGCGGCCATGTGCCGAGGCCCGCTGCATGAGCCACGAAGGAGTGTCATGACGGATGGCCCGACGCTGCGCCAGCCCTGGATCTCAGATCTAACGATCGGGGTTCATGGCAACGTCACGGTTATGACCGACCGGTCCGGAGACATCGGAACCGGAGCGGAGGGGATCTACGTCGATGACCGGCGCCTGGTCTCGCGGTCGCGCCTGAGCGTCGTCGGCGGCCAGCTGGTGCCGATCGTCGCAGCCGCTCAGGGCGGCGTAATGTCCGGCCTGGGCGTGGCCCGTCACCTCGGCGATCCCGGGCCCGATCCGACGGTCGTCGTACGACGACATCGAACGCTCCTTGAGAACGCAGTGGTCGAGGAGATCGTGGTGGAGTCGCGGGCCGGCCAGGTGGTGGAGGCATTCCTCGAACTCGAGCTCGGGAGTGACGCTGCCGAGCTGCACGACGTCAAGGGTGGTCGCGTGTCGGCGCCGATCCGCCCGCCACGGCAATTCGATGAGTCCCGGGTGGTGTGGTCGGATCCCCGCCACGAGCTAACCGTCGAAGTCAGCCCCGACACTCACCGGACCCACGAGGTCGACGGACAGGTGACCGCCTCGTGGCATCTTCGGGTCGAGCCTGGCGCCACGGCGGCCGTCACGGTGCGCTACGTCGCAACTCGGATGGCCGCCAGCGACTTCGACGTCGGCCCGGGGGCGGCTCGAACGAGCTTCGACCATGTGCGGGTGACGGCCTCGGATGACCGCATTCAGCGGCTCGCGGAGGTCTCCGCCGCGGATCTCACCGGTCTGCTGTTGACTGACCCGCTCCAGCGCAGCGACTGCTTCGCGGCGGCTGGGACGCCCTGGTATCTCACCCTTTTCGGTCGGGACAGCATCTGGGCCGCTCGCTTGACCCTGCCGTTCGGGACAGCGCTGGCCGGCGGAACCCTCCGCTCGTTGGCCCGGAGGCAGGGTCGGCGCACTGATCCGGAGTCGGCGGAGGAGCCCGGCAAGATCCTCCATGAAGTGCGCCGGACGACCTTCGCCGACCCCTCGAGCACCCTGAGCCTTCCCCCGTTGTACTACGGGACTGTGGACGCCACGTCGCTGTGGGTCTGCCTCCTCCACGATGCATGGCGTTGGGGACTGCCGGAGGCCGAGGTTCGTGAACTCCTCCCCGCGCTGGCCGCCGCGATGTCGTGGATCACGATGAGTGAACGCTCGGGTGACGGACTGCTGCGCTATGAGGACGTCACCGGGGTCGGTCTGAGCAACCAGGGCTGGAAGGACTCGGGTGATGCGATGCGGCGGCGGGACGGATCTATCGCTCCGGCACCGATCGCCCTCGTCGAGTCGATGGGGTACGCCGCGGAGGCGGCACGCAAGGCGGCGGTCCTCATGGCCGAGCTCGAGCCGGGTCTCGACGACGGACTCGTCGACCAGTGGACCGACCTGGCCGATCGCCTGGCCGGAACCATCAGGGAGCGCTTCTGGGTCAGCGACGATGCTGGCCCCTATCTCGCCATGGCGCTGGACGGTCAGGGCCGTCACGTCGATGGGGTCGGCAGCAACATGGGCCACCTTCTCGGAACCGGTGTGCTCACGGCCGAGGAGGCCGCCCGGGTGGTCGACCGGTTGACCGACCCGACGATGCTGCGACCCTTCGGGATCGGAACGCTGTCATCGGACAACCCCGGGTACAACCCGATCGGATACCACACCGGCTCGGTGTGGGTCCACGACACGGCCATCTGCGCGATGGGCATGGAGGCCGAGGGGCACGGTGCCGCCGCCGCCGATGTCCTCGGACGGCTCGTGGATCTCGGGGCCAGAGTCGGGTACCGGCTTCCGGAGCTCCTGTCGGGCGAGACGGTCCTGGGCGATCCGGTCCCGTACCCCGCCTCCTGCCGCCCCCAGGCCTGGGCTGCCGCCTCCGGCCTGGCTGTGGCGCCGCTGCTCCTCGGTCTGCGCGCGGACGCGCGGTCCGGGCGCCTTCGGGTCGCCCCGCCCGAGGATGGGCTCGGCCGCATTCGCGTGAGCGGGGTCCGGCTGGGAGAGCGCGAGATCGTCGTCAGAGCCGGCGGCGACGGGGCGGTGGAGCTGGGCGGTGCGGCGGACATCATGCTCGCCACGTCGGACCGGACCCCCTGACCGGAGACGACCGCGCTATCATCGAACATGTGTTCGAAGAACCGCCTCGGTCCGCTCCCCGGTCCGGGCCACCCGGATGGCCCAGCGCGGTCCCTCCGGCCGGGGCGCCGGGGTGGCAGGTCGTAGCGGCCTCGTGGCTTCTCGACCTGTGCCCCTCGGAGTTCCGTGGCTACCCGAGCCTGCGACGACACCTCGTTCTGCTGGTTTGGCTCGCCGGTCACCACGTCGATGCCCAGCTGGTGGCACTGCGGCAGGCGTACCGCACGATCCGGGTCGATCTGGCCGACCGGCTGCCGGAGGGATCGGTGGAGCAGGCCATGACCGACATCGAACTCGAGGGTGTGCGGTTGCGCGCCGCCAGACGTGGCACCCAGCTGATCGCCGAGGCACTGGAGGACCGGGGGCGCTGGGGCTGACCCGCCGTGCTGCGGGGAACCTCCAGGCCGGGCACACACGTAGAATCGGGAGGTTCCCGCCTCGACGAAAGGACGTGCCGCACCGTGGCAACCCCCATCCGGGTCTCCTCGCCCACCGAGCTGAAGGCGCTCCCCGAGGCCGAACTGCCGGCTCTCGCGCGGGAGATCCGATCCTTCCTCGTCGAGTCCGTCTCCCGAACGGGCGGACACCTCGGCCCCAACCTCGGGGTCGTCGAGCTGACGATCGCACTGCACCGGGTCTTCGACAGTCCACGGGACACGATCGTCTTCGACACCGGCCACCAGTCGTACGTCCACAAGATCCTGACCGGCCGTCAGGACTTCTCAGGACTTCGCACGAAGGGCGGGGTCAGTGGCTATCCCAGTCGCGGCGAGTCCGCGCACGACGTCGTCGAGAACTCGCATGCCTCCACGTCGCTCTCGTGGGCCGACGGAATCGCCAAGGCCCATCGGCTGCGCGGCGAGACGGATCGTCACACCGTCGCCGTCATCGGGGACGGAGCCCTGACCGGTGGCATGGCCTGGGAGGCGATCAACAACATCGCGGCCGACAAGGACCTGCCGCTCGTCATCGTCGTCAACGACAACGAGCGGTCCTACGCGCCGACCATCGGAGGGCTGGCGGACCATCTCGCCACGCTACGCACGACGCAGGGCTACGAGCACTTCCTCGACTGGGGCAAGTCCCGGCTGCGACGCACGCCGGTCGTCGGTGGCCCCGTCGAGCGGGCGTTGCACGGAATGAAGAAGGGCCTGAAGGACGTCGTCGCCCCACAGGGCATGTTCGAGGACCTCGGCCTGAAGTACATCGGGCCGGTCGACGGTCACGACATGCACGCGCTCGAGTCCGCGCTGCGCAAAGCGCGCTCCTTCGGGGGCCCGGTGCTGGTGCACGTCATCACGCAGAAGGGCCGCGGCTACCATCACGCCGTCAATGACGAGGCGGACCAGTTCCACGGCATCGGCGTGATCAACCCCGAGACGGGCCTGCCGATCGAGATCGCCGGACGCAGCTGGACCGATGAGTTCAGTGAGGCCCTGGTCGAAATCGGTCGCGAGCGGCCCGACGTCGTCGCCCTCACCGCCGCGATGATGATCCCGGTCGGACTCAAGGACTTCGCCGACGCATACCCCGACCGGACCTTCGATGTCGGCATCGCCGAGCAGCACGCCGTCACGATGTCCGCGGGCCTCGCGTACGCAGGTCTGCACCCGGTCGTGGCGATCTACGCCACCTTCCTCAACCGGGCGTTCGACCAGATGCTCATGGACTGTGCGCTCCACCGTGCCGGCGTCACCTTCGTCCTCGACCGATCGGGGGTCACCGGTCCCGACGGAGCGAGCCATCACGGCATGTGGGACATGGCGCTGGCCTCGATCGTGCCCGGTCTGCACCTGGCGGCTCCTCGCGACGGGGATCACGTGGCTTCGGCGTTGCGCGAGGCGGTCGACATCGCCGATGCGCCCTCGATCATCCGTTTCCCGAAGGGCAGTGCGCCCGCCGCGATCCCGGCCGTGCGCTCGGTGGGCGGCGTCGACATCCTCGTCGAGAACTCCGTCGAGCCCGTCGTCGACGAGCTCGTCATCGGCCTGGGCGCCATGGTGCCGACCGCGCTCACCGTCGCGGAGAAGCTCGCCGCCGAGGGACGTTCGGTGCGCGCCGTGGACCCGGTGTGGGCACTGCCCGTCAACGCGTCACTGGTCGACCTTGCGCGGAGCGCCGAACGGGTCACCGTGATCGAGGACAACCTCGTCAGCGCCGGCGTCGGCACCCAGATCGCGCTCGCCCTCGCGGATGCCGGGGTGAGTGTCCCGGTCCGGTTGTTCGGAATCCCCAAGCGGTTCCTGGACCACGCCTCGCGTGGTCAGGTGCTCGAGGAGATCGGGCTCACGGCAGATCCGATCGCCTCGGCCCTGCTCGAGCGCTGACCTTCCGCAGAGACCGGCGCCGCGTCAGATGTCGCGGAAGGTCTCGATCGTCGCGCCCAGCTTGTTCAGCCGCTCGGCGAGGTCCTCGTAGCCGCGGTTGATGACGTAGATGTTGCGCAGCACGGATGTGCCGGGGGCCGCGAGCATCGCCAGCAGGATCACGACGGCGGGTCGGAGCGCCGGCGGGCAGACCACCTCGGCGGCCCGCCACTTCGGGGTCGGACCCTCGATCTGCACCCGGTGGGGGTCGAGCAGCTGCACCCGGGCACCGACCTTGTTCAGCTCGGTGAGGTAGATCGCGCGGTTCTCGTAGACCCAGTCATGGATCATCGTCGTGCCTTCGGCGCATGCCGCGATGAGCGCGAAGAACGGCAGGTTGTCGATGTTGAGGCCGGGGAACGGCATCGGGTGGATCTTGTCGATCGGGGCGTGCAGGGGCCCCGGGACCGTGGTCAGGTCCACGAGCCGGGTGCGGCCGTTGACAGCGGTGTACTCCTCGCTGAGGTCGTACTTCATCCCCATGCCGTCGAGCGTGGCCAGCTCGATCTCGAGGAACTCGATCGGAACCCGCTGGATGGTGATGGCCGAGCCCGTGACGACGGCGGCCGCGAGCAGGCTCATCGCCTCGATGGGGTCCTCGCTGGGTGAGTACTCCACATCGACGTCGATCTCGGCGACGCCGTCGACGACGAGAGTGGTCGTGCCGATCCCCTCGATCCGCACTCCGAGCCGCTCCAGGAAGAAGCAGAGGTCCTGGACCATGTAGTTGGGGGAGGCGTTGCGGATCGTCGTCCGGCCCGGGTGACGGGCGGCGGCGAGCAGGACGTTCTCGGTGACCGTGTCGCCGCGCTCGGTGAGGATGATCGCCCGCTCCGGCCGAACCCCGCCGTCGACCTCGGCCTCGTAGAAGCCATGGGTCGCGTGGACGTCGAGACCGAAGTACCGCAGGGCCGTCAGGTGCGGCTCGACCGTGCGGGTGCCGAGGTCGCAGCCTCCGGCGTAGGGCAGGCGGAAGGAGTTCGTCTCGTGCAGCAGGGGTCCCAGGAACATGATGACCGTGCGGGTGCGGCGGGCCGCCTCGATGTCGATGTTCTCGAGCTCCAGCCGCGGCGGCGGCACGATCTCCAGGTCGCTGCTGTCCGGCAGCCACCTGGTCCGGATGCCGATCGAGGTCAGGACCTCGAGGATGCGGTTGACCTCCTCGATCCGGGCCAGGTTGCGCAGTGTCGTGCGGCCCTTGTTGAGCATGGCGGCGCACAGCAACGCGACGGCGGCGTTCTTGCTCGTCTTGACCGGGATCGATCCCGAGAGCTTGGTGCCGCCGACGATCCGCAGGTGCTGCGGTCCGGCCGACCCGAGCGCGACGAACTCGCTGTCCAGGCTCTCGCCGATGCGAGCGAGCATCTCGAGGGAGAGGTTCTGCTTGCCCTCCTCGATCCGCGCGACCGCACTCGGCTGCGTCTCGAGGAGGTCGGCCAGCTCGGCCTGGCTCATGCCCTTGTGCCGTCGTGCGTCACGGATGAGCGCCCCGATCCGGATCAGATAGGTGTCGGTATGTGTCACCGCGCCAGTCTAGGTCCAACCGGCCGCGGTGACCGTATGCCCACCGCACCTCAGGCGGGAACGCTCGCCACTCCGGGGGGAAGGATGCGTCTACCCAGCACCTGCTCCGTCACGCCTTCACGGTCCAGGAGCGGGATGATCCCGCCGTTCCAGAACTGGAACCCGGCTCCGGTGATCATGGCCAGGTCGATGTCCATCGGCGCCTGCGCCACCCCCTCCTGGTGCATCAGACCGATCTCCTCGGCGAGAACCGACAGGATCCGCTCCCGGGCCTGGGCCGTCGTCAGGGCCACCGCTTCCTGGGGCTGCTCGAGCAGGGCCTCGACCTCGGGGTCGAGCGAGCCGTCGGGCAGGTAGTAGCCGGGCTTGCGTGCTGCCACGATCCGCTCGAGCGTGGGGGAGACGTAGAAGCGGTCCCCGAAGGCCCGGTGGAGCGTCTGGCTGTTGTGCAGCGCGATCGGCGGTCCGACGAGACCGAGGAGCACGAAGGGCGGCATCGGCGCCAGCCCCGCGATCGCCTCGTCGGCCACGGCGACGTCGGTTCCCTCGTCGACGATGCGGGAGAACTCGCCCATGAAGCGCCCGAGGAGTCTGTTGGTGATGAAGGAGGGGGAGTCCTTGACCAGCACGGTCGTCTTCTTGAGCGTCCTGCCGACGGCGAACGCAGTGGCCAGGGCCGAGTCATCGGTCCGCTCGCCCGGGATGACCTCGAGCAGAGGCATGACGGCGACCGGGTTGAAGAAGTGGAAGCCGACGACCCGCTCCGGGTGCTGGAGCCCGCCTGCCATCTCGGTGATCGAGAGGGACGAGGTGTTCGTCGCGAGGATGCACTCGGGGGCGACGATCGCCTCGACCTCGGCGAAGACCTGCTGCTTGACGGACATCTCCTCGAACACGGCCTCGATGACGAAGTCGGCGTCGGCGAAGCCGTCCTTGCTCGTCGAGCCGGAGACGAGGGAGCGCAGCCGGTTGGCCCGGTCCGGCGAGATGCGTCCCTTGTCGAGCAGCTGGTCGATCTCCTGGTGGACATAGCCGACGCCCTTGGCGACGCGGTCCTCGTCGAGGTCGGTCATGACAACCGGCACCTCGAGCCGCTGGGCGAACAGCGAGGCGAGCTGGCTGGCCATCAGGCCCGCACCGACGATGCCGACCTTGGTGACCGGTCGGGCGAGCGAGCGGTCGGGAGCACCGGCGGGGCGCTTGGCCCGGCGCTGGACGAGGTCGAACGCGTAGAGGCCGGCGCGCAGCTCGTCGCCCATGAGGAGGTCGGCGAGCGCCTCGTCCTCGGCGGCGAAGCCCTCGGTGCGGCTGCGGGTGCGCGCCGACTCGACGAGGTCGATGGCGCGGTAGGGGGCCGGCGAGCGCCGCGCGGTCTTGGCATCGGCGAGGGCGCGTGCCGTCGCCGCTGCGGCGCTCCACACCTCCTCATCGGCGGTGTGGTCGGTCCGCTCGATGGTCACGGCACCGGTCATGACCTGTCCCGCCCAGCGCAGCGACTCCTCGAGGAAGTCTCCGGGGCCGAACATGGCGTCGGCGATGCCGAGAGCGGCGGCTTGCGGCCCCTTGAGCATCCGGTTGGTCGCCAGGGGGTTCTCGACGATGACGGTGAGGGCCTTCTCCGGACCGATCAGGCGCGGAAGGAGGTAGGCGCCACCCCAGCCAGGGACGAGGCCGAGGAAGACCTCCGGGAGCGCCACCGCCGGAACCCCCGCAGAGATGGTCCGGTAGTCGCAGGCGAGGGCGATCTCCAGTCCGCCGCCCATGACAGCGCCGTTGACGAATGCGAACGTCGGGACCGGCAGGTCCATGATCGCGGCGTACGCGGCATGGCCGGCGCGGGCGATCCCGAGCGCCTGTTCGCGGGCGGCGACCGAGGGGACGCCCGTCAGGTCGGCGCCGACGGCGAAGATGAACGGCTTGCCGGTGATGCCGACGGCGTCGATCTCGCCGGCCTCGGCCCGCGTGCGAAGGGTGTCGACGACTCCGTGCAGCTCGGCGATGCCCGCCGGGCCGAACGTGTTCGGCTTGGTGTGGTCGTGCCCGTTGTCGAGCGTGACGAGCGCCATGGTCCTGGCCTCGGAGCCGTAGCCGGTGCCGGGCACCGTCACGTCCTGGACGAGGACGTGGGTCACGACCTCGTTGTGGGTGGGGGCGGAGGCCCCGGCAGGGGCGTCGGGCCTGGTGTCGGTGGTCGTCATGGTTCAGGCGCCCTTCGTCTCGTCGGCGGCGTAGTGGGGGTTCTCCCAGATCACGGCGCCGCCCATGCCGATGCCGATGCACATGGCGGTCATGCCGTAGCGGACCGTGGGGTCCTCCTCGAACTGCCGGGCGAGCTGGTTCATCAGCCGGATGCCGGAGGAGGCGAGCGGGTGGCCGACGGCGATCGCGCCGCCGTAGCGGTTCACCCGGCTGTCGTCGTCGCCGATGCCGAAGTGGTCGAGGAAGGCGAGGACCTGCACGGCGAAGGCCTCGTTGAGCTCGAAGAGGCCGATGTCCTCGATCGACAGCCCGGCCTTGGCGAGCGCCTTCTCGGCCGCGGGGACCGGGCCGATCCCCATGACCTCGGGCTCGACCCCGACGAAGGCGTACGAGACCAGACGCATCCTGATCGGCAGTCCGAGCTCGCGGGCGGCATCCTCACTGGCCAGGATGCAGGCGGTCGCGCCGTCGTTCAGGCCCGCGCTGTTGCCGGCGGTGACCCGCCCGTGCGGACGGAAGGGCGTCTTCAGATCGGCGAGGCTCTCCAACGTCGTGCCGGGACGGGGTGGTTCGTCCGCCGTGGCGAGGCCGTAGCCCCGCTCGGCGTGCCGCGTCGCAACCGGGACCAGATCCGGCTGGATCCGACCCTCGGCGTATGCGCGGGCCACCTTGGTCTGCGATCCCACGGCGTAGGCGTCGCTGCGCTCCTTGGTCAGCTCGGGGAAGCGGTCGTGGAGGTTCTCGGCGGTCGAGCCCATGACGAGCGCCGAGGGGTCGACGATCTTCTCGGCGATGATCCGGGGGTTCGGGTCGACGCCCTCGCCCATCGGGTGCCGGCCCATGTGCTCGACGCCACCGGCGATGGCGATGTCGTAGGCGCCGAAGCCGATCGCGGAGGCGGTCGTCGTCACTGCGGTCATGGCGCCCGCGCACATTCGGTCCACGGAGTACCCGGGGGTGGTCTTGGGGAGTCCCGCCACCAGGGCCGCGGTGCGGCCCAGGGTCAGCCCCTGGTCCCCGATCTGGGTGGTCGCCGCGATGGCGACCTCCTCGATGCGCTCCTTCGGGAGGTTCGGGTTGCGGCGGAGGAGCTCGGTGATGCACTTGATGACGAGGTCGTCGGCACGGGTCTGGGCGTAGATGCCCTTCTCACCGGCCTTGCCGAAGGGGGTCCGCACCCCGTCGACGAACACGACTTCACTGACCGTTCGCGGCATACCGCACAATCCCTTCGATCGGAGCACTGCTGTCGTTCAGCGAGCGCACGTCACTAAGCAAGCGCTTAGCGACCCGAGGCCATGCTAACGACCCCCGTGGAGGCGCGGCACCACCTCACGGGTGAGGCGCTGGTCACGTCGCCGAGGGCTGACGCCCCGAGCACCCGGGCGTCAGCCTGCCGTGCGCAGCGCGGTCAGTCGCCGGCCGAGGCGGCGAAGGCGCGCGCCAGCATGGGAGCGACGATCTCACGCTGCCAGGTGCGCACTCCCTGCTCGGTGAGCGCGGCGGCGAAGGCGTCCGTCGTGTGCTGCTGTGGTGGTGACCAGACGACGCGGCGCAGCGGTTCGGGTGAGCAGACGTTCTCGACCGGGATGGTGTGCTCATCCGCGAACGCCGTGAGCTGAGCCCGAGTGGCCGCCAGTCTGGCAGCGGCGACGGGGTTCTTCTCGGGCCAGGCCTTGGCCGGCGGCGGACCCTCACTGGGGAGCGTGCGCTCGGGCAGACGTGCCTCGGGCAGGTCGTTGCCGCGCCGGACGGCTGCGAGCCACTGCCGCTGGTACCTCGCCACGGCCCGGTTGCGCGGTAGATCGGCGGGCGTGTGTGGCTCGGCGAGGACGATCTCGATCAGCACCGGGTCGGGGATCAGGCGACCGGGGCTGACGTCACGCTCGGCCGCGATCGCGTCGCGGGTCTCCCAGAGCTCGCGGACCACCGCGAGACCTCGTCGGGTGCGGACCTTGTTGATCCCCGACGTGCGCCGCCAGGGCTCGGGCCGCACCTGAGGTGTCCAGTCCAGTAGCGCCTCGAACTCCTCGCGGGCCCACTCCGACTTGCCCTGTTGCCACAGGTCGGCCCCCATGAGGTTGCGCAGCTCGCCGAGCACCTCGACGTCGAGCGCCGCATACCGCAGCCACGGCTCGGGCAGTGGGCGGGTCGACCAGTCGACGGCGGAGTGCTCCTTGGCCAGGCTGATCCCGAGGTAGTGCTCGAGGACGGCGGAGAGGCCCACCCGCGGGAGGCCGAGCAGGCGGCCGGCGAGCTCGGTGTCGAAGAGCTGGCGGGGCCGCAGTCCCACCTCGGCCAGACACGCGAGGTCCTGCGTCGCGGCGTGCAGGATCCATTCGGCGTCGCCGATCGCCGCCGCCACCGGGGTCAGGTCGGGCAGGGCGATCGGGTCGATGAGCCACAGACCCGACCCCTCGCGTTTGAGCTGGACGAGGTAGGCCCGTTGACCGTAGCGGTAGCCGGAGGCGCGCTCGGCATCGATGGCCACCGGTCCCTCACCGGCGGCGATCGCATCGGCGACCTCGTCGAGCTCATGCTCGTCGGTGACGACGTGGGGCACACCGTCCTCAGGTGCATGGAGCACCGGGAGCGTTCGGGTCTCGCCGACCTCGGCGGCGCTCGGGACCTCGGGCGCGGCGGTGTCCGTGCCGTTCGCCGAGCCCTGGTCCGCTCGCGACTTCGCAGAGCGTCCGGTGCTCCCGGTCGACTCAGTGCGGTTGCTCACCAGGCCCCGCTCACCGACGACGTCCCGGCAGCGCGACGACCCCCTCGGGCAGCGGCGGCAGCCCGCCGATGGCGCACAGCACGTCGCACCACGCCTGCAGGTGGACACCGATCCGGCCCGGGTCGAGGGGCGTCCACGAGGCGCGGATCTCCATCTCGACGCTGGCGGGGCGGTCGGCCAGACCCGCGAAGCTCTCGGACACCACGCGGGTCACCGTGCCCGCCTCGGCGGTGTAGGCGACGTGGTGCTGCTCGAGTGCGTCCATCAGCCAGGACCACCCGACGTCGCCGAGCACCGGGTCGGTCGCCATCTCGGGTTCGAGCTCGGCCCGGGCGTACGTCACCGCCCGCCAGGCGCCGCCCCAGGGCTCCGGCTCACTGGGATCGTGCAGCAGCACGAACCGCCCGGTGGCGAGTGCGTCGTCGGAGTCCGCGGTGGGGAGGACGTCCGCGGTCAGGGCCACCGCATACGGAGCGATGCGGACCGGTGCGGGGACCTCGGTGAGCTTGACTTCAGGCCGCAGCGTGGCCGCGCGCAGGTCGGCGAGCGCGGCGGAGAACTCCGCCGAGCCCGCGCCGGTCACAGTGCGGGAGGCCACACCTCGAGAGTATGTGCTCCACCGCACTTCTCGTGGGAGGCCGCGCCCGTGGTGTCGTCGCCGCGGTGAGGTCGCTGTGGTGTCGTCGCTCTGGTCAGTCGCTCAGCCCCTGGCGAGCGCGCGCATACGATCGTCGGGTGACCTCCGTCCCCGCCGCGCAGCCGACCGCCGACCCCTCAGACTCCATGCTCGTGCGTGCCGCGCGGCGCCTGCCAGTCGACCACACCCCGGTGTGGTTCATGCGCCAGGCCGGGCGTTCACTGCCCGAGTACCGCACGGTGCGCGAGGGCATCGCCATGCTCGACTCGTGCATGCGGCCCGACCTGGTCACCGAGATCACCCTGCAGCCGGTGCGCCGGCACGGTGTCGACGCGGCGATCTTCTTCTCCGACATCGTCGTGCCGCTCAAGGCGGTCGGGATCGACCTCGACATCGTCCCGGGCGTGGGGCCGGTCGTCGCCGAGCCGGTTCGCACGTGGGCCGACCTGGACCGTATCCCGGAGCTGACCGAGGACCACGTCCCCTTCATCACCGAAGCGGTCCGCCTCCTCGTGGCCGAGCTCGGGCCCACGCCGCTCATCGGCTTCGCCGGAGCGCCCTTCACGCTGGCGTCCTACCTCGTCGAGGGTGGCCCGTCGAAGAACCATGAGCACACCAAGGCGCTCATGCACGGAGACCCCGAGCTCTGGGGGGCCCTGTGCGGCCGGCTGGCCCAGATCTCTGGCGCCTTCCTGCGCGTCCAGGCACAGGCGGGGGCCTCGGTCGTCCAGCTGTTCGACTCGTGGGTGGGTGCCCTGCAGCGCTCGGACTACACCCGCTTCGTGCTGCCGCACTCGCGGACCGCCCTGGCGGCCGTGGCGGACCTCGACGTGCCGCGGATCCACTTCGGCGTCGGGACGGGCGAGCTGCTCGCGTTGATGGGGTCGGCCGGCGCGGACGTCGTGGGCGTCGACTACCGGGTGGAGCTCAGCGACGCGGTGGAGCGGCTCGGACCCGGTTTCGCGGTGCAGGGCAACCTCGACCCCGCCCTCCTCTTCGCGCCGTGGGAGCCGCTCGCCACGCGGGTCGAGGAGATCGTGCGGGCGGGGCAGTCGGCCTCCGGGCACATCTTCAACCTCGGCCATGGCGTGCTGCCCTCGACCGACCCGCACGTGCTCACCCGGGTGGTCGAGCACGTGCACGAGGTGAGCCGCCGCGGCTGAGGTTCGCTCCTGCGCCGCCGTCCTGAGGGTGCCTGACGTGCGGAGGGTGCCTGACGTGTGTCGGGCCGGGGGTCAGGGGGCCTTCCCGTGGTTGGGGTCCGCTGGACTCGGCCGGCTCTCGGTGTCCGAGGCGGGGACGGATGCCGCGTGGCCGTCCGCCGCAGCGGCCGACGGTCCGGCCGTCGGGACAGCGCCCGGGCGCTGACGGCGGCGGATGCGCCGCACCAGCACGACGAGGAGCCACGCGGCGAGACCACCGAGGAGAAGCCAGGGGAGTAGCGCCCCGACCGTGGTGATGAGCAGAGCGGCGGAGCGCGTGAAGGCGTCCCACGCGTCCTTGAGCGCCCCGATGATCCCGTCGTCCGGCTCACCGAGGTCGTCGGTCGTGGTGAGGGTGATGAACACCGGGGACATCGCGATCCGGCTCTGCAACGAGTTGAGCCGTGCCTGGAGGGAGTCGAGGTCGGCCTGGCGCGCGCTCAGCGAGGTCTCGAGGGAGACGATCTGCTCGACGTCCTCGGTCTGCTCCATCAAGTCGCGCATCCGGGCAATGCTCGCCTCGAGGGTCGCGATCCTGGCCTCGACGTCGACGTACTCGTCCTCCACGTCGTAGGCGTTGCTCGACCGGGTCCGCACCTCGCCCAGGCCGCTCAGCTGGTCGAGCGCCGCGTCGAGCTGCTCACTCGGGACGCTGATGGTCATCGTGCCGTACCGGTCGATCGCGGAGTCCGCAGGACCGTACAGCACGTCACCGAACTGCTCGCTCGTCACGGAACCGCCTGCGTCCGAGGCGATCTGACGCACGCGAGCGGCAGCGTCACTGATGGAGTCGACCTTGATGCCGAGGCTCGCCTCCCGGACCTGGTACTGCGGGTCGCCGGCGACGCCCGGCGGTGAGATGGGATCCACGGCCGTGCGAGCGGAGTCCTCCGCCGCCACGCCACCGTCATCCGACTCGCCGGAGAACACCGCCACGCCGGGCTCGGCCGAGTCTCCTCCGCTGTCCGACATCGTCGAGGCGGAGCACCCCGTGAGCAGGGCCGCCACGGCGGCGGTGACGGCGACGATCCTGGCCATGCTCATGGCGAGACCCCTTCTTCGCGGTGTTGGCTTCGTCGTGCAGACGGGAGGAAGGATCCTCTCCGGTGGACGTCGGTGAGACGTCATCGGTGGGACGTCGCCTGCGCCACCCACGGCTCCCGACGATTTGGTCACGGTTCGGTGACAGGGCGAGAGTGGTCCTCATGGCCACCGTGATCGTCGGCGCCGGCATCGCCGGACTCACCGCCGCCTGGCGGCTCGTCACCGCCGGCGGCGATCCCGCGGACGTCGTGATCCTCGAGGGTTCGGAGCGGGTCGGGGGCAAGCTCGCTCGCGCCGACGTCGCCGGTCACCTCATCGACGTCGGTGCCGAGTCGATGCTCGCCGTGCGTCCCGAGGCGCCGGACCTGATCCGCGAGGTCGGGCTCGGTGACGCACTCACCGCACCGGCGACGACACGTGCGTCCATCTGGTCCGGGGGACGGCTGTGGCCGCTGCCGGCCGGGACCCTGATGGGCGTGCCGTCCGACCCGGAGTCCACCCGGGGCCTGCTCACCGGAGCCGAGGTCGACCGGCTGCGGCAGGAGCGGCCATGGCCCGGGACCCTCGACATGGATGTCGCGGTCGGTCAGTACCTGGCGGCCCGGCTCGGGGACGCGGTCGTCGACCGGCTCGTCGAGCCTCTGCTGGGCGGGGTCTACGCGGCCCAGGCCCGGAGCCTGTCCATGGCCGCCGCGGTCCCAGCACTCTTCGCGGCCGCCCAGCGCGGCGAGAGCATGCTCGACGCGGCGGCCGCCGCCGCAGCGGCGCGGGCCGGGACCCGCCAGACGACGAGTGCCTTCTGCGGGATCGTCGGGGGAGTCGGCCGGCTCGCCGAGCACCTGCGCGACGTGCTCGTCGAGCGCGGGGTCCGCGTCGACACCGGCGTCATGGTGCGCGAGCTGACCCGCACCGAGACCGGCTGGCGCCTCACGTGCGGTCCGGTTCCCACCGCATACGGAATCGACGCGGACGCGGTCGTGCTCGCCGTGCCCGCTCCCGCCGCTGCCCGTCTCCTCTCCGGCGCCGCGCCGACCGCCGCCCGCGTGCTCGGCGAGGTCGAGGTCGCCTCCGTCGCGCTCGTCACGCTCGCACTCGACCGTCGCGAGCTCGACCGGCAGGGGTATGCGCTGCCCGGCTCCGGCTTCCTCGTCCCCTCGACCGAGGCGCGCGCGATCAAGGCGAGCACCTTCAGCTCGAGCAAGTGGGCGTGGGTGGACGGGTTGAGCGACGACGTGGTGTTCGTGCGCGCCTCCTTCGGCCGGGCCGGCGAGGTCGCCGTCCTGCAGCAGTCCGACGACGAGCTCGTCGGGACCGCCGTGCGCGAGGTCGGGGAGGCGGTCGGGTTCCCGCTCCCGCGGGTCGTCGACCGGCACGTGCAGCGCTGGGGCGGAGGGCTGCCGCAGTACGCCGTCGGTCATCTCGACGCGATGGCGCGTGTCGCCGAGGACATCGCGGGGGTGCCCGGTCTCGAAGTCTGTGGAGCCACATACGGTGGAGTCGGAATACCCGCGGTCATCGCGTCGGCGCGCGCCGCCGCGGACCGGCTGATGTCGTCGAAAGGTCTCTGATGAGCGAGCGCCCCGCCCCCGCCAAACCCAGCCCGTCGAGGATGCGCGAGATCAACGACACGATCCGCTACGCGATGTGGTCGGTGTTCGAGGTGAGCACGCCGCTGGGGTCGCCGGACCGCAGCGCGATGGTCGCCGAGGTCGAGGCGCTCTGCTCCGAGTTGGCCGACGCGGGGGTGGTCATCCGCGGCTGGTACGACGTCGCCGGTCTGCGCGCCGATGCCGACCTGATGGTGTGGTGGCACGCGGAGACGATCGAGGCGCTCCAGGACGCCTACCACCGGCTGTTGCGCACGTCGTTCGGCGCGCACCTGGTGCCGGTGTGGTCCAACGCCGCGCTGCACCGTCCCGCCGAGTTCAACAAGAGCCACATCCCGGCGTTCATGGCCGACGAGGAGGCCCGCAACTACGTCTGCGTCTACCCCTTCGTCCGGTCCTACGACTGGTACGTCCTCGACGACGCCGAGCGGCGCGACATGCTGCGCGAGCACGGGCAGATGGCGCGCGACTATCCCGACGTGCGGGCCAACACGATCGCGTCCTTCGCGCTCGGCGACTACGAGTGGATCCTCGCGTTCGAGGCCGACGAGCTGCACCGGATCGTCGACCTCATGCGCGAACTGCGGGCCTCCCGGGCCCGGCTGCACGTGCGTGAGGAGATCCCGTTCTACACCGGGCCGCGTGCCGAGATCGGTGAGCTCATCGCCCGCCAGCGCTGACCCACGTCGACCGTCGCAGCCTCCCCTTTCTCTCCCCATCCGGGAAAGGCATCGTTGAGCACGCCAACTTCGGGGGCGCAACGATGCGTTTGCGTGGTGAAGTACGGGGAGCGTGCCGTCACCACGACGCCGCGACTCGGGCGTGTCGTCCCCAACGGACCCGCGCTGGGATGCGTGGTTGTCCCACCCGCGTGATGCTCGCTGACATGGCGCCGCTGCAGACGGATTCCCTCGACCAAGAGCCGAACCTGTCCCGGTCGACGGGCCTCGATGCCATGGTTGTCGATGCCGCCCAGGCCGACCGTGGACTGTTGACGACGGCGACGGCGTATCGACTGGGTCTCAACAGGCTCGCGCTCACCCGATTGGTGAAGTCCGGCAGTCTGATCCGCGTCTGTCGCGGTCTGTATGCGGTTCCCGCCCTCGTGGACACCTCGCCAACCGCGTGGCACCTGCACGTCGCCTACGGCGCGTCGCTGCTGTATGACGACACCACAATGACGGGAGCGACGGCACTGCTTGCGCACGGTGTCACGGTCTGGAACACCCCTCTGAAGCGCCCGGCTCTCCTCCGCCCGCCGGATCGCAGCGCCTCAGCCTCGGCGTTCTGGGTCCGGCCACGACAGTGCGAGCATGTCGCCACGCAGTGGGGACGCGCCGAGCCCGTCGCGGATGCGGTGGTGCAGCACGCGATCGACAACGGCATCGCGCAGGGAGTGGTC
>JBAUUB010000331.1:0-4768 GCA_049582485.1 Dermatophilaceae bacterium
GGCCGGCTGCGCGGGCGGCGCGGACGGCGTCGAGGAGGTGCCGTTCGGCCTCGGATCGTTCGGCCACCGCGGCGCGCAGGAGTGCGACGGCGCCGGGGTCGAGCTCGTCCCCGGCTTGGGGTCGTACTTCTCGAACTTCTCGGCCAGCTCGTCGGCGTGGGCGAGGATCTCTTCGACTGTTCGTGGCATGGTCATCACCGCAGGAACTTCTCTCGGGCGAGCATCGCGTGCACGATGACGTGGCGTGTTCGCCCTCGACGTAGCCGACCTCGAGGACGACCGCGCCTGGGTGGGGCCGAGGATCATGGTGAACCCGTCGCCGAGGTCCCAGATGCGGAGGGGGTTGCGGTAGGCGTGGAGAATCTGGTCTTTGTCCACTCCGTGCTTGAGCGCGGAGGGGGCGATGATCGGATCATCGATCAACGCAAGTCGCCTCGCGTCCCCTTCGCCGGCAATGATCCCCAGCCGGCACAACAACGCCATGCGTCGTAGCGCCGGGTACCGGGCGCGCTCGGGGGTGGTCGTAGCGCCAGGATTGGGCGAAGGCGGTTGACCAACGGTTGGGGGTGTGAACCCGGCGCGCCACTCCCCCGGCGCTGGCTGGGGCCCGAGCGTCTTGAGTTCCTAGGTCAGAGGTCAATCAACGGCGGAGTCTATGCTCGACCGTCGGTCTGTGCCGCAGCCGCGGTGTCCGTGTCAGGTTCCATCCTCAGCCGCCCAACGCTTCGCGGTCTCGAGTTCGGCAAGTGGAAACGCGCGCGCCTGTCCCGGCCACAAGACGCTGAAGATTCTGACCATTGCTCCTGCCCACCGCGCATCGGTCACGATCGCGATGCGCTCAAAGGACGCGGGATGACGGACACCGAGCTTAAGGTCCTCCCAGACGGCGTCTTCCTCGTACTCGTCGAACTCGGGACCAAGGACGTAGACGAGACGTACCTTTCCGTGGTCGGCCAGAGCAGCCTCGACTGCAGGCACCACGACGTTGCGATAGTCCTCCTTCTCCACGTCGTCGATCGCCTGGAGACCGAGGACCCCCGCCGGCATGCCATCCATGATTCTGATCATCGCCAGTACCCTCCGTGTTCGCTTCGTCGCCATGAGGCCCGAACCACACAAGGCGTCGGCCGAGCCATAACTGAGCCGGTTGCACGCGCGGGGTCGGACGTGGGCCGGTGAACCTTCTCCTACCAGGAACACGCTATCGACCGCTAGCCGCATCCAGCTCGCCCGTCCTGGATGAGTCGCCCCTCTGCCCCGCGCACACCGCCGGGCGCGGGCTCGAGTAGCCAGAGGCGGCGGACCCCGATGTTCCGGTTGGAACAGCAGCGAGCTGCAGCACGACCCGGCGCCCCGTACGAGTGACCGCATCCGTGCGGCTGCCGCATCAACGTTCAGTGCCACAGACAGGCAGAACGCTGTCACCTGCACCAGCCCGGATCCGGCACGCTGGCAGTTGCGTCACAACGCCGGGAGCCGGGCGCAACTCAGCAGGGGGCTCGAAGCCAGCGTCGAACCGCCGCACGTCGACCGTCGTTGGCCGCGGCAATCGGTGCTGCGCAACCGCGCCTGCGAGAGTAGAGCCATGCGCATCGTCAGATCTCCGACGGTCGCGGTGCTGACTGCCATCGGGCTGTCGATGCTCGTTGTGCTGGTTCTATTGCCTACCTCCGGCGTCGACACTCAGCCTCCTGTCTGCTGGGCGACCGGTGGGTACGAGGTTCCCTGCAGCCAAGCGCCTGCATGGGGTGGCGCGCTCGTCGTCCTTCTCCTCGGCGTCATGGCCGGCTTGAGGATCCGGCAAGGACAGCGAAACTGAACGCGGCCGGGGAGGCGAACGGACGGCCGACCGGTTGGACGTTGAGCTTCTTGTGATTCCAGAGTGCCCTGGCGCCGAGCACGCGTCGGGGTTGTTGTGAACCGCGGAATGACATCGGGCTCTCCGCTTCGACGTTCGTGGTGAGGGTCATCGAGATCGACGAGACGGCGGATGCGCGCGGGTTCGCTCGCCCGCGGTGGTGGTTGACGCCAGGAATCTGTTCGACGCCGAAGACGGCCACGTGTCGGTGTCCTACAGCTGCCTAGCCATCCGCGGTGGTGAGTGCGTCCCGCCCCCCTCGTGCGTGTTGATACCGGCTGGCCGTCTGCCTTGGCATGATGACGATCATGACAACTCGCAGCGGACAGCCGTGAGGACCGGGCTGGAGGGCGCCCATCCGACAACTCGCGGGAAAAGCGTCCGATGTCGACGGTCAGCCCTCGTTATCCCCGGATCCGCGACCTCACCCCACCCACGCTCGTCGACGTGCACTGAGCCGTGATTCCCGCACCCGGTGCCGCTGACGAGGACCACAGAGCCGAGATCCGCGCCCTGCTGGCTCACCTCGGCACAGCGATGATCGCGACCGGACAGCCGGTCCAGGAGATCGAGGAGGAACTGGCCGAGGTGGGTGTCCAGCTCGGCTACCCCGACGTCCAGACAGCAGTCGGTCCCACGGGTCTGGTCGTCACCCTGACAGAGGGCGGTCCCGCAACGCATCGGTCCGCTCCCCCCGGGTTGCGCTTGCACCAGTCCGCGAGTGTTCGTCGGATCCGCTATCAGGTGTTACGGGGGGAGCTCGCGCCTGGCGCCGCTCGCGAACAGCTCGCGGCGGTGGCGCGTCGCCCGGTTCGGCATCCGCTGTGGTTGATCGCCCTGGCCTGGCCCGTGCTCGCCGTCGGGATTGCGCTCATCCTGCAACCCGGCTGGGCCAACGTGGCCGCGGCAGCGGTCGGGGCAGTCATCGTGTTCATGCTCGTTCAGCTGGCGGAGCGGTACCAGGTGGTGCAGGCGCTGCTGCCGACCGTCGCCGCGTTCGTAGTATCCATGGCTGTCTTCGGGGCCGCCAACGCGGGACTGCTCGAGGGTCCGTTGCGCACCGTCCTGGCGCCACTGGCGGTTCTGCTTCCCGGAGCGCTTGTCGTCAACGGCATGTCCGAGCTCGCCGCCGGGCACATGCAGGCGGGGTCGGCCAGGCTCACCTACGGTCTGGTGCAACTGGGGTTGTTCGCGCTGGGACTGCTGATTGCCACCGCATTGCTGCGAGTGCCGTCCTCGGCGCTGGCCAACCTTCGGGTGGACGAGATCGGCTGGGTCGGTGCTCCGGTCGGTCTGCTGCTCATCGGGTTGAGCATCTGTCTGATGGAGGGAGTGCCACTGCGGATGCAGGGTTGGGTGTTGCTCGTGCTGAGCATGGCTTTCGGCGCGCAGGTCGCCGGGCAGCAGCTCGGCTCGATCGCCCTGGGGGGGTTCCTCGGAGCGATCACGGCCAGCCTCGGGGCCAGCGTGGTAGAGCTCCGACGCCCACAACTGGCTCGTCTCGTGCTCTTCCTGCCGGCGTTCTGGTTGCTCGTGCCTGGGAGCCTGGGCCTGGTGGGCGTGACCGAGCTCGCGGCGGGTCGCGAGTCGGCCACCGACGTCGTCCTAGGCGTGCTCGGGGTCGCCATTGCGATCTCTCTGGGCCTGCTGGTGGGCTCCTCCTTGGGCCAGTCCTTGCGGGGGCGACTGACTGCGCCCCCCGCGTAGGACCTCGCGATCAGGCTCTGCTGATTGCGACGGCTTCGCGTTGTCGAGCAGCAAGGGCGTCGGAGACGCGTAGGTAAAACCCGGCGGGGCCCGCAGCAGCCCAATCGAAGTCACAAGGAGAGCGAGCCGACACCGAGGCCGATGAGCCATACCCGAATTGGCCGCTCCAGCATGCCCACGCTGGTCCGGCTCCTGTCCACTTTTCGAGCGCCGTCGACAGCTCCACCGCGCCCCGCTCGCCCATCATCCTTTCCCGGGACCGCGCATTCTCGCCTCGTCGCGCACTCAACTCTTCAGGGAACGCTGACGAGCAGCGCCTATCGAACCGCGCCCGTGCACTGGGAGCGATCCTCCCCGTAGCCAGACACCGCGCGTCCTTCCGGCGGAAGCTGACTTGCGACGTGCTTCACTTGCAGGCTATCTCGATATAGATAGAATAAGGGGATGGAGTCGTTGTCCCGCGTCACAATCGCCACCGTTGATGTGCTTCGAGCGCTGCGTGCCGGCGGGCCCCAGATCTGGGGTTTGCAGGTGATCAAAGAGTCCGGACGCGCGCCTGGCACGGTCTACCCCATTCTCGAGCGGCTGGAACGAGCCGGATGGATCAGATCCGAGTGGGAGGACGACAAGGCACGGCCGGGACCGCGCCGTCGCCTCTATGAGTTCACCGCCGAGGGTGCGGCAGCTGCTGTCGAGCTGCTCGTCGAACGCGACGCTCGGCAAGCCTCGGGCAAACGGCCCGATCCCCAAGCAGAGGGGCGCCTGGCATGAAGCGGGTCTGGCGGCTGGTGGTCGTTGTGGCGTCGCTACTTCTCGGGGCCCAGAGCCGGGCGCGCTACCGCGAACAATGGCTCGCCGATCTGGACGGCGCAGCAGAGGCGGATATCGCCCCGGCCGGCGTGGCGTTCGGCGCCCTGCGCTCAGTGTTGTCCATCGATCCTCAAGGAGCAGGCATGTCCATCAAGCCCATCGGCCCACTCGCCATCGCACTCAAGCACGCACACGCAAGTCACAGGCAGGTGGCCGTCATCGCGCTACTGGCGGCCACGCTGGTGGTCATCGGACTCGGACTGCTTGCCTGGTAGCCGAGCACGCGCCGCAGACTCGGTCGCTCCGCAACATCGGCTCCCTGGCGGCCAACCCGACGAAGTCGTCACCTTCCTCAGAGTCGACGAAGGCCGCTCGATGGCCGAGGAGATCGGC
>JBAUUB010000332.1:0-4562 GCA_049582485.1 Dermatophilaceae bacterium
GCATTGCCGGGCATGGCGAACGCATGTGATTCCCCGTGCCGACGACCCGGTCGTGCGGCCCCTTGGCAGGGCTGGCGAGCAAACCCAACATCAGATCTGGCAGCGGCATCAGAGAGGGACTCCACGCAATGACACTTCCACGATTCAAGACAAAGGCGAGGGCGCTAGCGGCCCTTGCATTGGCCGGCGGGCTCGCCCTGACAGGCTGTGCCGGGGCAGCGGACGAGGGAGGGGCCGCCTCGGGATTGGATGGCAGCCAGCTCCTGACCATCCCGCGTGAGGACAAGGCCACCTTCTCGGCGAACTTCAATCCGTTCTCGCCGAACTCGATGCCGATGACTCAGCAGGCGATCTACGAGCCGCTGTTCGTCTTCAACCCTGTGGACGGTGTCACGACACCGTGGCTCGCCGAGGAGTGGTCCTCCGCCGAGGACGGTACCGGCGTGATCTTCACGTTGCGTGAGGGTGTCCAATGGTCTGACGGCGAGCCCCTGACCGGTGAGGACGTCGTCTTCAGTTTCGAGCTGCAGAAGGAGCTTCTCGGTGGCTTCGAGTACCTCGACTCGGTCACCGCCGACGGGTCGGTCGTGACCTTTACGTACAACACGCCCTTCTCCCCAGGTCTGTACGAGATCGGCCAACAGGTGGTCATTCCGAAGCACGTCTGGGAGAGCATCGAAGACCCGGCCAATGAGACCAACCCGGACCCCGTCGGGACCGGTCCCTACACGGAGGTGACGAACTTCCAGACCCAGTCCTACCAGTTGCTCCGCAATCCGAACTACTGGCAGGAGGACGGGCAGAAGATCGAGGGCATCCAGCTGCTCGCCTTCGCCGGCAACGACCCCGCCAACCTCGCGACGACCAACGGCGAGACGGACTGGGCGGACCAGTTCATCCCGGACATCGAGAACACCTTCGTCGCCAAGGATCCAGAGCACCGCGACTACTGGTTCCCGGCCGTCGACGCAATGATCAACCTCCAGCTGAACACCACCAAGCCACCCTTCGATGACGTAGCCGTCCGCAAGGCGATCAGCATGGCCATCGACCGTGAAGCGGTCACCTCGGTCGCGATGCAGGGCTACACCCACCCCGCTGACTGCACGGGACTCTCGGACTCGTATGAGACGTGGCGCAGTGCTGAGGTGGTCCAGGGGTGCGAGTGGACGAGCCTCGATGTCGAGGGAGCGAACACGATGCTGGATGAGGCAGGGTACCCGCGCGGCACCGATGGCACCCGCACCCTGCCGGATGGCAGTCCGTTCGCCTTTGACATCTCCGTGGGCTCGGCGTCCTCCGACTGGCTCTCGGTTGCCAACATCATCTCCCAGAACCTCGCCGAGATAGGCGTGACTGCCACCGTGGACTCCCCCGACTGGTCCGCTGTCGTGGCAGCGTACGAAGACGGCAGCTTCGACTCGGGCATCGTCTGGAGCAACAACGCGCCCACGCCCTATCAGTTCTATCGCGGCGCAATGTCCACCGAGACGGTCTTGCCTGTCGGTGAGCAGACCTTCCAGAACTACCACCGATTCGGGCTTCCGGCCGCTGACGACGTGCTGGATGCGTTCGCCGCGACGGCGGATGAGGCGGAGCAGGCGGCGGCTGTGGACGAGCTGCAGGCGGTCTTCGCCGAGAATGCCCCCATCGTCCCGCTCTTCCCAGGCCCGCGCTGGGGTGCCTACAACACCACCCGGTTCACCGGCTTCCCGAACGAAGAGAACCCCTACGCACCTCTGTCGGTGCGGTCGGCCACCGCTGTCCTCGTGCTCACCTCCCTGGAGCCAGTCGTCAGCGAGTGACCCACCGGCCGGCGGCGCACCATCCCGGAGCGCCGCCGACCCAGACCTCACAAAGGAGTGAGCGATGCAGTTCGTCATACGACGTTTGGGCTTCTACCTTGTGGCCTTCTGGGTCTCGGTGACCCTCAACTTCCTCCTGCCCCGCCTGATGCCGGGGGACCCGATCTCACGGATGATGAGCCAGTCCCAGGGCCGGATGACGCCGGAGCAGGTAGAGCAGATGGAGTCCCTCTTCGGACTCGATGACAGCCCCATCTGGCAGCAGTACATCGGGTACTGGCAGAGCATCTTCACGGGCGACATGGGGGTCTCCATCTCACGCTTTCCCACCCCCGTCTCCGAGGTGATCGCGAGCCAGGTCGGCTGGACCATTCTGCTCGGAGGCACGGCGCTGCTCATTGCGGTCCTCCTCGGTAACCTGCTCGGAATCCTGGCCGCCTGGCGTCGTGGCGGGGTCCTTGACTCGGTCGTTCCTCCGAGCCTCGTGTTCATCGGCTCGTTCCCCTACTTCTGGCTGGCGATGGGAGCCCTATACCTGTTCGGCGTCGTGCTCGGCTGGTTCCCCCTGCGTCACGCCTACACCGCCGGCAGCGTGCCGGCACTGACGCCCGAGTTCATCTCCGACGTGGCCATGCACCTCGTCCTGCCGGTGTCGACGATCGTCCTGGTCTCCCTCGGGGGGTGGATGCTCGCGATGCGCAACACGATGATCACCACCACGGCCGAGGACTACATCGTGATGGCCGAGGCCAAAGGCCTCAGGTCCAACCGGATCATGCTGGGGTATGCGGCCCGCAACGCGACACTTCCCGCAGTGACCAACTTCGGGATGGCGATCGGGTTCGTCGTCGGCGGCGCGCTGCTAACCGAGGTCGTCTTCGCCTACCCCGGCTTGGGATACCAGCTGCTCGCGGCCGTCACTGCTCTCGACTACCCGCTGATGCAGGGAATCTTCCTCACGATCACCGCGGCCGTACTGGTGGCGAACTTCATCGTGGACATCGCCTACGTCCGACTCGACCCGCGCGTGCGGGTGTCCTGAACCGAAGGAGTTCACCGTGTCTGCTACCGACCCCGGCGAGATTGTCGTTCTGAAAGCCGCCCTACCTGAGAAGGCTCCACCCGCGACGGCATCACCACGTCGTCCACCCCGCCGAGAGGGCCTTGTCCACAGTCTGCTGCGCAACAGGAAAGCTCTCACAGGCCTGATCATCCTTGCCACTTTCATCCTCCTGGCGCTGCTTGCGCCCGTGATCACACCGGGAGATCCCTCCCTGATCACCTCGCTCGGCGCCCAGGCCCCCTCGGGTGAGCATCCCTTCGGCACCACGCCGAAGGGGCAGGACGTCCTTGCACTCACGCTGACGGGCGCCCGCAGCTCCCTGTTCGTCGGCTTCGTCGTCGGTATCGCAGCCACAGCGATAGGCGTTCTGGTGGGCCTCACATCGGCGTTCTACGGACGGGTCACAGACAACTCCCTCTCCCTCCTCACAAACGTCTTCCTGCTGCTGCCTGGCCTGCCCCTCCTGGTCATCCTCGCAGCGTTCCTGCCCCCGGGCCTCGGGACCGTCATCCTGGTCCTGACCATCACAGGCTGGGCGGGCGCAGCCAGGGTGCTGCGATCCCAGGCGCTGTCCATCCGCGGCAAGGACTTCGTGGCAGCAGCCATCGTCACTGGAGAGAAGCCCACGCGGATCATGCTGCGCGAGATCCTGCCCAACATGGCCTCGATTGTGATGATCACGCTGCTCGGTACCGTGATCTTCGGAATCGGCGCCCAGGCAGGACTGGAGTTCCTCGGGCTCGGAGATCCCAGCGTCGTCAGCTGGGGCACCAACCTGTACTGGGCAAGCAACGACGGAGCGCTCATGTCCGGCTACTGGTGGGCATTCGTGCCCTCAGGCGCTGCGATCGCCCTCGTCGCGTTCGCACTCGCCCTCATCAACTACGGCGTCGACGAGATCAGCAACCCTCGGCTGCGGACCGGGCGGCGGCGCAAGGCAGGAACGGGAACAGAGGTTGCACGATGACCATGACCACCGACTCCCCATCCCAGAACGTGCTCGAGGTTACGGACCTGAGCGTGGAATACCAGGGGGAGAAGCGCACCGTCCGGGCAGTGGACCGGGTGTCCTTCAGCATCGCCCCAGGCGAGGTCTTCGGCCTCGCCGGGGAGTCCGGCTGCGGAAAGAGCACAGCCGCCAACGCCATCATGCGCCTGTTGCGCGATCCCGCCGTCATCACTGGCGGCTCCATCCGCTTCAAAGGACGGGACGTCCTCGCCATGTCACCCGAGGAGCTGCGCCGCTTCCGGTGGCGTGAGGTCTCGATGGTCTTCCAGTCCGCCATGAACTCCCTCAACCCCGTCATGACTATCGGCGACCAGATCGTCGACATCTTCACCACGCACGAGAGAGTGAGCAAGAAGCGGGCCCTTGCACAGGCAGCGGACCTGCTCGACCTCGTCCAGATCGATCCCGGCAGGCTCAAGGGCTACCCCCACCAGCTCTCCGGTGGCATGCGCCAGCGTGTCGTCATCGCGATGGCGGTTGCTCTCCATCCGACCCTGCTGATCATGGATGAGCCGACAACGGCGCTCGACGTGGTCGTGCAGCAAGAGATCATGGCGCAGATCCGCGATCTCCAACGAGAACTCGGCTTCTCGATCCTATTCATCACGCACGACATGTCACTCATGATCGAGCTGTCCCACCGGATGGCTGTGATGTACGGCGGACGGTTCGTCGAAAGCGCCGA
>JBAUUB010000333.1:0-7000 GCA_049582485.1 Dermatophilaceae bacterium
TGAGAGAGCGCACCCGGCGTGTTGTGCACTCTCGACTCATGTTCGGCCGCCGCCGGCGCCGACCCGCCAGCGGTGGCCCACCGCGCACCAGCACCGCGTGCATCGAGCCAGCACCGCCTCAGCCCGGCTGGCTCAGCTCCTCAGCCGCCTGTCCCTCCCGGTCCCGCACCGTCAGCCGCAGCGCGGCGTCGGCACCGAACAGCCGCCGTGCCCCCTCCGGCAGCGGGAAGCGCTTGACCCACCGACGCGGCGTCGCGTCGTCGTCGACGAGCGGCGGCCCGGACGGGATGTAGTCGCGCAGCGTCACGTCGAGTTCGGAGACCCACGCCGCCCAGGCGGCGAGCTCCCCGTTCACGGCGCCGATGTCGACGACGAGCCAGTCGTCGAAGTCGGCCGTCTGCTCGAGGTGGTCGCGGAAGTCGAAGATGCCGCGCTTCTGCCGCACCGCGAACAGCTTGAGGTGCAGGGTGTACCGAGCGGTCTCGGCGTTGTCCGGCCGCACGGTCGGGTCGGCGATGAGGAAGGTCGTCACCAGCGGCTGCGGCCGGTCCGCGGCATCCGCCGGCAGGTTGAGGATGACCGGGCAGTGGTGCTCGGCGACCTGCTGGTGCATGAGGATCGGTAGCCCGCGCACGGCGAGCTCGACCTCGGCCTGCCAGACGAGGTCGCGCGCATCCGCCCCCTGCTCGGGTGGGATCCGCAGGCCGACCAGGTCCGCCGTCACCTCGAGGTCGCCGAGCAGGAACCTCCGCAGGTTCTGGTAGCCCTCCTCCGAGTTGACGATCCCGTAGCGCCCGGAGTGCGCCCGGTGCACGTACGCGAACTTGGCGCCCGGCACATACGCGTTCTCGATCTGGACCAGCCCGTCGCTCTTGACCCCGACGGCCTTCGACGACAGCCCCAGCGCGACGTCGTAGTCCTCGGGGTTGGTCCCGACCAGGGTGAACACCCGCTCGATCGGGAACGCGGTGGCCGGGATCGCGCGCGAGTCCCAGTTCTTCGGCCGGCGCCTGCGGGTCGCGCTCGGGTTGAGGTACTCCCACATCCGCTCCGGGCCGAAGATGTCGGCGCCGTTGATGCCGAAGCGGTCCCGCAGCTTCTCGAACAGCCCGAAGCCCACGTCGAACTCGATCCCGCCGTGCGGCGTGGCATAGGTGAAGAGCCGGTCGACGTAGTCGGTGGCCTTGCCGCCCTGGTCGGGGATCACCTTCTGGATCATGCTGCGGCAGACGAGCCCGCCCATCGAGTGCGCGACCAGGTACACCCGCGGGGCTCCGGTCTTGCGGCGCACGAGCTCGACGAGCTCCAGGAGGTTCTCGGCCGCGCGCTCGAGCCGGTACTCCTGCGGCGCCTTGCCGAACGTCGACGCGGCCTCGTCGTAGAACCGGTGGATCCAGATGGTCGCCTCGGCGACCTTGCCGTCCTTCTGCGCCCGCAGCCACGCGAGCTGCCCGCCGTTGACCTCGAGGTCGTAGTCGTGGTCGAGCATCAGCCGCAGCAGCGGACTCTCGAACTGGTAGAAGCTCGGCTCACCCCGCGCGCCCACCCGCACATGGGTCGAGCCGGCGTTGAACCCGTAGAACGGGTCCTCGACGAGCGCGTCGATGCCCGACTGCCCCCCGCCGTATCCCCGGACATAGATGATCGGCAGTTTGCGGCCCATCGGGTCCTCCTCCACGAGGCGGGCGTGCGTCGTCTCGACGGTACTGCCGATGGGGTCGTATGCGCTACGCACCTCGCGCAATTCGCGCACCTTCGGCCGACGGTCACCGGGGCGAGTGCGCCACAATGGCGTCCATGGCACCGGATGACGCGTCGAGACCCCCGACAGCATCGAGCGCCCGGACCGAACACCAGGATGAGCCCGTCGTCCTGCGTGAGACGGTCGACCGGATCGCCGTCCTGACGCTCAACTCGCCGGCCAACCGCAACGCGCTGTCCCGGGCGATGGTCACGGCCCTGTCCGCCGAGCTCGAGGCCGCGAGCGCCGACGAGTCGCTGCACGGCGTGCTCATCCGCTCCTCGCATCCGGTGTTCTGTGCGGGCGCCGACCTCAAGGAGGCCCAGACCGTCGACATGGTCGAGGGGGCGCGGAGCATCATCGCGCTGCAGCGCACGATGGCCGCCTGCCCGGTCCCGGTGGTCGTGCGTCTCGACGGCCCGGTTCGCGCCGGCGGCATCGGTCTCGTGGCGAGTGCGGACATCGTCGTCTGCTCCCGGGAGGTGTCCTTTGCGCTCACCGAGGTGCGGCTCGGTCTCGCCGCGGCGATCATCGCGATCCCGCTCAAGGAGCGTGTCGCCGCGCGCACCCTGGCCGACTGGTCGCTGACCGGCCGGACGTTCACCGCCGAGGAGGCCCGCGACGCCGGCCTCGTCACCCACATCACGTCCGGCGAGCAGGTCTCCCACCGGGTCGAGGAGGTCCTCGACGACCTGCGCGCGGCGGTCCGGCAGGGGCTCGTCGAGGCCAAGGCGATCCTTGCTCGCGACCTGCTCGCGGCCCTCGACGCCGACGGCGACGCGATGGCGCGGCTGTCCGGCCGGCTGTTCCACTCCAGGGCCGCGCAGGCCGCCTTCGCCGCCCGGAAGCGCGGCTAGTCGTAGCCGTCGCGGGCGGTCGCAGGCAGCCCCGACGGCGGATCTTCACCACGCCAACGGATCGTTCACCACGCAAACTTTCCGTGGGGAACGAGCCCTTTCCCGGTTGGGGAGAGAAAGGGAACCGCCCCCGTCGAGAACCGCGCGCAGAGCCGCTGAACCCCCGATCCGCGTGATCCCCCATACGTGCGACCCGGTTATCCACGGAAAACGGCCCTCACGCCCGTCTGCGTGCATGCGCGGACCTCGCGGACAGGTAAGATGGAGGGAGTTTCCGCGCCCAGCGCTGCGACGGGTCGCCACCCCCGGCGACCCCCTGGCCTGGGCGCCTCGCATGAGGTGACCACAGGGACTCAGGACAGTATGCGCGACGCACCCGCGCATACCCCTCACCGACGCGAGGGACACGACGAAGGAGAGCGAGTGGCTGACCAGCCGACGACCGCGCCCGGCGCATCCGACAACAGCGCATCCGACGACAGCACGCCCGACCCGCAGGTGGGGCACCCCGTCATCGACCCGGCCGCTATGCCGGACTACGACGCCGGCTCGATCACGGTCCTCGAGGGTCTCGAGGCGGTCCGCAAGCGTCCGGGTATGTACATCGGCAGCACCGGCGAGCGCGGCCTGCACCACCTCGTCTGGGAGATCGTCGACAACTCGGTCGACGAGGCGCTCGCGGGATACGCCGACACCATCGACGTCACCCTGCGCGAGGACGGCAGCGTCCGGGTCAAGGACAACGGCCGCGGCATCCCGACCGACATGCACCCGACCGAGGGGGTCAGCGCGGTCGAGCTCGTCCTGACCCAGCTGCACGCGGGCGGCAAGTTCGGCGGCGGCGGATACAAGGTCTCCGGTGGTCTGCACGGCGTCGGCTCCTCCGTCGTCAACGCCCTGTCGACGCGGCTCGACGTCTGCGTCCGCCAGAAGGGCCACGCGTTCCGGATGTCCTTCGACCACGGCCTGCCCACGACGCCGTTGACCAAGATGGAGGAGACCGACGCGACCGGCACGACGATCACGTTCTGGCCGGACGCCGACATCTTCGAGTCGGTCGACTACGACTACGAGACGATCCGCTCGCGCTTCCAGCAGATGGCTTTCCTCAACAAGGGCCTCACCATCAACCTCACCGACGAGCGCGTTCCGAACGAGGACCGCGCCGAGACCGACGTCGACCTCGACGACATCGACGCCGACGTCCAGGAGGTCGAGGCGGCCGCCGACGACACTGCCGAGCGCCCCGAGACACCTGAGAGCCCGACCGAGAAGAAGGTCGTCAAGGCCCGCACGGCGTCCTACCGCTACGACGGCGGGCTCGTCGACTACGTCAACCACCTCGTCTCGTCCAAGCGCGCCGAGCCGGTGCACCCCGAGGTCATCGCCCTCGAGGTCGAGGACGAGGCGCGCAGCCTGTCCCTCGAGATCGCGATGCAGTGGACCGGCGCCTACAGCGAGTCGGTGCACACCTACGCCAACACGATCAACACCCATGAGGGCGGCACCCACGAGGAGGGCTTCCGCGCGGCGCTGACCAAGCTCGTCAACGACTTCGCGCGCAAGAACAACCTGCTCAAGGAGAAGGAGGAGAACCTCACCGGCGACGACGTCCGCGAGGGCCTGACCGCCGTCATCTCCGTCAAGCTCGCCGAGCCGCAGTTCGAGGGCCAGACCAAGACCAAGCTCGGCAACTCCGAGGTCAAGGGCTTCGTCCAGCGGGCGATGACCGACGAGTTCGGGCACTGGCTCGAGGCGCACCCGAACCAGGCCAAGGACGTCATCCGCAAGTCGATCCAGGCGGCCGCCGCGCGGATCGCCGCCCGCCGGGCCCGCGACAGCACGCGTCGCAAGGGCCTGCTCGAGTCCGGCGGCCTGCCCGGCAAGCTCAAGGACTGCTCGAGCAAGGACCCGGCGCTGTCCGAGGTGTTCATCGTCGAGGGCGACAGCGCCGGTGGCTCGGCCACCCAGGCCCGCAACCCGGAGACCCAGGCGATCCTGCCGATCCGGGGCAAGATCCTCAACGTCGAGAAGGCCCGCATCGACAAGGTGCTGGCCAACCAGGAGGTCCAGGCGCTGATCTCGGCGTTCGGCACCGGTATCGGCGAGGACTTCGACCTGACCAGGGCGAGGTACCACAAGATCATCCTGATGGCCGACGCCGACGTCGACGGCATGCACATCCGGACACTGCTGCTCACGCTGCTGTTCCGGTTCATGCGCCCGCTCATCGATGCCGGCTACGTCTATCTCGCGCAGCCGCCGCTGTACCGCCTGCGCTGGACCAACGCCCCGCACGAGTTCGCCTACTCCGACCGGGAGCGCGACGGGCTGCACTCCGCGGGTCTCGCGGCCGGCAAGCGCCTGCCGAAGGAGAACCCGGTCCAGCGCTACAAGGGCCTCGGCGAGATGAACTTCGGCGAGCTCGGCGAGACGACGATGGACCCCGAGACGCGCGTGCTGCTCCAGGTCACCCTCGACGACGCGGCCGCCGCCGACCAGGTGTTCTCGATCCTCATGGGCGAGGACGTCGAGTCGCGTCGTTCGTTCATCCAGAAGAACGCGCGCGACGTGCGCTTCCTCGACATCTGAACCACCGCATACAGACTGCAGGACGAAGGACCGACTGATTCATGGCTGACGACAACGACATCCCCGGCGGACTGGACGACATCCTCGGTGACGGCGGCGACGGGGAGGGCGTCGACGTCGAGGAGGTGACCGACGACCTCGGCGCAGTCGTGCCGGTGCGCGAGGGCGACCGGATCGAGCCGATCGACCTCAACACCGAGATGCAGCAGTCCTACATCGAGTACGCGATGTCGGTCATCGTCTCGCGTGCCCTGCCGGACGTGCGCGACGGTCTGAAGCCCGTGCACCGCCGGATCGTCTACGCGATGTACGACGGCGGCTACCGCCCCGACCGCGGCTACAACAAGTGCTCCCGCGTCGTCGGTGATGTCATGGGCAAGTACCACCCGCACGGCGACAGCGCGATCTATGACGCGATGGTGCGGCTCGTGCAGCCGTGGTCGCTGCGCTACCCGCTCATCGACGGCCAGGGCAACTTCGGCAGCCCGGGCAACGACGGGGCGGCGGCACCGCGGTACACCGAGTGCCGGATGGCCCAGCTCGCGACCGAGCTCGTGCGCGACATCCACGAGAACACCGTCGACTTCATCCCGAACTACGACGGCAAGACGCTGCAGCCGACCGTGCTGCCGGCACGCTTCCCGAACCTGCTCGTCAACGGCAGCTCCGGCATCGCCGTCGGCATGGCCACCCAGATCCCGCCGCACAACCTGCGCGAGGTCGCGTCGGCGGCGCAGTGGGTGCTCGCCAACCCCGAGGCCTCCCGCGAGGAGACGCTCACGGCGGTCATGGAGCGGATCTCGGGGCCGGACTTCCCGACCGGCGCGCTGATCATGGGCCGGCGCGGCATCGAGGACGCGTACCGCACGGGCCGCGGCTCGATCATCATGCGCGCGGTCGTGACGATCGAGGAGATCAAGGGCCGCACCTGCCTCGTCGTCACCGAGCTGCCGTACCAGGTCAACCCGGACTCGCTGGCGGAGAAGATCGCCCAGCTCGTGCGGGAGGGCAGGGTGAGCGGCATCGCCGACATCACCGACGAGACCTCCGGGCGCACCGGCCAGCGGCTCGTCATCGTGCTGCGGCGCGACGCGGTGGCCAAGGTCGTGCTCAACAACCTCTACAAGCACACCCAGCTGCAGACGACGTTCGGTGCCAACATGCTGGCGCTCGTCGACGAGGTGCCGCGGACCCTGCCGATCGACGCGTTCGTGCGGTACTGGGTGGACCACCAGATCGAGGTCGTCGTCCGGCGTACCCAGTACCGCCTGGACGAGGCCGAGAAGGCGATCCACCTGCTGCGCGGCCTGATCAAGGCCCTCGACATGCTCGACGAGGTCATCGCGCTGATCCGGCGCAGCCCGACCGTCGACGAGGCGCGCACCGGACTGATGGAGCTGCTCGGCGTCGACGAGGACCAGGCGACGCACATCCTCAACATGCAGCTGCGGCGGCTGGCGGCCCTGGAGCGGCAGAAGATCGTCGACGAGCACGACCGCATCGAGACGCTGATCCGCGACTACCAGGACATCCTGGCCAGGCCGGAGCGGCAGCGGAGCATCGTCGCCGAGGAGCTCGGCGAGATCGTCGACCGCTACGGCGACGAGCGGCGCACCCGGATCGACCTCTTCGACGGCGACATGTCGGTCGAGGACCTCATCCCGGAGGAGGACGTCGTCGTCACCATCACCCGCGGGGGCTATGCCAAGCGGACCCGGCTCGACGCATACCGCTCGCAGAAGCGCGGCGGCAAGGGCGTGCGGGGCGCGGCGCTGCGCGGTGAGGACGTCGTCGAGCACCTGTTCACGAC
>JBAUUB010000334.1:0-9976 GCA_049582485.1 Dermatophilaceae bacterium
CAAGTTCGCCGGTCAGTTCGAGACCAGCGACGGATTCAGCGGCACCTTCCGCGACCAGGACCAAGCCAACGTCGTCCCCGACGCCGAGACGGACAACGTGTTCACCCAACTCGTCATCTTCAACGGCGCCAATGCAGACAAGCAGCGCGTCCGCTTCACGTCCGTGCTCCATGTGGTCATTCGCGACAATGCGCCGGTGAACATCGTCGAGATGACATCCGCGCGCTGTGTGGGAAAGCCGGCGTGACGCGCTGCACGCTACGCACTCTGTCACCAGCGAACAACGATCACCCGAAATCGTTCAGCATTCGGCCGACTCAGCCAACCTTCTAAGCTAAGTCACCGTCCACCACACACTCTCCCGAGAAGCGCTCCGGACCGCCGATCTTCGGTCCCACACCGAGTCCGCTCCCGGCGGTAGGAGGCAGGGTGGCATCCGGCGTTGCTCGGCGCGCATGGCCTGGTGTTCGGGCTCAAGCTTGGGGGATGGTTTCTGGGTTGCGCCACTCCGTGGCGGAAAGCTGGGCGATCCGCCAGGAGATGGCGATGGTGGCTGTGGCTGCGGCTGCGTACTTGAGGGCGGCGAGGGCGAGGATGTCTCCTGGGGCGATGATCTCGAGGGCGAAGGCGACTCCGGCTAGTGCGACGACCCAGCGCGCCACGAGGCGGCGGCGGTAGTAGGCGATGGGGAGCAGGAGCACGCACAGGCCGTAGGCGATGATGAGCGGCATCACGAGCAGTCCGATGGCGGCGTCGCTGTTGATGCTGTCGAGGGTCTGTAGTGCCGCTTCACGGCTGGGTGCCGGTTCGACGATGCGGATGGTGACCAGCGAGAAGGTTGCGTAGGCGACGTGGCCGAGGGCGCCCATGACCCCGAAGAGGGCCGCGGCCCAGGCGAGCCGCCGTCCGCGGCCGCGGACGACCCGGGCTGCGCCGATGACGCCGACGACGAGCAGGATGGAGGAGATGACGAGGATGACGGCTTCGGCGGTGAGGCGGCCGGGCGCGGAGGTCGCCGCGTCGTACAGGCCGGATGCCTGTCCGTCGTTCGGTGGTGCGATCAGACCGCCGATGCCGATGAGGACGGCTGAGCCGGCCAGTGCCGCTGCGGTGACCGTGCGGTGGGTCCGTGAGGCGTCGGTGTCGGTATGGGTGTCGATAGCAGTGGTGTCCGGCATCAGGTGTGGTTGCTGCAGCATGGAACTGGCTCCTTCTTGAGCGGATCTGACCCGATCAGTCCATCTGCTGCCGCCTTGGCGGCGCGTCAGTCCTAGCGGTAGTCCTGGCGGCTCCAGGGTCGAGAAGCCGATCGGCGTGTTCCATCCACGGGTGGAGGGTGCTGGCTTCAGGGTGGATGCCACCACCGGGCTGGGTCTGGCACGCTGGCGGACATGGCGCGGGTCGGGGCTGAGCAGGACGTTCGGGCGGTCGGCCCTGCCCCGACGACGGGGAGCATACGTCGTGATGACCTGCTGTTGGCGGGGGTGCTCGGCCTGGCCGGTTTGGTCGAGATCGCGCTCACCGTGCCTGCAGAGGCGTTGGTCGCGACGGTGTCCCTGCTGGTCATGACCGGCGCGGTAGCGGTGCGGCGCCTGTACCCGACGGGGTCTTTGGTGCTGGTCCTGGTGGCGCTGGCCGCCCAGACCTACCTCGGTGTCCCCGTCAACGCTCAGCTGATGACGATGCCGTTCATCGTGCTCGCCGCCTACTCGGTCGGAGCGCACCTCGATCGAAGGCTCTCGGCGATCGGTCTGGGGATCGGGGTCATGCTGGTCGTGGTGGCGATCGCGGTCGCCGGCACCGGTGGCTCGGACTTCGGCTTCGGCCTGCTGATCGTCACGACTCCGTGGATCGCCGGGGTCCTGATGCGCGCACGCCGGACCGCGGAGTCCGAGGCCCTCGCCAGCGCCGAGACCCGCGCGCGGCAGGCAGCCGATGAGGAGCGCGACCGGATCGCCCGCGAGCTGCATGACATCGTCTCCCACGGCCTGTCGGCGATGGTCGTCCAGGCGGCTGCCGCGGCCGAGCTGGTCGACCGCTCACCCGACGCGGCCCGCAAGGCCATGCACGAGGTCCAGGCCACCGGCGCCGCCGCCATGGCGGAGATGCACCACCTGTTGGCGCTGACCCGCGCGGGCGAACATGCCGGGCGTCGCCCGCAACCTGGCTTGGACGAGGTCCACGAACTCATCGCCGCCGAGCAGGCCGCGGGTCGCCCCGTGAGCCTGACCGTTACGGGGACACCGCGTGAGCTGCCGCGGGGACTGGCGCTCTCGATCTACCGGATCGTGCAGGAAGCCCTGACCAACGTGCGCAAACACGCCAGCCAGAGCCGATGCGAAGTGACCCTGACCTACACCCCCGACGCCCTGCAGGTGGAGATCACCGACGACGGACCGGGATCCTCGACCGTGAACCGCCACGGCTTCGGGATCATCGGCATGAGTGAGCGGGCCCGACTCTACGGCGGAACTCTCGAAGCCGGACCCCGAGCAGCAGATGACGGCTGGCGCATATGTGCCCGGTTCCCGCTGGAAAGCGTGGTCCAGGCATGATCCGAGTTCTCGTCGTCGACGACCAGGCGCTCGTGCGTGAGGGGTTCCAGGCCATCCTGGATGCCCAACCCGACTGCGAGGTCGCAACAGCAGAGGACGGCGTCGGCGCCCTCGAGCAGACCCTGCTCCTGTCCCCGGACGTCGTCCTGATGGATATCCGAATGCCACGGCTGGACGGCGTCGAAGCCACCCGCCGGCTCTGCTCGGACCCGCGCTGGAGCGGACGGGTCATCGTGCTGACAACCTACGGAGACGACGAGAACGTCTGGGACGCCTTCCACGCCGGCGCCTCGGGCTTCCTCCTCAAGACCACCACCGCCCGCGACCTGGTCCACGCCGTACGATCCGTCGCCGCAGGCACCGAGCTCCTCGCGCCAGAGGTGACACGCCGCCTAGTCCGCCAGTTCATGGCAAAGCCACGCCCCGGTCACACCACGCCCGAGCTGGCGCAGCTCACGGATCGGGAACGCGACGTCTTCGAGCACCTCGCCGCCGGCCTCTCCAATGCAGACATCGCCCGCGCGATGTTCGTCTCCGAAGCCACCGTCAAGACCCACATCAACCGCCTCTTCACCAAACTCGGCGTTCGTGACCGAGTCCAAGCAGTGATCTTCGCCTACGAATCCGGATTCGTCTCACCCGGGCCCCCGCCTCAGCAATAACCGCAACCCCTGGCCTCGAGACGCCCAGCTCCCGGCGGAGAGACGCATCTTTGAACGTCGGGCGGACCCTCCCGATTGCGGCGTCAAGAGCCGGGGTGAGGGCCTTGCAGGTGCAGCGGACGTCGAATGAGTCCTCTGGCGTTGGGCCACGGGTCGGTTCATGCTGGGGTGGCGGGCGGTCTCGACTCGACCGCTCCGATCTTCCGAGCGAGGTGGGTAGGTGTCAGCAACGACAGGGATCACTCTCACCCGTCCGGTCATCTTTGTGCTGGGGCTACCCAGACATCTGTACCGGCATGGGTGGGGATGGCTTCTGGGACGACGGTTCCTGCAGTTGACCCACGTCGGGCGTCGAACCGGGCGGGTGCACACCACGGTGCTGGAGGTCGTGGGATGTGACCGGGACAGCGCAGAGGTCACGGTCGTGTCGGGCTTCGGCCCCCGCTCGGACTGGCTCCAACATCCGAGCCAACGGCCAGGCCGAGATCAGCACCGGCCGCGACTCGTTTCCCGCGTCGTTCCGGATGGTTCCCGTCGAGGAGGCCGCAACGATCCTCGCCGACTACGAGCGGCGAAACCGCCTGGCTGCTCCCCTGATCCGGTTCGTCTTGAGCCGCCTGCTGGGTTGGCGCTACGACGGCAGCACTCAAGCGCGTCGCCGAGCGGCCGAAGCTCTCCCGGTCGTGGCGTTCTCGCGCCGCCGCACATGACTCGTCATCCGGTCACTGGGTGTTGCGAACCCCCACCGGTCAGTTCCCGGTGGTGGCATCCATCCTTTCTGTCGCGCGAGTGGCGCTGTCCCTGCCCGCCGGGACCGGGAGCCTCACTACCATCACTTCAGACATCGATGGGGAGACGGGATGAGCGACGCAAACGAGGGTCCGGACATGCTCGGTCGTGTCGTTGACATCCGCTCCGGCAGCGAGATCCGGGAGAGCTGGTGAGCGCGAGCCAGGAGCAGCTGCTGCTGCTGGTCTTCGCCGGGACGCTGCTGGTGGCGGTACTCATTTCCGCCAGGGCTCACCGCACGGTGCTGTCCACGGCAGTGCTCTTCCTGGCCGTCGGGATCCTTCTCGGCGACGGCAGTCTCGGCCTGATCAGCCTGCAGCCTGACGACGACGTGGTGTTCATCCTCGCCGAGCTCGCCCTGTTCACGGTGCTCTTCACGGACGGTATGCGAGTGGGCTGGGCAGATCTGCGGCGTGCGTGGCGACTGCCCGGACGCGCCCTGGCGCTCGGGCTTCCGCTGACCATCGTCATCACCGCCGCCCTGGCCCTGCTGCTTACCGATCTCAGCGTTGCGGAGTCGTTGTTGCTGGGAGCCGTGCTGGCACCGACCGACCCGGTGTTCGCGGCTGCCCTCGTAGGCAACCGGCGCGTCCCCGCCCGGCTGCGCGAACTGCTGAACGTGGAGTCCGGACTCAACGACGGACTAGCGCTGCCGGTCGTGCTCGTCCTGCTGGTCGCCGCCGGGGGTGAGGATGTGGCTCCGGCCCTGCTGGTCGGCGAGCTGCTGCTCGGCGTCGTGATCGGCTTCGTCGTCCCGTTCCTGGCGATCCGCCTCGAACGCAGCCGCGTGTTCGAGTCCCGAGGCGAATATGTTGCGCTGACCGCCGTGTCCATCGCCCTCCTGGTCTGGGGACTCTGCGCGGTCACCCACGCCAACCTGTTCCTGGCTGCCTTCGTCGCCGGAGTCACCATGGCAACCTTCGGCCCTCGGGAAGCACATGCCTTCGCGGAGCTCGGCGAGGTCGTCGCCGAGATGCTCAAGCTCGCCGCGCTACTGGTCTTCGGACTCCTGATCTCCCCGCCCTTCCTCGCCGAGATCCCCCTCGCCGGCTACCTCTTCGCCGTTCTCGCCCTCGTTATGGCGCGCCCGCTTGCGCTGGCAGTGTCCTTCCTCGGCAGCGGCCTATCCAGGCGTGAGCAAGCAGCCGCCATGTGGTTCGGCCCGAAGGGCTTCGCCTCGGTCGTCTATGGGCTGCTCGTCCTACAGTCCGGCATCACCGCAGGAGACCAGCTGTTCCACCTCATCGCCCTCACCATCACCCTCTCGATCATCGCCCACTCCTCCACCGACGTCCTCGTCGCCCAGCAGTTCGACGAACCCGAGGAAGTCCCCCGCTGGACCGAGGACAGTGCCGGCCAGCCGGACACACCCGGCTGAACGTCGTCACCAGATAGGCGCTACCGCTGACGAACTGCCCCGCCGGATTACCATTGCCAGCGAAGTCAGCACTCCTTCGGCGGTGGAGTCGCCGGGCCGCGGCAGCGCCGGCTCGGGTGAACGGGGCGGCGAGTCCGACCGTGTCATGGCGATCGGGTCGCGCGACGGCTTCGGCGATGGGAGTGTTGGCTTGTGGCCCGTATAGGCACCGATCCGGTCGTGGAGTGGTTGCTGCGCTCGGATCCGGCGGTGGCCTACCAAGCGCGACGTGACCTACTGAATGAGGATGACCAGGCGGCCCGAGCGCTGATTGCCCGGTCCGGCACGGCGGCAGTCATCCTTGCGGCGCGCCGCCCGGATGGGCACTGGGGTCGGGGCTTCTATCAGCCGAAGTGGACGTCCACGCACTACACGCTGCTCGAGCTGCGGGGCCATCAGATCGACCCAGGTGTGGCGGCCTGCCAGGAAGCGGTCGCACGGTGTCTGAAGGAGAAGGGTCAGGACGGTGGCGTAGATCCCTGCGGCACCATCACCCACTCCGACGTGTGCATCAACGGCATGTTCCTCGCGATCGCCGCCTACTTCCGGGCACGCACCCCGGACCTGACAAGCCTGGTCGACTTCATCCTGAGCGAGCAGCTGGGCGACGGAGGGTTCAACTGCCGCAGCAACCGCTCCGGCTGCCGGGTCTCCTCGGTGCACACCACCAGTTCCGTCATCGACGGCCTTACTGAGTACCTGCGGGCAGGACACCCCCACCGCGTTGACGATGTCGAGGCCGCCCGGGACGCCGCGATCGAGTGCCTCCTGGCCCGCCGGCTCTACCAGAACAAGGCGACCAGGGTGCCGGTCCACCCGGAGGTGGTCAAGCTGCATCATCCGCCACGGTGGCACTTCGATGTCTTGAAAGGACTCGAGGTGGTCACCGCCGCCGGCGTCACCCACGACGAGCGGATGCACCCCGCGCTCGAGGTGCTCCGTGGGCGTCGCCGGCCCGATAGGCGCTGGGCCGCCAACGCCGCATACCCCGGCGCTACACATGTCACCTACGCACGCGCCGGCACGCCCAACCCGTGGCTCACCCTGCGGGCCCTGCGAGTCATGCGCGCCATATCCGCTCTGTGACATTCACCCTCACGGCCAGCGCAACAACCGAAGGCGACAGCCAGCACCCCTGTGTAGGAACGCCTACGTGGACGCGGCCAGTGATCGGCTCAATAGCCGGTGGCGACGCCCGTGAGCAGTGGCTTGCCGTAGGCCTTCCTCTCCTGCGTCAGGCTCACGCCAGGTCAGTTACCCAAGGCTCTCTGCACAGACCCTTGACGCCCTGCAGCGGTGCCGCGACTTGCGAGCGAGCCCGAGTTCCGCGACGCGCGCTCACCCACGGCGAATGGGTCATCGGCGAACGCCGCTACCTCTCCGAAGACTCCATGGCCAAGCTCCACCCCGAGCGGGATACTGAACCGTCACCGCCATCGAAGGTAATGACCGGTAGGCATCGTGACCTCAAAGCCCACCACCCCACGGGACTCCTACTTGAGCAGCCAGCGGCCTGCAACCTACAACCGCAGCCCGTGGCCGCACGGACCGAGTGACGGTGAGGCGCGTCTCCTCTCGTCGCCCGCCCCAAGCACGAGCGGGACCATAGATGCGGTGGCCGCATCCATGCCTGGACCACACGAAAGGCCGGCCACCGCGCAGGAGCCGAGGGATGTACACCACGAACCGACCAGGCGAGCCACGCGCACAGGTGAGAGCGCGGCCAGGACCTGGCCAGCGGTCCCCTGGCTACCTCGTAGCCATTGCAGTCAACGTTGGACTCCTCTACCTCATCAACAGGACGCCGGGCTGGGATGCCATGAGTTTCCTTACCGACGAGACCCCCTTGGTGCTCGGCCTGGTCAACGCCTCGATCGCTGCCAGCGTTGTCATGAACCTCCTCTACTTGGTGAGCGACCCCGAGTGGCTACGCGCCCTCGGCGACGTTGTCACGACCGCCATCGGCCTGGTCGCGCTGCTCGCCATCTGGCGAGTGTGGCCGATCGACCTCGCCGCCCCATGGGACGTGCTGGCCCGTTGGGTCATCGGTGTCGGAGTCGCCGGCAGCCTCATCGGGATCTTCGTCGCGATCGTACGGTTCGTCCGTGCCCTAAGCGGCAGCCCCTACGCAGGCGTGGGCTCGACCACAACAAGCGCGCCGACGCGCCACGGGTAAGCCCGCTGTCAGTTGCTCCAGCTGGCGACCTGGATCGCGCGGTGACTCGCCGCGACGACGATCGCTGCCACGGCGAGGACCGCGACGGCGAGCTCGGGGACCTCTTCGTGGACCCACGGTGGCACCGTCGCGGAGTCGCCCTGACCCGGGGTCGTTGCTCTCGAAGCCGAGCCGGCAGCTCTACACCAGCGCGTGCATCTGGGCCTCGTCGTCCACGGCATCCTCATCTCTGATCGGCTACGGGAGACGACGCTCCAGGCCCACGACGCATGTCCACGCAGGGGTGTCACACGGTGCCAGGTCTCGCCCAGGGTGTCAGCGCTACAGCATTCCCCGCTGAGAACAGGACGACATGAGCCTACGGACGAAGCACCTCACGCGACCCCTGGACCGCCACGGTGACCGGTCGTGCTGACGATGCTGCTCTTCGCGGCCAGCGGGATGGTCGGGCAAGGCGTGCTGCGGGAGTGCCTGCTCCACGACCGGGTCGGCGAGGTCCGGGCCGTCGTCCGCCGGCCGCTGCAGAACGCCCATCCCAAGCTGCGCCTGATCGCGACCGACGACCTGACACACCCGGACGACCTGGTCGGCGTCGACGTCACCTCCGGCTCCGCTGGCCCGTCGTCCAACGGCATGCGCGAGCCGGAGTACCGCCGGCAGACCTTCGAGCTGCCCCTCGGCATCGCCCGGGCGGTCGCCGCGGCCTCCCCCGGGTCGGCATTCGTCTACGTCTCCGGTGCCGGCACCAGGCGGGGCAGCCGGATGACGTGGGCCCGGGTCAAGGCCGAGACCGAGGACGCCGTCGCCGCGCTGCCGCTGCGCACCTGGATGTTCCGGCCCGGCCTCATCCGCCCGTTGCACGGCATCCGGCCGGCCAGCCGGCTCTACCGGGTGGCCGACGTCGCCCTGCGGCCGGTGTA
Source organism: Dermatophilaceae bacterium (assembly GCA_049582485.1). Classification (GTDB taxonomy): domain Bacteria; phylum Actinomycetota; class Actinomycetes; order Actinomycetales; family Dermatophilaceae; genus F2B08. The sequence continues at coordinate 8,520 of JBAUUB010000334.1, forward strand.
CCTGCTGGTGGAGCGGATCGCGCCGGACCAGATGACCACCACCGAGCGGATCGGCCGGGCGGCGCTCGCCGTGGCCACCGGGCACGCCTCCCCGGGTGTGGTGACCACCGCCGGGATCAACGCCCTCGCCCGGACTCCTGGGGCGCAGCATTCTGGGCGCTAAAGGTACGTAGGACGCCCGACTGCCGGCGCTAAGACGCATCTCGCGTTGGTGCGTACGCGGGGGAAATGGCGGGGTGTCCGGGCGACGGTGTCGAGTCACTCCGCGACATCGAGGTTCCGGGGCCAGGGCAGCTGCTGCTCGAGGAGGCGTGCGATGGCGAGGAGCCGGTGGTCCGAGCCGGGGGTGCCCACGAGCTGCACCGACTGGGGCGTGCCGCTCGTCCAGGAGCCGACAGGGACCACGGTGGCGGGGTAGCCGGCCATGTTCCAGATCCCCACGAAGGGCCCTACCCAACTGGTGGCGACCTTTATGTTCGAGATGAACGACTGTCTGTGGAAGTCGCCGAGGAGGGGTGGAGGCAGGGCGGTTGCGGGTGTGAGCAGAACGTCGACGTCGCCGAACCATTCGGCGAGAGCGGTGTGCAGTGCTGCGACATCTTCCGACTTGACGAGACGCAGCCGGCGGCTGACCCCGCCGAGCCGCGCGATGCGGCGGGTTCGACGTTGCAGCAACGACCGTTCACACAGGGCGGCATCGTCGTAGGCGGCCTCGAACCACCGCGCGAACATGGGCACCACGAACCGGCGCAGGTTGACCGGCTCAACGTCGGCGACCCTCATTCCGGACTCCTGCAGCGCGGACCGTGCCCGAGCCACCGCGAACAGCGTCTCGTCCCCGACCTCCTGCCTGGGGAACCAGGGTCTGGTCACCACGCCGATGCGGACCGCTGCCGCGTCCTGCGATGAACCTGCCTGGACTTCGGGGGATGCGACGGTCCTGCCGGCGAGCACACCCAGGACGTTTTCGACATCGGCTACCGTAGTGGCCAGGACCCCGTTGACGAGGCTGCCGTGCCAGTCATCGTGGTCGATCTCGGCGGGCACCAGGCCGGCACTGGGCTTATGACCCACCAGGCTGCAAGCAGCGGCCGGGACGCGCACCGACCCCAGGCCGTCGTTGCCGATGGCCACCGGGACCATCCCGGCGGCGACAGCGGCGGCGCTGCCTCCCGAGGATCCTCCGGCGGTGCGCGTCAGGTCCCAGGTCCCACGGATTGTGTGTCGCGCCCCACGGGCCTTCCGTCTCGGGCCACAGTGCCAGCTCGGAGAGCCGGGTCTTGCCGATCACGATCGCTCCGGCTTCCCGCAGCCTCCTGACGATCTCGTGATCCTCCCCCGCCGCGACCGTGGATGTTGCTGCCGACCCATAGCCGGTCGGGTGACCGGCTAAGCCCGGATCCACCGATGACGTTTTCGATGTCGGTGTCGTGGGGTTGATTCGCTGGTGAGGGTGT
>JBAUUB010000335.1:0-12240 GCA_049582485.1 Dermatophilaceae bacterium
GCACGAGCCAGCTCGTAGAGCCGGTGGACACCCGTGGTGGTCTCCTCGGTGACGCCCTTGATCTCGGCCGCGACGCGGGTCCACTTCTGCGGGTCCTCGGCGATCGTGCGGCGGACCAGCGCCTTGAAGATGGCGAACTCCTCGGAGTCCTCCTCGGTGGTGGGCGGCACCTGGCCGGCCTTCTCCCACTCAACGCCCTTGTGGACGAGCATCGTGGCGTCGCCACCGTCGTCGAGGATCATGTTGGCGAACTCGCCCTCGGGCCAGGTGAGGATCGCCTCGGTGCACTCCCAGTACTCCTCGAGGGTCTCGCCCTTCCAGGCGAAGACCGGGACACCGGCAGGCTCCTCGACAGTGCCGCTGCCGACGACGACGGCCGCGGCCGCCTCGTCCTGAGTCGAGTAGATGTTGCAGGAGGCCCAGCGAACCTCGGCGCCGAGCGCGGTGAGCGTCTCGATGAGCACAGCCGTCTGGACGGTCATGTGCAGCGAGCCGGCGATCTTGGCGCCGGCCAGGGGCTGGCTCTCACCGAACTCCTCGCGCAGGGCCATCAGGCCCGGCATCTCGTGCTCGGCGAGACGGATCTGGTGGCGGCCGGACTCGGCCAGGCTCAGGTCGGCGACCTTGTAGTCGAAGGACACGACAAATCTCCTCAAGAACATGAGTAAAGGTGGCGGACCCGGCGCGCTCATCTGAGCGGAACGTCTCGTGCGGGGTATCACCCACGCCGGATAGACCCTCAACTCTACCGGCCCGCACGTGAGGTGCCGAAACCTGAGGAGGTGCGCGGCGCATACAGTCGGTCCATGTCATCCGCACGCGGAACCCTCGACTGGACCCCGGCCACCGACCGACCCGAGCTGCTCGCCGTCCCCGTGTTGGCCGCCATCGGCGGTGCCCCGGGCGCCCTGGTCGCACCCATCGATGCTGAGCTGGCGGACACAGCGGCGTTCTGCGAGGCATACGACGTGGCGCTCGGGGCGAGCGCCAATTGCGTGGTCGTGGCGGGAAGGCGTGGGGAGGTCACGCGCTACGCGGCGGTCATGGTGCTCGCGACCGACCGGGCGGACATCAACAACGTCGTGCGGCGCCGGCTCGACGTCCGCAAGATCTCGTTCGCTCCGCACGACGACGCCGTGCAGCTCACCGGCATGGAGTTCGGCGGGATCACCCCCATCGGGCTGCCCGAGGACTGGCCGGTGCTCGTCGACCGCCGGGTCGCCGAGGCCGGTGAGGCGGTCATCGGGTCGGGGCTGCGGAGGAGCAAGATGCTCGTCACCGGTGAGGTGCTGGCATCACTCCCCGGTGCGGAGGTGCTCGACCTCACGCGGTGAGCCTCACTGGCCCTTGGGCTCCCGCGCCTCGTCGACGAGCAGAACGGGGATGCCGTCGTCGATCCGGTACGCCAGACCGCACTCGTCGCTTATGCACACGAGCTCCGGTCCGCCGGCCGGGCCGGTGTCGTCGCGTAGTTCGGAGAGGCACTTCGGGCAGCGCAGGATCTCGCGGAGCCAGGGGCTGATGCTCATGGCTGCGATCCTCTCACGTCGTCGACGGGCTCGAGCGGGGCGAACGGGAAGTCCGGGTTGTAGGTCAGCTCGACACCGAGAACGTTCTTCACCGCCGCGGTCGATCCGGTGCGGCGAAGCAGATCGGCCGGGAACCGACCCCACTCGAGATAGGCCCGACCCGGACCATAGAGTCGAGCCAGCATCTTCGCGGCCGTGTCTGCCCAGGCCGGGAACATGACGTTCGAGCTCTCTGACGACGCAGCCACCAGCTCGGCATGGGCGCCGACATAGGCCGTGAGAAGCGTCCGCTCGCGATGCCAACTGGAGGCAGTCTGCGGTCTCTGTGGCTCCCTAGCCAAAGCGGTCTGAAGCAGCGCCGCGGTTCCTTTGTTGAGCATGTAGACCATGCGGGCCGGCGGGAACCCGTACCCCGCGCTCGTGAACTGCGCGACGAAGGCCGCCGAGGGGGAAGCGATCGCGTCGTCTCCGCCGGCGAGCCGGTGGAGGGCCACGTGCAGTGGGCTGCCCGCAGCGGGCATTGCGCCCACGTCGAACTCGCCACCCACTCCGTCGATCACCGTCACGAGACGGTGCGCCGGCATGGTCCATGCGCGGCCCTGCGGATCGCCGATGATGGAGATCAGGGCGTCTGCCGACGCGATGGCCGCTGACGCCACCGTCGTGCCGATGGTGTGGGCTCCCACCTGGATCGTCCCGTCCAGGCTGCCGAGCGCTTCCACGCGTCGAGCCGCCTCGGAGAGGCTCACCGCGTCGTCCCACATGAGATCCACGGTGGCGATGACGACGACGCCGAAACGGTGCAGGTGAGCCTCGAGTCGGGGGGCCACCGTCCCGGGAGCCTGCATCCGTCCGCCCCAGCGGAGCGGCACACCCGACCGGCGACAGTGGCCCGCGTCCCGCTCCGAGAGCGGGACCGCGAGGTCACGCTCGGCGATGCTCCGCCAGAAGCCGTGGTCGGTGGCCACGTCCGGCGCGAACGGCAGGTCCACGGCGAGCCCGCAGACCGGCGCGAGGTCGACGAGCCGTCTCGCGAACGACTGCTCCCCGCCGATCTCCCTCACCTGGTCGTGAATCCGCCCGGCGACATAGGAGACCCGCAGCCTGCGCGCCTGGAACTCGGACATACAGCTCACTCCTTGGATAGACTGGCCTCGGCTCGGTCGTCGAGGCAGTAGCCGCAACCGACGGACGAGAAGCCCTCACGGGCAGTTGGTGAGCACCGTCTAAGGGGCGGTGCTTGCCGCGTTATCGGGGTCGAAGTCGTGCGGTAACAGCAGCGGCACCTGGTCCTCCCCCGTGGGCACGGCACCGCGCACCGCCACCGGCTGCGGGACGTAGCCCGAGACACCGTCACCGTGCGCGTAGATGACCTTCCGCTCATATCCGCCCTCCTCCTCCATGATCCCGACGATCTCCGGCAGCGGGGCCTTGCGGTTCAGCGCGGAGCCGACGCCGTCCAGCTCCGTGAACCAGATCGGCGGCGAGAGCACCAGCGCGTTGTCCGAGACGGTCTTGACGAGAAGGCCGAGCTTGCCGTCCGTCGTCTTGTACACCGCCCGCTGGTTCAGGGGGCTGAACCCGCCTGCCTCCGCCAGGGTGGCGCGCGGGTCGAGTCCCTTCTCCAGGGTCGGTACTCCCCTGCCCTGCACCGCGACGACCACGGACGCGACGACGAGGCTCACCACCCCGCAGACGAGGCTGAGCTGCACGATGTCCCACAGCGCATAGGTGTCGAAGAGGTTCGTGAAGCCGACTGCGGCGTATGCGATGGCTGCGGCCACCGAGATCGCTGCGGCCACGAACAGCCAGAGTTTGTTGTCGAAGATCTTCGATGCCGGCGACGCCGGCACCAGGCCGCGACGACGTTCCTCGCGTGAGCGCACCGCCAGCCAGACCCAGACCGCCACCAGACCCGGGACGAAGAGGACCGATCCGAGTCCGACGATGCCGGGCAGGATGTCGGTGGAGAGGCTTGTGTCCAGACTCTGGGTGGCGGTGACGACGTAGTCCGCCTGTGGGGCGGTGACACCGGCCGTCAGGACCAAGGCGACCGAGCCCCGCCGGACGGGACCGTCCGTCTCGACCCGGACCTGAACGACCGCCGCTCCCTCCGAGGTGAGCTCGACCTCGAGCTCGGCGCCCGGATCGGCCAGAGCGACATCGTCACCCTCGGCTGCGAGGCGCACGTCGTGCTCGCCTGCCGTGCCGCCGAGACGGATTCGCACCGGCTCGGCACCGGCATTGCGCAGGACGGCCACGAGGTCGGCCGGCGAGGCGTCGGTGAGCCGGGTGTTCCCGGCGATCGACATCGTGACGGCGGGCTCCACGGGCGCGATCGCGATCGAGGTGACCGCCGATGTCGGGCCCGAGGTGGCGGTCCCCGTCGCAAGCACCTCCACGCGGCGCAGCTCGGTTGTTGGCTCTCCCGAGACGGTCAGCACCGCGAGGACAGAGGTCTTGGCAGCGAGTGTCGGAATGCCGGAGGGCGTGATCGTCGCCTCCACTCCGTCAGGAGTGGCCAGCGTCAACTCCACCCCGGTGACGGGTCCGTCGCCTGGGTTCGCCACGCTCACGGTAACGCTGGACCCGGGAGGCGTCTCCTGCGCAGCAGCCGCGACCGTGAGACTGCCGACTGCAACGTCTGTCGTCACAGCGGAGGCGGCAGGCGCCGCCGCACCTCCCGCGCCGGCGGTCACCAGAAGGCTGAGCAGCGTGAGGACGATCGACACCAGTGGAGCGTGAATGCGCGCCAGCCTCCGTGAAGCGTCCACACTCGACTGCCCACCCACGCGAACAGCCTACGCGCGGGGGATCACTCACGCTCGGGCGATGGCCAGCGCGGCATCGCGCAGCTCTCGCATGGTCACCTCGTCACGGGCCTCGACGTTCAGGCGCAGCAGCGGCTCGGTGTTCGAGGCGCGCAGGTTGAGCCACCACAACCACTGCCCGTCCTCCCCCACCTTGGTCATCGTCATCCCGTCGAGGGTGTCCACCTCGAGCGGGCCGTGGGTCGCCTCCGCCCAGTCGCGCACCGCGGCGGTCGCTGCCACGGCCTCGTCGACGGTCGAGTTGATCTCGCCCGAGGCGGCGTAGCGGTCGAAGTGCCCGCCAAGGTCGGACAGCGGCCGGTCGCTCTCCCCCAGCGCCGCCAGGACGTGCATCGCCGCGAGCATGCCGGTGTCGGCGAACCAGAACTCGCGGAAGTAGTAGTGCGCCGAGTGCTCCCCACCGAACACCGCGTCGCAGCGCGCCATCTCGCCCTTGATGAACGAGTGCCCCACCCGGGTGCGCACCGGCTCGTCACCGGCCGCGAGCACCTCCTCCTCGACCACCCGCGAGGTGATGACGTTGTGGACGATGCGCACGTCTCCCGCGCTCACCCCCGCGGCCACCTCGCGCGCGATCTCCCGGCACGCGACAAGTGCAGTGATCGCGCTCGGGCTGACCGGGTCGCCGTGCTCGTCGATGACGAAGCAGCGGTCGGCGTCTCCGTCGAACGCCAGACCGAGGTCGGCGCCCTCTCGGCGCACCGCCTCCTGCAGGTCGACCAGGTTGGCCGGGTCGAGCGGGTTCGCCTCGTGGTTGGGGAAGGTGCCGTCCAGCTCGAAGTACAACGGCACCATCTGCAGCGGCAGCGCCGCCAGCCCCGCGCCGTCGCCGAGCACTGCCGGGACCGTGTGCCCCGCCATCCCGTTGCCGGCGTCGATGACGACCTTGAGCGGACGGCACCCGGACAGGTCCACCAGCGAGCGCAGGAACGTCGCATAGCCGTCGAGCACCTCCTCGCGCCGCACCCGGCCGGGGCGGTCGACCGGGGCGAGCACCGCATACCCCTCGTCGAGGACGCTCTGGGCGAGCTCACGGATCTGCACCAGCCCGCTGTCCTGCCCGACCGGGCGGGCACCGGAGCGGCACAGCTTGATGCCGTTGTACTGCGCCGGATTGTGGCTCGCGGTGAACATCGCGCCCGGTGCGGACCGCGCACCCGAGGCGTAATACAGCTGGTCGGTGCTCGCCAGCCCGATCAACACGACGTCGACCCCGCGCTCGGCCACCCCCGCCGCGAACGCCTCCGACAGCTCCGGGCTGCTCGGGCGCATGTCGTGACCGACGACGACATGGTCGGCCCCCTCGGGCCGGGCCACCACCTCCGCGAACGCCGCACCGATCGCGCGGGCCACCTGCGGGCTCAGCTGGTCCGGCACCAGCCCGCGCACGTCGTAGGCCTTGATGAACGCGGACAGGTCGGGGGTCGCAGTCACACGCCCAAGTATGCGGTGCTCACGCGGGTGCGCACCTCACCCATTCGGGGGCACCGCAGGTGTAGCCTGAATGATTGCGAAGGAAGTGCCACGAGACCCTCTAGGGGGGTGGGCATGACTGTCACGAGGAGCATCTCGGGCCAGGGACGACTCTCGAGGATCTGGGGCGTGTCATCTCGAATGGCCGTCGCCGGAGTTCTGACGCTCAGCGCCGCCGGCTGTCCGGGCGGGGACGCGACCGACGACAGTCCGACCAGCACCACGTCGACGAGCTCGACGACCAGCACGACGACCCCACCCGAGACGACCACCTCGGAGCCCCAGACCTCCTCGTTCACGCCACCGACCCCGACTGACCTATCAGGGCCGTGAGATGCGAGGCCGCGCGAGGGCCTTCGCCAGGCGTGCCGCGGTCGTCGCGGTGGTCGGTGTCGCGCTAGCGGCCCTCGCGGCGTTCACACCCGCACTGCGCCACCATGTCCTGGCCGCGACTGCCCTGGCCAGCATCGACCGGAACGAGGTGGGTCCCGAGGATCTCGACGCGGTCGGGTCGTCTCCCAGGACCACCTATCTCGTCGTCGGCACCGACCAGCGGCACGTGCCGTCCGGAGACCCCCGGGACATCCGTGGTGAGCGCGCCGACGCCATCATGCTCTGGTCGGTCGACGACGACGGTGCCGTGGCCGTCAGCATCCCGCGTGATCTGCGGGTCCACGTGTCGGGTCATGGGGACGGCAAGCTGGGCGGCGTCCTGGAGTACGGCCCGGGTCCGGTGATCGCGGCGGTGCGGGAGCTGACGGGCAGACCCGTACACCACTACGTCGAGATCGAGTTCTCCGGCTTCGTCACCGCCGTCGACCGGGTCGGGGGTCTGACCCTCGAGCTGGAGCACGCGGTCCGGGACCCTGCGTCCAAGCTCGACCTCCCCGCCGGCGCCCACAGTCTGCGCGGAGTCGAGGCTCTGGCGTTCGTCCGGTCGAGGACGCATGAGGAGCTCGTCGACGGCCGATGGGTGATCGACGGCTCCGGAGACCTCGGCCGGATCGAACGACAGCACGAGCTCCTCGCAGCGGTGCCGGACGCGGTCCGGCGGTGCGGCGTCCTTGGATGCGTGCGGATGCTCACCGACCTGGGCGGTGCGGTGACCCTGGACCGGACGCTGACGGCGGGCCAGCTGCGCGACCTGGCCGCGGCCCTCGGCACGGCTGGCGCCGCGGTGACGACTGGCGTCCTTCCGACCGTCCTCGAGCGGGCACCCGAGGACTCGATGTCCCCGTTCCCCCCAGCACACCTCGGCAACGTCGGCTACCGCCGCCTGGACCAGCCGGCCGCCCGAGCGCTGCTCGACGACCTGCTGCCGTCGTCGTCCGACCAGAAGCAGTCCGCCGATGCCTGACGACGCCGTCTCGACCACCGTGGAGCCCGCGACGACCGCGGGCGATCGGGACAAGCGCTTCGACGTCTTCGTCGTCTGCGCCGAGGAGGACCGCGCGTGGACCGAAGGGTTCCTCCTGACCGGACTGCGCGACGCGGGCATCCGCTGCCTCGACGAGTCGCAGTTCCCCCTCGGCCCCCCGCTCCTGAAGCTCTTCGCCGATGCGGTGGAGCAGTCGCACCGGGTGATCCTCGTCGTCACGCCCGCGTTCCTCGCCGACTCGCGGGCCGAGTTCGTCAAGTGGCTGGCTCTGCACTTCGGCGAGGAGCAGTCCACCTGGCCGGTCCTGACCCTGGTGCTGGAGACCGTGGACCGGTTGCCCCCCGAGCTGGCCCTTGGCCGACACCTCGACCTCACCGACGAGGACGCGTGGGAGCAGGGCCTCAACCGGCTCGTGGAGGACCTGAACCGAGCGCCCACCGCAGCGCCCAGGCGACCGCCGTGCCCCTATCCCGGGCTGCTCTCCTACACCGGCGAGGACGAGGAGCGGTTCCCCTTCTGCGGCCGCGACGCGGAGATCGACGAGATCCTCCAACGGCTGCGCGTCCACCCCGTGCTGGCCGTCATCGGCACCTCGGGGAGTGGGAAGTCGTCCCTTCTGCACGCCGGAGTCAGGCCGCGCCTCGAGGACGAGTTCGAGGTGGTCAGCCTCAGACCGGGGCTGACCCCCCGGGCGACGCTGGCACTCACCGTGGAACGGGCCCGGTCGTCGAACCGGCCGGTGGTCGTCATCATCGACCAGTTCGAGGAGCTCTTCACACTGGCCGGAGACAAGGCCAGGGCCGACCTCGAGATGCAGTCGTTCTGCGACGACCTGCTCGACCTGTTCGAGATCTCAGCGCCGCAGGGCGTGCGCGGCATCATCGCGATCCGCGCCGACTACTACCCGCAGCTCATGACCTGCCCGCTCTGGGTGCACATTCGGGAGCACCGGTTCGAGCTGCTGCCGCTGCGCGGGGAGAACCTGCGTGAGGCCATCCGCCAGCCGGCGAGCGCCGTCGGTGTGCACATCGAGTCGGCTCTCGTCGAGGCGCTCCTGCACGACGCCGAGGGTGAGCCCGGGAGCCTGCCGCTGGTCCAGGAGACGCTCGTCTCCCTCTGGGGCCAGCTGAGACGGCGCTACCTTCCGCTCACTGCCTACGAAGCGCTCATCCTGCCGGGTCGTGCCTACGGCGAGCCGCCGCGGACGGGCCTGCAGGTCGCCCTCGCCCGGCACGCCGAGGCCACCATGTCGTCCTTGGACGAGGCCGACCGCGGCATCGCGCGCCGGATCTTCCTCCGGCTGGTCCAGTTGATGGACGGCCGCGAGGACGTCAGGCGCCCGCAGCGGCGCCGCGACCTGGAGAGCATGGACAGCAGTGCCGAGTCGGTCGACCGGGTGCTGCTTCGGCTCATCGGCGCCCGGCTGATCACGCCCACGGCCGACGAGGCGACCGCCGACCCACGGGAGACCCAGCTCGACCTCGCCCACGAGGCGATCATCTCGGGCTGGCCTGCACTGCGCGAGTGGATCACCGAACGGCGGGCCGCCGAGGTCTTCCGGCGCAAGCTCGAGGCCAGCGCATCGGAATGGGCACGGCTCGGGCGCGGCGACGGCGGGCTGCTCGACGAGGTCGAGCTCGCCGAGGCTCGCACCTGGCTCGACGGCTCCGATGTCGCCGAGCTCGGCGTCAGCGGGACGGTCGCCGACTTCGTGGCGAGGAGCCGCAGCACCCTGGACGCGGCGCGCGAACGGAAGGCGCGACAGGACCGGATGTTCCGGGTCCTCAGCGCGGCCCTCGCGGTGCTGCTTGTCGCGGTGGCCATCGTCGCCGTCATCGCGGTGCAATGGGGCAACCAGGCCGAGGAGGGCCGGCGCCTGGCCCGCTCCGGAGAGCTGGGTCTGTCCGCCGGGAGCCTGCTGCCCGAGCAGCTGGACCAGGCGCTGCTCCTCGGGGCGGAAGGGCTGGACATGCGCCGCACGCCGCTCACGGTGGGCGGCGCCCTCGCCTCGCTCAACTCGAATCCTCGGCTGGTGCGTCTGCTCCATGCCGAGGTCCCCCAGCTCGTCGTCGTCACCACCGGTGACGGAGCGAGGGCGGTGACCGGAGGCCAGGATGGAGTCGTGCGGATCTGGGATCTGAACGGCCGAGATCCCGTCCGTCAGCTGGGTGCGCTGGGCGGAGAGATCCGCAGCATCGCCATCAGCGCGGACGGCGGGACGGTCGCCGCCAGCTCGAGCGTCGGCACCGTCGGTTTGTGGGACCTGGCCACCGGTGGCCGTCTCGCGTGGACCTTGTCGGGGACACCGGGCGGCGTCGAGCACCAGGGCTCGGTCCGCTCGCTCGCCTTCAGCCCGGACGGTGCCCTGATCGCGAGCGCCGGCCAGGACGGTGTCGTCATCGTGCGCGACGCTCGCACCGGCACCGTGCAGTGGTCCGCCGGGGAGTACCGGGACTGGCTCAACGCCGTGACCTTCACCCCCGACGGCACGCTGCTCATCGGCGCCGGTGGCCGGACCGAGGGCCGCAGCGTCGACCGGAGGATCCTCCTCTGGGACGCGGACACCGGTGCACTGCGCGCCGAGCTGGCCGGCCATGACGACGCCGTCCGGGCCCTGGCCGTCAGCCCGGACGGGACGCTGCTCGCCTCCGCCGGGGCGGAGGGGACGATAAAGACCTGGTCGCTGCCGGACGGCGGTCTGCTCCGTGAGCTCGAGGGGCACGAGGACCGCGTCTTCGACGTGGAGTTCTCCCCCGACGGGAGCATGATCGCCTCCGCAGGACGCGACCACACCGTCCGGCTCTGGGACGCCGCGACGGGAGCGCCGTCGACGGATCCCCTGCTCGGACACGGAGACTCCGTCCGCGGCCTCGCGTTCGCCGGCACCGGTCGGGTCGTCACGGTGGGCAACGACAGTCGCATCCTCTTGTGGAACACCGGTGAGGCTCCCCCGGCCCGTCTCGCCGTGCCGCTGCAGGACCAGCCCGCCACAACGCGCGCGGTGGCCGTCGACGACGCCGGCACCCTCATGGCCACCGGCGACGACTCAGGCCGGGTGGTCCTGCGGCGCACCGCCGACGGGGAGCCGACCGGGGTCGTCGTGGAGACCGGAGCCCCGGTCAGTGGCGTGGCCCTCGGTCCGGACTCCATGCTCGTGACCGCGACCTACGACGGCCGGCTGCGGGTGTGGGACGCCACCAGTGGGGCGCCGCGGACCGAGGTCCGGCAGACCGGCGAGGGATCCCTCGTCGTGGCCGTCTCGCCGGACGGGCAGAGCGTGGTCACCGGTGGCGAGACCTCCCTGATCAGGGTGTGGGACGAGAGCCTCGCGCAGACCGCAGAGCTCCAGGGCCACCGCAACTGGGTTCGGGCGCTGGCCTTCGTGCCACCCCAGCCGGGACAGGAGGACAGCGAAGGTCCAGCCCTGGTGTCCGCGGGCGCCGACGGAATGGCGCTGCTGTGGGAGAGCCTGACCACGGCGACCGAGCCCCGCGCGCTCGGCGAGCGCTCCGGCCTGATGGAGTCGCTCGCCATCAGCCCGGACGGACGAACCGTCGCGACGGGCAACGTCGAAGGACAGGTCATCCTCTGGGACGCCTCCGGGCGCGACGCCTCTCCCTTCGACCGGCCACAGCTGGCCGGGCACGACGGAACCGTGACCGGGATCGCCTTCAGCCCGGCCGGCGATCTCATCATGACGACCGACTCGGAAGGAACCGTCCGACTCTGGCCCGCGGACTCCGGCCTCGAACCGCTGGGTGTCCTCGGGCGGATCGGCGAGCTGTCGGACGTGGTGACGGTGTCTGAGGCGCAGGCCTTCACCGTCGGCGCGGGTGGTCCGGCTCGCTGGACCCTGGACGCCGACGACTGGCGCCGCATCGCCTGTGACGTCGCGGGCCGCAACCTCAGTCCGGAGGAGGCCGAGCGCTACGGGTTCGAGGAGCCGCCGACCACCTGCCCGGACGGCACACCATGAGACCCGGCCACCGCATACGCCGGCTGGCTGTTCGTTCGGTCGCCGTCGGCGGCCTCGTCCTCGCAGCCCTCGCCGGGTGCACGAGTGCGGCCGGCCCCGTCGACGGTGGCGCACGACCGACGACCGAGACCGGGGCCAGCCGTCTCCACGACGGTGTCCCCTACGCGCGCGGACGGGTCCTCGACGTCCACGTCCCGACCGGTGCGGACCCGTCGACGTCGGCCTCCGCGCCGACCGTGGTGCTGCTGCACGGCTGCTGCGGCGACCGGTCCGACCTGGGCAAGCTCGCCGAGGCCCTGGCGGCGGCACGGCTCGTCGTGTTCAACGCCGACTGGGCCGGCCTGGACGCCGACGCCACGTTCCCCGAGGCCTACGCGGACGTCGTGTGCGCGATCCGCTTCGCCCGGCAGCACACCGGTCGGTTCGGGGGCGACCCACAGCGGATGGTCGTCGCCGGATGGTCCGACGGCGCCATGACCATCGCGGCGGTGGCCGCGTCCGGAGACACCTTCGCGGGCGACGGATGTCTGGCGGGACCGCAGCCGGACGCCGAGCCGCTCCTCGGGGTCGTGGGGATCAGCGGCTTCTACGGCTGGACCGTTCCGGTGGGCCCGGCCTACGTGACCCCTCGGGCCAGCAGACTCTTCGGCGGGGACCCGGACACGGCGCCGGAGGGCTGGGCGGCCGCCACTCCGTACATGTGGCTGGCCTCGACGCCACCGACCCTCCTGCTCGTCGGGACCACCGACCCACTCCTCGACGACGCACGGCGCTACGAAGCTGCGCTGCGGGGGGCCGGGCGGCAGGTCCGGCTCGTGGCCCTTCCGCCCGACGGCGACCAGACCCTCATCTCGCCGCGCACCTCTGAGGGTCGCCTGGTGGTCGCCGAGATCGCCGCCCTCGCAGGCGCGGCCCAGCCACCGCATACGTCACCGGAGAACGGATAGGAGACCTCATGCCGACCATGGAGTCCGCCCATGCACTCATCATCGGGATCGCCGACTACCCGCACGTCACCAAGCTGCCGGCGACGGTCCTCGACGACGCCCGAGC
>JBAUUB010000336.1:0-1931 GCA_049582485.1 Dermatophilaceae bacterium
GAGATCTTCATGAGGTAGGGGTGCAGCGTCGTCGTTACCGGCACGATGAGGAGCGTGGCAAGACCCACCATGAGCCTGTAGTTCGCGTCATAGATGCCGACCGGACCCGGACCGAGCAGGAAGTTGAGGACGTAGCGGTCACTGACGTCCATGATTACGAGAGAGACGTACCACAACGTCATGGGCAGGCCGTAGGCCATCAGGAGTGAGGCGGTGCGCCGATTTGCGGCAGACGTAAACGCGCTCACACACCCGCTGGAAGCCCTGAGTCCCGAGCGGTGCCACATGATAGGCAACAGGACGGCGTTGCTGATGGCAACCGACCAGAACATGAGGCGGATGTCCATGCTGACGATGCTCGAGACGAGAAGCAGTCGCAGGACGAATGTCGCAATGCTGTCGAACAACTTGTAGAGGGAGTATTCCTGCGCTCTGGCGTCGGCCGCGAAGGTGCTGAGGAGCACATCGAACATGCTGGTCGTCAGGAGGTACGCCAGCGCACCCGGCAGAAGCACTGTCCATTCGACGGACAGCAGTGCCCCAGCCAGCGCCACGGCAACGACTCCGATGCTCGCTTCTGCCAGGAACGTTCCCGCTGACGCGAGGAATACGGCGTCCTGCACCTGTCGCCGGTCCTGGCCAGGCTGCGCGCGCGGGAGGAACCTGCCGATCGCCTGTGTCAGCCACGTAGTGACAAGCATCCGGATCGAGGTCGCAAGCACCAGCACCAAGCTGTACATGCCGTACTCGGCCGGGGGGAAGATTCGAGTGAACACCACTGACGTCACGAGAAGCAGGCCCGCGGGCACGGCAGTGCTGGGCGCATAGACCATCATTCGACGGAGGAGGTCGGTTCCGAGAGATCGGGCACCCTTCTCGAAGCCTGCTCCTTCAGGTGGCTCCTTCGCCTCGGTCATGAGCGCGTCACCTTCGGTCGACGTCGAAGCCCAGCAACTCGCCATTGTCGTAATGCTGGGCGATCACCCGCCCGGGGTTGCCTCCTACCAGGCATCCCGGGGAGACGCTCTTGGACAGGACGGTGCCCGCCGAGATCGTCACTCCGTCACCGATAGTGATGGACCCCGTCAGGATTGAGCCGGGCCCAATCCACACGTTCCTGCCCACTGAAGGGACGGCCCGGAAGTTGATGCCCACTACGCCCTGTCCGATGGTGACGTTGTGGTGGAGGGTGCAGTTGGCTCCGATGGCGCTTGGGCCCAGGTGAATCCCGTCGCAATGCATCAGGAGCAGTCCGGGGCCGATCTGAGCGTCACGGCTGAGGTCGGCGCCGTCGATGTGGGTCACCCATCGGTTCCAGATGTGGTGCAGGAAGACTGCCAAGGCCCCTAGAAGGCGGTGGCGGTCGCGAAGCCGTCGGGCGAAGCGGCCGAAACGGTAGCAGGCGACGCAGTGCACTTCAGAGCTCAGCAGCAGGAGACGCGCTTTGGCAGGCCGAGTGGCAGCCGGATCGAGGCGCACCGAGAATGCTTTTGCGACGTCCACTGCGAGGTCACCCATGGCTCAGCCTTCCCTCTCGCCCTGGTCGAGTGAGGGACTTCTGGCCGCCATGGACCGATGCCTCGGAGCATTCTTCTGGGTGCGGACCATGTCAGCCGTCGATCCGCAGGATCGGTTCTACGACGACGGGAGGCTCGTGCAGATAGTTGGTGCTCCGTCGCTTCTGGTCGATGTCGCGCATGACGCGCTCGACCTGGGTGGCGTCGAGGCCCACGGCGACCGCCACCTCGGGAAGCGGTATGCGGTGGTCGCGGGCGTAGAGGCACAGGTCCATCCGGTCGTGCGGCAGGGAGAAGTAGAACTCCTCCTGCGACTGCTCGAGCGAGTAGGTGTCCGTCGTGGAGGGCCGAACCCGGATCTCCGCCGGCACGCCGAGGTGCTCGGCCAGCGCATACACCTGCGTCTTGTACAGG
>JBAUUB010000337.1:0-1718 GCA_049582485.1 Dermatophilaceae bacterium
CCAACGGCGCCCCCTGCGACGGGACGACCACCCCGGTGGCCGAGAGCACCGGCGTCGCCTGCACCGAGGTCGCGCTCAACCCGGACGAGGTGGCGGCGGCGCTCGACGACCCGACGGTCTTCCCGACCCCGGTCGCAGGCACCGAGGGTCCGGACTGGGTGGTCATGGGCACCGAGGGCGGCTTCCTGCCCGCACCGGTCGAGGTGCCTGCCCACCCGACCACGTGGGTGAACGACCCGACCGTGTTCAACGCCGGCAACGTCGACCAGCACTCGCTGCTCGTCGCACCGGCCGAGCGCTTCGACGTCGTCGTGGACCTGTCCGCCTACGCCGGGCAGACGCTGATCCTCTACAACGACGCACCGGCAGCTTTCCCGGCCCGTGACCCGCGCTACGACTACTACACCGGCAACGGCGACTACCGCGACTCCGGCGGCGCCTCGGCGACCCTGCCGGGGTACGGGCCGAACACCCGCACCGTCATGCAGATCAAGGTCGCGGAAACCGCCACCCAGCCGGTGACCCCCTTCAGCTTGAGTGCCCTTCAGGATGCCTTCGCCCACCAGGCGGACGGGTCTGGGGTGTTCGAGTCCGGACAGAAGCCGATCATCGTCGGCCAGGGCGAGTACAACACCGCCTACGGCACGACGTTCCCGACGAACGGTCCCTTGAACGGCAACGTGCAGATCTTCGACACCTCGCTCACCTTCAACCGGCTCGTCGACCCCGACGTCAACCCAACGACAGGCGAGAACGCTGGTGCTCCGTTCCTGACCTCGACAGCGGAGCAGCGCCTCACGGTGAACCTCAAGCCCAAGATGATCCAGGACGAGATGGGTGAGGCCTTCGAGATGGAGTACGGAAGGATGAGCGGCTTCCTGGGGGTGGAGACACCGAATGCCCAGGCCGGCCTGCAGAACATGATCCTGTACGGGTTCGTGTTGCCACCGACCGAGGTGCTCGACGGCATCGAGCTCCCGCCGGGCATGGAGGCCACGCCGATCGCGCAGGCGGACGACGGCACGCAGATCTGGAAGTTCACGCACAACGGGGTCGACACGCACCCCATCCACTTCCACCTCTACGATGTCCAGCTGCTCAACCGGGTCGGCTGGGACGGCATCGTCCGCAAGCCCGAGGCGACTGAGCTCGGGTGGAAGGACACCGTCCGGATCAGCCCGCTCGAGGACACCATCGTCGCGATCAGGCCGATCATCCCGCCGATCCCAGAGGCGTGGGGTGGCCTGCCGAACAGCGTCCGGCTGCTCGACCCGTCCATGCCTCCGAATGCCTTCCTCGAGGGTGGCAACACCACCCAGCGGGAAGCGCTGGGGCTGCCGCTCATGGTCTTCAACCCCGACGGCGAGCCGATCGACGTGGTCAACCACTACGTCAACTTCGGCTGGGAGTACGTGCTCCACTGTCACATCCTCAGCCACGAGGAGATGGACATGATGCGCTCCCAGGCCGTCGCGGTGAACCCGTCGGCGCCAACCGGGGTGACGTTCACCCGAAGCGGTAACGGGCCGAACCGGGTGTACACGGTGGGCTGGACGGACAACTCGAAGAACGAGACCGCGTTCGTCATCGAGCGCCGTGTCGCAGGGAGCAACGCGGCGTGGACACAGCGCGCCATGGTGCAGACCGAAGGACGCGTCAACCTCACCGGATCGATCTCCAACGTCGGGACTGGCGCGAAGACCGGATCGGTCCAGCCG
>JBAUUB010000338.1:0-2536 GCA_049582485.1 Dermatophilaceae bacterium
ACCAGGCCGAGGCCGAGTGGAAGATGAAGACGGCCCAGGTCGAGTCCTCCCGCCGGCGGGTGGCGCAGCTGCAGGCCCAGCTCGAGAGCACTCGCGACGATCTCGTGAAGACGACCGTCATCTCGCCGATGGACGGGGTCGTGACCAACCTGCCCAAGGAAGCCGGCGAGATGGTCATCGGCGCCATGAGCTTCAGCCCCACCGTCATCATGACCGTGGCCGACCTGTCCGTGATGGAGTGCGAGGTCATGGTCGACGAGACCGACTTCCGCAACCTGAAGCTGGGGCAGGAGGCGAAGATCAAGGTCGACGCCCTCGAGGGGCTCGAGCTGAAGGGGGAGGTCACCGAGATCGGCGCCTCCGCCCTCGTGCGCGGCAGCGGCAGCCAGGCGGCGACCCAGACCGCCCTCGGGGCCAACACCGGCAACCAGCCGAAGGACTTCAAGGTCACGATCACGATCAAGGACCCGCCCCCGAACCTGCGCCCGGGCCTCAACGCCACCGCGGACATCACGACCGAGAAGCGCGACAAGGTCCTGGCCGTCCCCGTGCAGGCGGTGGTCGTGCGCGAGGTGAACAAGGAGGGCAAGGTCGTGGACCCCGACGCCATGGCGAGCAGCGGCGCCGAGCGCGAGGGCAACACGATGGCCCAGGGCACCAAGGTGAAGGGCGAGGAGAAGGACGGCGTCTTCCTGGTCCAGGGCGAGAAGGCCGTCTTCAAGACGGTGAAGACCGGCATCATGGGCGAGACCGACATCGAGATCACGGAGGGGATCACCGAGGGGCAGGAGATCGTCACCGGCTCCTACCGCACCCTGCGCAACCTGAAGGACGAGGCGCGGATCAAGGTGGAGACCAAGGGGAAGAAGTCGTGAGCACGGCCGCCGCCGCACGCGAGACCTGGACGGGGCCGATCATCCACGCCGAGGACCTCTGGCGCACCTACCAGATGGGGGCGGAGGAGATCCAGGCCCTGCGCGGCGTCACCTTCGAGATCCAGAAGGGCGAGTACGTCGCGGTCATGGGCCCCTCCGGGTCCGGGAAGTCCACCCTGATGAACCTCATCGGGTGCCTCGACACGCCCTCGAAGGGGCGCTACGTGCTCCGGGGCAAGGTCGTCTCCGAGATGAACGACGACGAGCTCGCCGCCGTGCGCAACCGCGAGATCGGCTTCGTCTTCCAGACCTGCAACCTCCTTCCCCGCGCCACCGCCCTCCACAACGTCGAGCTGCCCCTCGTCTACGCGGGCATCCCCAAGGAGAAGCGCATCGAGCAGGCGAAGCACGCCCTCGCGATGGTGGACCTCGCCGACCGCATGACCCACAAGCCGAACGAGCTCTCCGGCGGGCAGCGCCAGCGCGTCGCGGTGGCGCGGGCCCTGGTGATGAACCCTTCGATCCTGCTCGCCGACGAGCCCACCGGGAACCTGGACACCGCGACCGGCGAGGAGATCATGCGGCTGTTCGAGCGGCTCCACGAGCAGGGCAACACCATCATCCTCGTCACCCACGAGAAGGACATCGCCGACCACGCCCACCGGACGATCAGCATCCGCGACGGCAGGATCGAGAAGGACGAGGCCCGCGTCAAGGCCTGAGGGAGAGCGACATGCTGTTCGGTGAGGCCATCAGCATCGCGTTGCAGTCCCTGCGGGCGAACAAGCTGCGCTCGCTCCTCACCGTGCTCGGCATCCTGATCGGGGTCTCCTCGGTCATCGCGGTGGTGGCCATCACCGAGGGCCTCGACGCCTACATGTCCGACAAGGTGCTCGAGCTCGGCACCAAGGCCTTCCGCCTCCAGAGCCGGCCCGACATCATCAACAGCCACGAGATGTGGCTGGAGATGATGAAGCGGAAGCGGCTCAACATGGACGACTTCGAGGCGGTCCAGAAGGCCTGCACCCTCTGCTCCGAGGTCGGGGCGCAGGTCTGGACCGGCACCAACGTCAAGCGCGGCCGGGTCATCCAGAAGAACGTGGGGGTCGCGGGGATCACCGAGAACATCGCGAGGATCGGCACCGTCCGGGAGCTGGTGGCGGGGCGCCACATCGTGCAGCAGGACGTCACCCAGGCGGCGATGGTGGGGGTCATCGGGACGGACCTCGTGGACGCCTTCTTCGGCACCATGGAGCCGATCGGCAAGGAGATCGACATCGACGGCCACCCGATCAAGGTCATCGGGGTCGCCGAGAAGAAGGGGGCGGTGTTCGGCGAGAGCCAGGACAACTTCGTCTGGCTGCCCATCTCGACCTTCCAGAAGTTCTACGGCACCCGCCGCTCGTTCAGCATCCAGGCCGAGGCGAGGACGATGGACGTCTTCGAGGCGGCGCAGGACCAGGTGCGCGTCACCATGCGGGCTCGGCGGCACCTCACCTACAACAAGCCCGACAACTTCAACATCGAGACCGGCGAGACGGTCATGGAGCTGTGGCAGACCATGACCCGCGGCATCTACGTGGTGACGTTCGTGGTCACCGCCATCAGCCTGCTGGTGGGCGGCATCGTGGTCATGAACATCATGCTGGTCTCGGTCACCG
>JBAUUB010000339.1:0-8179 GCA_049582485.1 Dermatophilaceae bacterium
GTCCTCGGGCGGCTCTGGCCGGTTGTCCCGTTCATCGGGGTGGCGTTGCTGCTGCCGGTCGTCGCCACGGGGGAGCGGGTCGATGTCGGGCCGGTGAGCCTGGCCGTCGAGGGCCTGCGCGGCGGACTGACGCTGCTGCTCAAGGTGCTCCTCGCGGCGACGAGTGCGGTGCTCTTCGCCGCGACGACCGAACCCCGCGAGCTGGTGCGCGGTCTGGACCAGCTGCGCCTGCCCCAGCCTCTGGTCCAGATCCTCGCGTTCATGCTGCGCTACCTCGAGGTCGTGGCCGACGAGGTCCGCCGGATGTCGATCGCGTTGACCTCCCGCGGCTTCCGGGCGCGGTCACCGCGGCACTGGCCGATCCTGGCCAGGACGCTCGGCGCGCTGTTCATCCGGTCCTACGAGCGGGGGGAGCGGGTGCACCTGGCGATGGTCTCCCGGGGCTACACGGGGCGGATGCCGATGCGGCACACGCCGGCCGCGGCGCGCGACTGGGCGAGCGTCGCAGCCGTGCCCGCCGTCGCCGCCCTGGCGTTGATGACGGCCGTGCTGCTGCCCGTCGGGAGGATGCAATGAGTGTCCCGGTCATCGAGCTGACCCTCAGGAGGGCGCAGTGAGTGTCCCGGTCATCGAGTTGAACGGTGTGGCGTTCGCCTACCCGGACGGCCACCAGGCGCTGTTCGGCGTGAACCTGCACATCCATCCGGGGGAACGGGTCGCCCTGCTCGGGCCGAACGGCGCCGGCAAGACCACTCTCGTTCTGCACCTCAACGGCATCCTGCGGCCCGGGCTCGGCTCGGTGACCGTCTCGGGTCTGCCTGTTACCGACGACACCGTCGGCGAGGTGCGTCGCCGGGTCGGGATCGTCTTCCAGGATCCCGACGACCAGCTGTTCATGCCCTCGGTCCGCGACGACGTCGCGTTCGGCCCGGCCAACCTCGGCCTGACCGGCGCCGAGCTCGACGCCCGGGTCGAGACGGCGCTCACCGTCGTCGGCATGGGCGACTTCGCGGACCGGCCGCCGCACCACCTGTCCTTCGGCCAACGGCGGCGGGTCGCGATCGCGACGGTCCTCGCGATGGAGCCGGAGATCCTCGTCCTCGACGAGCCGTCGAGCAACCTCGACCCCACCTCCCGACGCGAGCTGGCCGAGATCCTCGAGGCGCTGCCGGTGACCGTGCTCATGGTCACCCACGACCTGCCCTACGCCGCCCAGCTCTGTGAGCGCTCGGTCGTCCTGCACGACGGCGTCATCGCCGTCGACGGCCCCACCCTCGAGGTGCTCTCCGACGCCGAGACGATGGCCCGGCACCGCCTGGAGCTGCCGTTCGGCTTCGACCCGACGGCCCTCCCCGCACGTCACAAACCGACGCAATAGGAACGGCACAGCCGATCACAACCTCACGATTGTGAGGTTCTGGACGCAGCTGGTGTCCCTGCTGTGGCGGTCTACTGCCAGACGCCGGAGGCGCCGCGGCGGTGGGATTCGAGCAGGTGGGTGTCGACGATGCCGACGGCCTCCATCAGCGCGAACATCGTCGTCGGCCCGACGAAGGTGAAGCCGTGGGACTTCAGCGTCCTCGACAGCGCCTCCGACTCCGCAGTGCGCGTGGGGATCTCGCCCATCGACTGAGGGGTCGGCGTGCTGGCCGGCTGGAACGACCAGATCAGCCGGGCCAGGTCACCGTCGGGGTGCTCGCGAAGCGCCAGCGTGGCTCGCGCGTTGCGGATCGTCGCGTCGACCTTTGCGCGGTTGCGAACGATCCCCGCGTCCCCGAGGAGGCGCTCCCGGTCCCCGTCGTCGAAGAGGGCCACGGCCTCCGGGTCGAACCCGGCGAACGCCGCTCGGAACGCCTCCCGTTTGCGCAGGATCGTCGCCCACGACAACCCGGACTGGAACGCTTCGAGCGAGAGCCGCTCGAACAGGCCCTGCTCGTCCCGCACCGGCATGCCCCACTCGGTGTCGTAGTACTCCCGCAGCATCGGGTCGCCGCTCGCCCACGCCGGGCGGAGCAGGCCGTCCTCGCCGCGGACGAGGTCGCCGGCGCCGGTCGGCGAGGTCTCACTCACGTGCGCGAGGCGGGACTTGAACCCGCACACCCGAAGGCACCAGAACCTAAATCTGGCGCGTCTGCCAATTCCGCCACTCGCGCGCGGCCCAACTCTACGTCGTCGGACCCGTCGCGGTGAGCAGCCGCCGGATCGCCGGCTCGAGGGCGCGAAACGCCCTACCGCGGTGGCTGATCGCGTTCTTCTCGGCGTCGGTGTACTCGGCGAGGTGCCGCCCCGCACCGTCGGGCTGGTCGGCCGGCACGAACACCGGGTCGTAGCCGAACCCGTTCGTGCCCCTCGGCGCTCGCGCCAACGAGCCGCGCACCTCGCCCATCGCGGACTCGATGCGCCCGTCGGGCGTGGCGAGCACCGCAGCGCACCTGAAGGCGGCCCCTCGGTGCTCGTGCGGCACGTCGGCGACCTGCTCGAGGAGCAGCTCGAGGTTGGCCCGGTCCCTCGTGGCGCGGGGTGCGTCCGGACCGGCGTGGCTGCCCGACCATCGGGCGGAGAACACTCCAGGAGCCCCGCCGAGGGCGTCCACGGCAAGACCCGAGTCGTCGGCCAGGGCGGGGAGCCCGCTCGCGCGGGCGACTGCGACCGCCTTGAGGGTCGCGTTGCCGACGAAGGTCACCTCGGTCTCGGCGACGTCGGGCAGACCCTCGACCTCGGCGGCCGAGACGATCTCGAGTCCGAGCCCGTCGACGACGTCGCTCAGGATCTGGCGCAGCTCGTGGACCTTGTGCTCGTTGGTCGTGGCGAGGACGACTCTCATGCCCGGATGCTCATCCGCGCAGCCGGTCCCGGGCAGGAGCCGAGAGGGCCTCCTGCTGCAGCCGGGTCAGCCGATCGCAGCCGTGGGCGGCGAGGTCGAGGAGCGCGTCGAGCGCGGCCCGGTCGAAGGCCGCACCCTCGGCGGTTCCCTGCACCTCGACGAACCGGCCGTCGCCGGTCATGACGACGTTCATGTCCGTCTCGGCGGTGCTGTCCTCGGGGTAGTCCAGGTCGAGCACCGGAATGCCGCCCACCACGCCGACGCTCACCGCGGCGATCGAGCCGGTCAGCGGCTGGGCGCCCGTCGCGACCAGGCCCCGGGCCCGGGCGTCGTCGATCGCGTCGGCGAGCGCCACATACGCGCCCGTGATCGCGGCGGTGCGGGTGCCGCCGTCGGCCTGGAGCACGTCGCAGTCGAGGACGATGGTGTTCTCCCCGAGGGCGGCGGTGTCGATGATGGCGCGCAGCGAGCGGCCGATGAGCCGGGAGATCTCGTGGGTGCGACCGCCGACCCGGCCCCGGCGCGACTCCCGGTCGCTTCGGGTGTTGGTCGAGCGCGGCAGCATCTCGTACTCCGCCGTGACCCATCCGGTGCCGCGGCCCTTGAGCCAGCGTGGCACGCCCTCCGTGAAGCTTGCGGCACACAGGACGCGGGTGCGGCCGAACTCGACGAGGACGCTGCCCTCGGCGTGGTCGAGCCAGTTGCGGGTGAACCGGATCTCGCGCAGGTCCGAGGGCCCGCGTCCGTCGTGGCGTGGGTCGGTCGAGGGCATGGGTGCGGGTCTCCTATGCGGTCGGCGTGCCGGGATCTTCCGGAGGGTATGCGGTCGCTAGGACTGTAGTACGTCGCGCCGACGGCGCAGCCTGGGTTCGCCCCGCGGGTCCGCCCCTCAGTCCGCCACGACGTAGCGGTCGCCCGCACGCGCGACCTCGACATCGGGCCAGAGCTCGGCGGCCTCGGCGCGGCAGTCCTCCGGGTCGTTCCACGGCGGGATATGGGTCAGGACCAGCCGGCCGACGCCTCCTGCGTCCAGGGCTGCCTGCGCCGCCCGGCGCGCTGTGAGGTGGATTCCGCGGGCTTCGTCGCGGTCCTCGAGGAAGGCGGCGTCTGCGAGGACGAGGTCGGCACCGGCGAGTAGCGGACCGAGCGCCGGGCAGGTGTCGGTGTCACCGGTGAAGGCGATGGTTCCGGCGGGCGACTCGAAGCGGTAGCCGTAGGCCTCGATCGGGTGGAGGACCCGGGCCGGGAGGATGCGCAGCGACCCGACCTCGATGGCCGTGCCGTCCGCGACCGCCCGGATGTCCAGCTGCGTGGTCATCGCCGGCTCCTCGCATCCGTAGTACGCGAGCTGGAGCCGGCGGTCGAGACCCTCCGGCGCGTGCACGACCTGCCGACCGTTCGGAGAGCGGCGCGGGTCGTAGCGGCGCATGACGTACAGGCCGCACAGGTCCATGAAATGGTCGGCGTGCAGGTGGGTGACGAGGATCGCGTCGAGGTCCGTCGGGGAGGTGTAGGCCTGCAACGGTCCAAGCGAGCCGTTGCCCAGATCGAGGACGACCCGAGTGGTCACGCCGTCGACGTGGGACTCGACGAGGTAGCAGGACGCGGGGGAGTGCGGTCCGGGGAACGAGCCCGAGCTGCCGACGACGGTGACGGCGAGGGACGCGGTCATCTGCTCACCTCACCATGAGTGGAGGCGAAGTGCCGGTGGCCCGTG
Organism: Dermatophilaceae bacterium; assembly: GCA_049582485.1. Classification (GTDB taxonomy): domain Bacteria; phylum Actinomycetota; class Actinomycetes; order Actinomycetales; family Dermatophilaceae; genus F2B08. The sequence goes on from JBAUUB010000339.1 coordinate 4,542, forward strand.
ACGCTGATCACCTCGGGACCGAGGAAACGGCGGGCCAGGCGGGTGAACTCGTCGGGATCGCCCGTCGTCGTGAAGTGATGCTCCGGCACGACCGTGTCCTCGCGGAGCAGGTCGTGGTCGGCCAGCACCCGGAAGACGTCCTTCGCGGTCTCCTCGGAGGAGGAGACGAGCGTGACCGTCTCGCCCATGACATAGGAGATGACGCCGGTGAGCAGGGGGTAGTGCGTGCAGCCCAGGACCACCGTGTCGACGTCGGCCTCGCGCAGGGGATCGAGGTAGGCATGGGCGACCTCCAGCAGCTCGGGCCCGCCGGTGATCCCCGCTTCGACGAACTCGACGAATCGGGGACAGGGTCGGCTGCGGACGCTCAGGTGCGGCGCGGCAGCGAAGGCGTCGAGGTAGGCGCCGGACTGATGCGTTCCCTGGGTCGAGATGACGCCGACGCGGCCGTTGCGGGTCGCCGCGGCCGCCCGTCGCACGGCCGGACGGATGACCTCGACGACCGGCACGTCGTAGCGCTCGCGGGCGTCGTGGAGCACGGCGGCGCTGGCGGTGTTGCACGCGATGACCAGGAGCTTGACCCCGTGGTCGACGAGCCGGTCGAGGCACTCCAGCGCGAACTCTCGGGTCTGCGCGATCGGGCGTGGACCGTAGGGCGCGCGCTCGGTGTCGCCGAGGTACGCGACGGACTCGTGCGGCAGCTGGTCGAGGACCGCCCGGGCGACGGTCAGTCCGCCGAATCCGGAGTCGAAGATCCCGATGGGGTCACTGCGCACGACGTCAGGGTAGTGGGCGACCCGGATGGCCGGCGGATCAGTGCTCTGGGTGGCGCCGGTTGCGGGCAGCCCACGCCACACCGCCACCAGCGGCGAGCAATGCGCCCAGGCCGCCTGCGACCAGCCAGGTGCTCGACCCACCCTGATCCGACTCCGTCCCGGTGGCCGAGGCGACAGCCTCGTCGTTGCTCACCGGCGTCGCGGGTTCGGGGGTCTCCGGCGCCACGGTGGTCGCGTCGGTCGTCGGCGACTCCGTCGCGACGTCGGTGAGAGTGAAGGTCACGCTGCCCGAGACGGGGTGCCCGTCGGCGGAGACGACGCGGTAGGTCACCGTGTGGAGGCCGGACCCGATGGGCGCGATCGGCTGGGTGACGACCGCTCCGGCCACGACCGGGTCGCCGTCGGCAATGTCGCCGTCCGGCCCCTCCGCGACGATCTGCACGAAGTCCGCGTTGATGTCCTCGCTGAACGTCAGGGAGACCTCGTCGGCGGTCGGCAGGGTCGCGCCACTCGTCGGGTTCGAGGAGAGCAGCTGCGCATGCGCGAGCACTGCTGGTGCGACGAGCCCGGCGATGACGAGCAGCGCGACGATGATCGTGCCCACCGTCCGCAGTCGTGATCCGCCTGGGTGCGAGGAGCGCGGCGGTGAGGACCGCATACCTCTCACTCCTCGTGCTGTCGAACCGACGTGGTGCGAAACGAGCCGCCGGGACCGACGGCGTGACTGGGGTGAGTGACGGGACTTGAACCCGCGGCCCTCTGGACCACAACCAGATGCTCTACCTGCTGAGCTACACCCACCATGCCTCCCGCCGGGACGTCGCGACGCTCCGGCGAAGTGGAGCGGCGCCTATCGTACCCGCTCGACGTCCGTGCTCCGAACCGGCCTCAGGACGGCCCGGGAGGGCCGTCGTCGGGGGTCAGCGCGTGGCGGGCGGCGATCGTCCGCAGCCTCGCCGAGTCCAGGCCGGGCTGTGTCTGGAAGACGGCCTCGCGGTAGTAGCGCAGCTCGGCGATCGACTCGCGGATGTCGGCCAGAGCGCGGTGCCCGCCGTTCTTGGCCGGGGCGGCGAAGTAGGCACGGGGGAACCACCGGCGGGCCAGCTCCTTGATGGAGGAGACGTCGATGACGCGGTAGTGCAGGTGCGTCTCGAGCGCCGGCATGTCGCGTGCCAGGAAGCCCCGGTCGGTGCCCACCGTGTTGCCACCGAGGGGCGCCTTCCGCGGCTCCGGGACCCACTCCCGGACGTAGTCGAGCACGGCCGACTCGGCCTGCTCGAGGGAGACGCCCTCGGCCAGCTCGTCGATCAGCCCCGACGTCGTGTGCATCTGCCGGACGAAGTCGTCCATCTGGGTCAGCGCCTCGTCCGGCGGGCGGATCACCAGGTCGACCCCGTCGCCGAGCTGGTTGAGCTCGAAGTCGGTCACGAGAGCGGCCACCTCGACCAGCGCGTCCTTGTCGAGGTCCAGGCCGGTCATCTCGCAGTCCACCCAGACGATCCGGTCGGTCAGGGAGCGTGCGGACCCTTCGGTCGTCGGGGCGGCGGTGCTGTCCGTCATGGCTGACATGCTAGGTGGGCTCGTCCACCCCTCACGAACGGATAGCCTCACGAGCATGTTGTCCGCGCCCGCCGCGCCCCCGCACACCACCCCCCGCAACCCGACCGCCCGGCCGCGACTGCGGGCCGTCGTGCTCGTCGGCCTGGCCGTCGTCGGCTTCACCGTCTGCGCCCTCGTGCTCGCGGCCTACTTCAGTGCCTCCCTCGGGATCCAGGTCACCCTCCTCGCGCTGCTCTTCGCCACGCTGCCGCTCCTCGTGGTGATCCCGACCTTCGTCTGGCTCGACCGCTTCGAGGCCGAGCCGACCCGGCTCCTGGTGCTCGCGTTCTTCTGGGGCGCCCTCGTTTCGGCCTTCGGGGCAGCGGTCCTCAACACCGGCGCGATCATCGCCTTCCAGTCCGCCACCGATCCGGACTCCGCGCTCGCGGCGACCGCCATCGTCGTCGCGCCGCTCACCGAGGAGGCGCTCAAAGGGGCGCTGGTGCTGCTCGTCTGGTGGTTGCACCGGCACGAGTTCGACGGGATCACCGACGGCATGGTCTACGCGGGCATCGTCGCGGCCGGCTTCGCCTTCACCGAGAACATCCAGTACCTCGGCCAGGCCTACGCCGAGGGCGGGGGTGCCTTCCTCGCGGGCACCTTCATCCTGCGCGGAATCATGAGTCCGTTCGCCCACCCCATGTTCACGGTGCTGTTCGGCATCGGCGTCGGCATCGCGGCGACGACTCCTCGCCGCTGGGTCAAGGTCGTCGCCCCGCTGGCCGGCTACCTGCTCGCGGTCCTCGCGCACGGCCTGTGGAACCTCGCCGCCGTGGCCGGCGGGACCGGACTGCTCGTCGGGTACTTCCTCGTGGGCGTGCCGATCTTCTTCGGGTTCGTCTGCCTGATCGTGTGGGCCCGCAGCCGCGAGGGTCGCCTGATCGCCCAGCACCTCACCCCGTATGCGGACGCCGGCTGGCTCTCCCGCGGCGAGGTGGCGATGCTCGCCTCGATGTCCCGCCGGCGTGAGGCCCGGATCTGGGCTCGCGCCAACTCCGGCGCGCCCGGCCTGGCATCGATGCGCGCATTCCAGGACACGGCATCCGAGCTCGCCCTGGTCCGCAAGCGGATGTACCACTCGACCGCGAACCAGCACGCCGTCGAGCAGGAGCGCAGGCTCCTCGAGGGCCTGGTCGAGCAGCGCCGTGCCTTCCTCGGGGAATGGGTCGGCTAGACGCGCTCGTCCTCGGGCACCGGCGGCTGGATGGCGGTGATGGCCTCATCCATCTCGGCCCGTGACCGCTGCAGCGCAGCGGTCACGGA
>JBAUUB010000340.1:0-3201 GCA_049582485.1 Dermatophilaceae bacterium
GGCGAGCTGCTCACGACGAAGACCCCGAGCACGCCGAGCAACCCGGCCGACGGGTTCATCACCGGCATCGAGAAGATCCTCGGCCTGATGGGGGCGAGCGGCACCGACATCACCGCCGTCTCGCACGGCACCACCGTGGCCACCAACAAGCTCCTCGAGGGCAAGGTCGAACAGCTCGGGTTCATCACGACCGAGGGCTACGAGTTCATGCTCGAGATCGCCCGGCAGTCCGTCCCCGACGGGTACGGCAACTCCTACTTCTGGGTCAAGCCGGAGCGCATCGTGCCGGCGGACCGCGTCCGCACCGTCGGTGGCCGGATGGACTTCGAGGGCGGCGAGATCCGGCCCTTCGACGAGGAGCAGGCGCGCACGGTCGCCCGCTGGTTCCGGGCCAAGGGGATCTCGACGATCGGCGTGTGCCTGCTGCACGCGTACGCCAATGACGTCCACGAGCTGCGGATGCGCGACATCCTGCGCGAGGAGCACCCCGAGGCCGTGGTCTCGATCAGCAGCGAGGTGCTGCGCGAGTACCGCGAGTACGAGCGCTCGATGACGACCCTGGTCGACGCGGCGGTCAAGCCGAACGTCAGCCGGTACGTGAGCAACATCCACGAGCGGCTTGCCGACTTCGTGGGTGAGAGCGGTTCCGGAGGGACGCACGGGGGGACCGAGCCCTCGCGTGGGATCCCCTTCTACGTCATGAAGTCCAACGGCGGTGTGCTCTCCGCCGACGAGGTCGTGCACCAGCCGATCACCACCGTCCTGTCCGGTCCGGCCGCCGGCGCTCTCGGCGCGGCGCTCATCGCGCAGAAGGCCGGCTTCCCGAGGGTCCTGACCTGCGACGGTGGAGGGACGAGCACCGACGTCTCGGTCGTCCTCGACGGCCGGCCGACCCTGACGACCGAGGGCTCGGTCGGCGCCTACCCGAGCAAGATCCCCATGATCGACGTCGTCACCGTCGGCGCCGGCGGCGGCTCGATCGCGTGGATCTCCCCCGAGGGTGCGCTCAAGGTCGGCCCGCAGTCCGCCGGCGCCGACCCCGGGCCGCTCTGCTACGCCAAGGGCGGCACCGAGCCGACCATCACCGACGCGCACGTCACTCTCGGCCGGATCCCCCCGCACCTGCTCGGCGGTGAGATCCCCCTCGACGTCGACGCGGCGCGGGCCGGCATCGAGAACCTCGCCGGCAAGCTGGGTCTCGACTTCGAGCGCTGCGCGACAGGGATCCTCGAGATCTCCGCGTGGAACCAGGCCAACGCGCTGCGCCAGGTGAGTGTCAAGCGCGGTCTCGACGTCCGTGACTTCATGCTCACCACCTTCGGCGGCTCCGGCTCACTCCTCGCGTGCCGCCTCGTCGACATCCTCGACCTCGCCGGCGTCGTCGTGCCGCCGAACCCCGGCAACGTCAGCGCCTTCGGCCTGCTGACCGTCGACGTGAAGAACGACTACGTCCAGACCCACGTCGCCCGGGAGTCCGCCCTCGACCACGCCGCCGTCCAGGCCGTCATCGACGACCTCACCGGCAAGGCCCGTGCCGCCCTCGACAAGGAGGGCTTCCCCGCCCAGGAGCACCGGTTCGACCGCACGATCGACGTCCGCTACGTCGGGCAGGCGTTCGAGGTCCGGGTCCCGGCGCCCGAGGGCCCGGTCGACGAGGAGTTCGTGGCGACGATCGCCGACCGCTTCCACACCGAGCACCGCCAGCTCTACGGATACGACTTCCGCGGCGACCGCGACCAGCACGTCGAGTGGGTCAACCTGCGCGTCACCGGCATCGGCCCGATCACCCGCCCGGAGATCCTCGCCGCCCCGGCCGGCGAGGGCGACCTCGCCGACCGGGCCGTCACCGGAACCCGCGACGTCTGCTTCGACGCCGCCGACGGCTACGTCCCGACGACGGTGTACGCCCGCGAGCGACTCGGCGCCGGGGACACCTTCGCCGGTCCCGCGATCGTCGAGGAGTTCGGGTCCACGGTTCCCGTCCACCCCGGTTTCGTCGTCCGCGTCGACGACTACGGCAATCTCGTCATCACGAAGGAAGGTGCGGTTCGATGACCGCTGTCGACATGGACTACGTGACTGCGGAGCCGGCCAACCCTGCGGGCCTGCCCACCGCATACGAGCACGGCGGGCGTCTGACCCCCGAGGGGACCACCGTCGACCCGATCCTCGTCGAGATCGTCCAGGGCACCCTGGCGAGCGTCGAGATGGAGGTCGAGACCGCGATCGGCCGCACCAGCCGGTCCCCGATGATCCGCGACGCGCACGACTTCCGCGCCGGCATCCACGACCGCCAGCTGCGCAAGCTCACCGGCCGGTCGTACTCGGCCCTCGTCCATCCCGTCGCGCGCGACTTCCCGCTGTCCGAGATGCGTGAGGGTGACGTCTTCTTCCACAACGACGTCTACGAGTCCGAGGGCGGCATCGGCCACCTGCCCGACCTGTGCGTCACCGTCCCCGTCTTCCACGACGGCGAGGTCGTCGCGTTCGTCCAGGCGTTCGGCCACCACGACGACATCGGTGGCGGCTGCCCCGGCTCGATGCCCAGCGGCGCGACGAGCGTGTTCGAGGAGGGTCTGTCGGTGCCGCCGATCAAGCTGTGGGACCAGGGCGTGCCGAACAAGGCGGCGCTGCGGATCATGACGCGCAACTCGCGGATGCCCGACAGCCTCGCCGCCGACCTCGACGCCGAGTGCTCCGCGTGCCTGATGGGCGCGCGACGGCTCGCCGAGCTGTTCGCCCGCTACGGCCGCGACCAGGTCGAGGGGGCCTTCGACGCCATCCTCGACGCGACGACCGAGACCTACCGCCGCGAGATCCTCTCGAAGATCCCCGACGGCACCTACGTCTGGGAGGACTACGCCGAGCACGACGGCGTCGACGAGCCGATGCTGCACACGCAGCGGATCACGCTGACCAAGGTCAGCGACGCCCCGGCCGACCCGGAGAACAACCGGCCGGCCGGTCCGCGCCTGATCATCGACTTCACCGGCACCGCCCCGCAGGCGAAGGGTCCGATCAACCACTGCGGCGACTACGTCGGCGGCAACTTCCTCAAGAAGTGGCTCGCCCCGATCCTGCGCAACCTCGCCGATACCCCCGAGCGGATGGCCGAGCTCGACGTCAACGAGGGCATCGTGCCGCTGATCGAGATGCGGTTCCCGGAGAAGGGCACCCTGCTCACGCCGATCTACCCGGCGC
>JBAUUB010000341.1:0-2316 GCA_049582485.1 Dermatophilaceae bacterium
CACGGAGCCATCGGTTGGCGCGCCTGCCTATACTCGATCCTCAGACGAACGGTGGATGGGCTCCTCGACGTTGGGCCCTGTCACACCGCAAGACGGAACGTGGTGATGAAGAGGGGATCGCGCGGTGTCTTCAAATGGCCCGTCCCCGCGGAGTGAGCGCCCCCCGGGGACATCGGAAGGGCATCCCGGTGGTCTCGTCACCGTCATCGTGCCTGTCTTCGGCCTGGAGTCGCATCTCGAACGCTGCGTGGACTCGATCCTCGACCAGTCGTACGGGGATACCCGGCGATGACGTCCCCACTGGTGAGCGTCGTCGTGCCGGTCTTCAACGCCGAACGGCACCTGGGGGAGTGCCTCCAGTCGCTCTTCGCTCAGACGCTGCAGGCGATCGAGATCGTCGTCGTCGACGACGGGTCGACGGACCGCAGTGCGGGTCTGCTGTCCGAGGCGGCCGCCGACGACAGGCTTCGGGTCCTCACCCTGGCAGAGAACAGGGGGGTCTCCGCGGCTCGCAACGCTGGTGTGGCCGCAGCGCACGGCGCGTATGTCGCCTTCGTCGACGCCGACGACGTGGTCTCCCCGACGATGTACGAGGCTCTCTATCAAGCGGCTCGTGATGCTGCGGCGGACATCGTCTTCTGCGGCATCCGGGTGGTGGGACCCGATGGGGTGGTCATCAGCAGTGAACCGCCCCCGCTCTCGCCCGGGCACGTCTACAGCCGCGCTTGCGTGCATGAGGTCCTCCATCGGGCCTGGGAGCTGCGTCTGCTGTGGTACCCGGTTCGAAGCATCTACCGACGGACCCTCCTCATCGCGAACGAGGTGCGCTTCGATGAGGGGATCCGCAAGGGGGAGGACTCCCTCTTCAACCTGCAGGCCTTGCTGGTGCCCGCGCGGGTGACCGCAGTCGGAGAGGTCCTGTACGAATACCGCAAGCATGCCTCCAGTGCGACGGCGTGCCCGTTGGCGAGCGAGTCGGACAATCTCGAGCGCCTGGGCCGGTCGGTGACGGAGCTCTACAGCCGCAACGGCTTCGACGATCGCGCGTTCCTGGACTTCGCCCGGCATGTGCTCCGCAGCGACCTGCCCGCCGCTCTGGTCCTGCTCTGCAGCCACCGAGCAGCCTTAGGTGAAGTCCGCGCACTGCTCGACACGGAGACGGTCCGGACGGCGTTCCGGATCCAGCGGATCTCCCGGTTGGGGGTGCCGCTCCGGGCGCAGGCGGTTCTCATCCTCGCCCGGCTCAGGTTGGTCCGGCTGCTCGTCCTGGTGCTGCGATTGGCCCATGGGGAGCGCGCGGCTGTCAGGGGCTCTGCCGGATCCCCGCTTCCGCCATGGCGCTCCGATAGAAGTCGCTGGACCGGCTGAGCTCCTCGGGCGTGCCGAGCGCGGTCATCCGGCCGTGTTCGATGACCATGATGCGGTCACAGATGTTCAAGGTCGACATGCGGTGAGCGATGATCACCACGGTCACGTCGCCGCGCAACGCGCCCAGGGTGTCGCGAATGAGCCCTTCACTGCGACCGTCCAGGGCCGAGGTCGGCTCATCGAGGATGAGCAGCTCCGGACCGCCTGCCAATGCCCGCGCGATCGAGAGTCGCTGACGCTGGCCACCGGACAGTTTCGTCCCCCGCTCGCCCAGGTGGGACCGGAATCCGTCGGGCAGTGCCTCGATGTCCCTCAGCACGTTCGCGCGGGCGGCGCTGTTGCGGAGGGCTTCGTCGCCGACCTCTCCGCGGAAGAAGCGAATGTTCTCCGCCACGGTCCCGGTGATGAGGTTGGCATCCTGTGCGACGAAGGCGACGCGTCTGCTCCACCAGCCTCGATTGATGTTCTGGAGTCGGACACCGGCGACCTCGAGCGAGCCCTTCCCCGGCTCCCGCAGACCGAGGAGGAGCTGAGCCAGCGTCGACTTGCCGGCCCCGGAGGGACCGATGACGCCGATGACCTCGCCGGGGTTGATCTGGAGGCTCAGATCCGAGAGCGCTGGCTGTTCGGGGGTGTAGGAGAAGGTCACCTGCTTGGCGACCAGGGGGGCGACCTGCTCAGGGATCGCCGAGCCGTTGCTTGCAGGAGCGCCCGCGTACTGGTCGATCGTCTCGCGCAGACGCGCAATCGCGGGTGCCTGCGACTGCAGGGAGCCGGCGGCGGTGGCCAGGATCTGACCGTAGGTGAGTGAGCGCAGCATCAGGAGCATGACCGCACCGACCGCTTCCACCCGTCCCAGCTCGAGGAGCGCGAGACCGGCCACCCCCGCGAGCACTGCGGCGTAGGCGAGTGTGATGTAGAAGGGGGCCATGATGTCCGTCAGCGTCT
>JBAUUB010000342.1:0-15771 GCA_049582485.1 Dermatophilaceae bacterium
CCCGGCGCCAGGTCGCGAGGCACCCGGGGCGGGTGCCGCCCCTGGGCTCTGCGCCGGTGGGCTCGTCGCAGACCCTCGCGACGGTCCGGTGGCCGCGCCGACGACGGCCGAGCCGCGCGTCTCCGCGTCGCCGCGGTAGAGCCGCATGCCCTCCTCGAGGACGCCGGCGAAGAGCCTGCCCAGTTCGGTGATGGTCTCGTCGGACACCTCTGCCTCCGGAAGGGTGGTCGGGCCGGTCGGCCGAGCCGACGGCGTCAGCCGCGCGGGGGAGTCGGCCGGGATGTCGCCGAATCCCACTCCCGCCGCCCACAGGCCGCACAGCGCCTGGTTGACGCCGACCTCGTCGGCGACCTTGGGGTGGTTGGTGAAGAGCGTGATGACGTCGTCGTGCCGGCTCGCGAGGACGTCCTCGACGAAGCCGTGCAGTGCCTTCTTCGGGCCGACCTCGACGAAGACGCGGACGCCCGACGCATACAGCGTCTCGAGGCCCTTGACGAACTGGACCGGGGAGGCGATCTGTCGGCGGGCGTAGTCGAGCATGGTCTCGGTCGTCGCGTTCGCGGGGTAGAACTCGCCGGTGACGTTGGCGACGATGGGCAGGGTCGGCGCCCGCATGTCCAGACGCCGCAGTGCCTCACCGAAGGGTCCGGAGGCCGGCGCGACGATCGAGGTGTGGAAGGCATGGCTGACGGGGATGCGTGAGGCGGTCAGCCCAGCCTCGCTGAAGCGCTCGATCAGCCGCTCGACGGCGTCGGTCGCTCCGCCGACGACCGCCTGGCTGTAGCTGTTGATGTTGGCGACGACCGCATACCCATCGGCCTCGTCGACCATCCGCTGGATCGTCTCGAGGGGACCGAAGACGGCGGCCATTGCCCCGTTGTCCTCGACTGAGAGGTGCGCCATCTCGCGACCGCGGGCGCTCACGGCCTCGAGCGAGGCCTCGAAGGAAAGGGCACCGGCGGCCACCAGCGCGCCGTACTCGCCGAGGCTGTGCCCCATGACCGTGTCGGGCCGGATGCCGTATGCGGCGAGCAGCTTGGTCAGGGCGAGGTCCGTCGCGAGAACGGCAGGCTGGGTGATCTCGGTCTGCATGAGCCGGCGGCTCGCGGCTGCGACGGCCGCCTCGTCGGCGGGGTCGACGAAGATGTAGTCGGTGAGCGGTCGGCCCAGCAGCGGTGTCATGACGCGGTCGGCCGCGGCGAAGGTCTCGCGGACGACCGGCTCGGTCGCGGCGAGGCCGCGAAGCATGTTCACGTACTGCGAGCCCTGGCCGGTGTAGAGGAACGCGACCCGGGGGGCCGGCCCGCGCCCGACGAAGGCGCCCTGCTGGCGCATCATCTTCAGGACGCCCGGGTTGCCCGTCTGCAGACCCATGATGACCTTGTCGAGCTTTCCGGCGAGCTCGTCGGCGCTGTCGAAGTCGACGGCGACTCGCAGGGGCGCCCGACCGACCGACCGGTCCGGCGCGGCGGGGGCGGGCGCCTCGCCGGCGCGAGCGGCATCGCGCACGGCGGTGAGCCGGCTGACCATCTCTGGGTCGTCGGCGGCGCCGAGGACGAGGGCACCACGCAGCGGCGCCTTGACCGAGGCGGCGGACGACGGACGGACATCGAGGATGATCGGAGTCGCGGGAGGAGTGTCGGGGCTGTTGGCGGCGTCACCATACGAGCCCGTGCCGAGTGAGGCCTGCGGCACCGCGGCGGCAGAGGCGTGCACGCGCGGGCGGGGCCGGTGGCGGCCGGGGATGTGCTCCTCGACGACGACGTGGTAGTTCGTGCCGCCGAAGCCGAAAGCGCTCACGCCGGCGCGACGGATCCCGCTCGGTGGCTCGGGCCACTCGCGCAGGACGGTGTTGACGGCGAAGGCACTGGTGTCCCAGTCCACTCCAGGGTTGGGGTCGGTGAAGTGCAGGCTGGGGACGAGGACCCTCTCGTGGAGCGAGCGGACGGTCTTGAACAGGCCTGCTGCGCCAGCTGCCGCCTTGAGGTGGCCGATGTTCGACTTCACCGAGCCGAGCGCGACCGAGCGCGGGCTGAGCCCGGCGGACCCGAAGACCTCCGAGAGGCTCGTGAGCTCGGCGGCGTCGCCGACCCGGGTCGAGGTCCCGTGGGCCTCGATCGCGCTCACGGTCCCCATATCCTCGCCGGCGTCCTCCCAGGCCCGGCGCACAGCGAGCTGCTGTCCGACGGGGTTGGGCGCGGTGATGCCTTTGCCCTTGCCGTCGGAGGAGCCGGCGATTCCGAGGATGGTGGCATAGATTCGGTCCCCGTCGCGCTCAGCATCCTCGAGCCGCTTGAGGACGAAGACGGCCGCGCCCTCGCCCATGACGAAGCCGTCCGCGCCGGCATCGAAGGGTCGGGTGCCCGTGGCCGAGAGGGCACCGATCTTGCAGAACTTCACGAAGGCGTCGACACCCATGTTGCGGTCGACACCACCGCACACGGCGGCGTCGAAGCGGTGCTCACGCAGGCCGAGGACGGCGTTGTCCATCGCCGCGAGCGCCGAGGCGCAGGCGGCGTCGGTCGTGAAGTTCGGGCCGCGCAGATTGAACAGGTTGGCGACCCGACCGGCCATGACGTTCGACAGCTCACCGGGCATGGTGTCCTCGGTGATGTCGAAGACGTTCTCCTGGTACAGGGCCCGGGTCTCGTCGACGATGCGCTTCTGGACATCCGGAGCGAGACCCTGCAGCGTCGCCGACTGCTCGAGGCGGGCGAGCATCTCGGGCAGTCGGATCCGCATGGACGACTGGTAGTGCTTCTCCCCACCGATCGCGTTGCCGAAGATGACGGCGACCCGGTCCCCGTCGATGGTCCAGTCGGGGTAGCCCGCGTCGCTGAGAGCGGCTCGGGACGCCGAGACGGCCCAGCGCTGGCCCGGGTCCATCTGCTCGGCGACCTTCGGCGGGATGGGCAGCCGCCAGGCGATCGGGTTCCACTCGAACTCGCGGACCCAGCCCCCGATCCGCGAGTAGGTCTTGTCGACGGCGGAGTGGTCGGGGTCGTAGTAGACGGCGGGGTCCCACCGCTCCGGCGGGACATCGGTGATGCTGTAGACCCCGTTCTTGAGATTCGTCCAGAAGGTCTCGGCGGTCGGTGCCTGGGGCATGATCGCGGCGAGTCCGACGATGGCGACGGGGTCGGCCGGTGAGGTGGTCATTCGGGTCCCTCGATTGGTGCGTATGCGGTGCTCGGCGGGTCGTGGCCGGGTGCGGTCCGTTGTGGGTGGGGTCGGAGTGGTGGACTGGTCAGCTCGAGGCGAACGGGGCGTAGAGGACATCGCGGACCGCGTCGAGGTCGGCGACGAGCCCGGCCTGGGCTGCGAGGATCTCGACGGTCGGCACGGCGCCGATGGCGCCCACCTGGGCCGAGCCCGGCGCGGAGGCGCCGGCGACCCACCGGGTGCCCTCGAGGGCGACCTTCTGGGCGGCCTCGCGGGCGAAGACGCGCGACATCGCCGCGAGCGCGTCGGCGTCGAAGCGGGTCAGGCACTTCTCATGGAGGGAGCCGTCGGCGGCCGCAGCGGCCTTGGTCGCGAAGACGGCGGCGGTCTCGGTCCAGGCGATGAGCTCGCCGAGCCTGAAGAGGACGTGCTGGTTGCGGGTGAGACGGCCGGTGCGGCAGGCGTCGAGGACGACCGCGAGCGCGCGGCAGGCGAGCGCGGCGATGTCGGCGCCTGTTTCCGGGTGGGCCGAGTGAAGGGCGTCGAGGCGGTCGGCGATGTCGGTGTAGTGGCGGCCACCGGTCTTGAGGTGACGCTGCCAGCGGTCGCGGGCGATCGTCATCTCCATGATCTCCGACGTTCCCTCGTAGATCGTCGTGATTCGCACATCGCGCCGGATCTTCTCGACGACGTAGGGACGGGTGTACCCGTAGCCGCCGTGGGCCTGGATGGCCGCGTCGGCGGCGGCGATGCCGGCCTCGGTTGCCATGTACTTCGCGATCGCGCCCTCGGTGTTGAGCGCTCCAGCCGCGCCCTCACCGGCGTCGAGCCGGGTCGCAGTGTGTTCGATGAAGCTGCGGGCGGCCTCGAGCCGGACCGCCCACGGGACGATCAGCTTGTGGGTGAAGCCCTGCTTCTCGCTGAGTGGCCCCCCGCCTTGGACACGCTCGACCGAGTAGGCCAGGGAACGGTCCAGAGCCTCCCATCCGCCGCCCAGCCCGAACGCGGCGACCATGAGCCGGGTGTAGCCGAAGACGTTCTGGGCCTGCACCAGACCCTTGCCCTCGACTCCGCCGATGAGGTGGTCGGCGGGGACCTCGACATCGTCGAGGTAGAGGGCGGACGTGTTCGACAGGCGCAGGCCGTGCTTGTCCTCCGGCGGACCTGAGCTGAACCCCTCGGCATCCTGCGGGACCACGAACCAGGACGGTCCGTCGTCGGTCGCAGCGAGGACGGTCGAGTAGTCGGCGATGCTCCCGTTGGAGATCCACTGCTTGCGGCCCGTGATCCGATAGGCCGTGACCGCACCATCGTCGTCGCTGACTCGCTCGGCGGTCGTCGTCATCGCGCCGAGGTCCGAGCCGGCCTCCGGCTCAGTCGCGCCGTAGGCGAAGACGAGTCCCTCGCCGGCGATCCGCGTGAGCCAGTGCTCCTGCTGCTCCCGTGTGCCGCCGAACACGATGGGATCCGAGCCGAGGAAGGTCGCGAACACTGCGGTCGCGAGCCCGATGTCCTTGCGCGCCATCGCCTCGCACACGCGGTACGAGTCCCAGGCCGCACCGCCCATGCCGCCGAACTCCTCGGGGATGAAGACGAGCTGGACGCCGAGGGTGTCCGGGTCGCTCATCGCTCGGACGATGTCCTCGGGGCAGCGGTCCTCGTGGTCGAGCTCGAGCTGCAGCTCGGGCGTCAGGGAGGCGGCGATGAAGTCGTCGAGCGCCTCGAGCATGAGACTCAGGGTGCTCAGGTCGAGTCCGCTCGTCGCGGCGTGGGGACCTTCGGTGCTCACAGTGTCGGTCATCGTCGCTCGGTCCTGTTCGTCATGCTGTCTGCGGTGTGGGCGGCTAGGGTGTCGCGGTCTGTGGAGGAGGGGAGGCGTCGTCGAGGTCAGGACGCACGGCCCGCAGCAGGAGCTCGGCGACGTCCGTCACCTCGACCTCGGAGGCCCCGTCAGGAAGCAGCGTGCTGACGCCGTCGCTCAGCATCGTGATGCAGAACGGACAGGCGGCGGCGATGGTCTGCGCGCCCGTGGCGAGCGCCTCCGCGGCGCGGTTCTCGTTGATCCTGGTGCCGAGGGTCTCGTCCATGAACATGCGCGCTCCGCCCGCTCCACAGCAGAAGGCACGCTCCTTCGTGCGCGGCATCTCGGCGAGCCGAAGGCCGGGGACGGCTCCGAGGAGCTCGCGGGGCGGGGCGAAGATCCGGTTGTGGCGGCCGAGGTAGCAGGGGTCGTGGTAGGTGATGTCACGGTCGAGCCGGGCGACGGGCACGAGGCGCTTCTCGGCGACGAGGCGGTTGAGCAGGGTCGAGTGGTGGACCACCTCGAAGGTGCCGCCGACCTGGGGGTACTCGTTGGCGAGGGTGTTGAAGCAGTGTGCGCAGGTGACGACGATCTTGGTCGCCCCCGCCGCGGTGAGGGTCTCGACGTTCTGTCGGGCGAGCATCTGGAAGAGGAACTCGTTGCCCATCCGCCGTGCGGGGTCGCCGGTGCAGGACTCCGCCTCACCGAGGACCATGAACTCCACGCCGGCCTCATGCAGAAGGGTCGCCACCGCCCGTGTCGTGCGCTGGGCCTGATCGTCGAGCGCGCCTGCGCAGCCGACCCAGAACAGCCACTCGACGTCGTCCGGAATGCGGTCCCCACCGTCCGCGCCGAGGACGCGGACCTCGAAGTCGAGCGGTTCCGCCCAGGCCAGACGCTGGGAGGACCCCCGGCCCCATGGGTCCGCCGCGTGCTCGAGATTGTTGAGCATGGCGCCCGACTCGTCCGGGAACGCCCCCTCCATGAGGACCTGGTAGCGGCGCATGTCGACGATGTGGTCGACGTGCTCGATGTCGACCGGGCACTGCTCGACGCACGCGCCGCACGTCGTGCAGGACCACAGCACGTCCGGGTCGATCACACCACCGGGGCCGAGCGGGGCGTATGCGGCCAGCGGATCCGGCGCATACCCCGTGTCCCCGACCAGCGGTACCTCGGCGACCGCTCTGACGTCGTCAGGCAGGCTCTCGCGCTGGCTCTCGGCAGCCAGGAGGTAGGGTGCCTTGGCGAGGGCGTGGTCGCGCAGACCCATGATCAGCAGCTTGGGGGAGAGCGGCTTGCCGGTGTTCCACGCCGGGCACTGGCTCTGGCAGCGCCCGCACTCTGTGCACGTGCCGAAGTCGAGCAGGCCCTTCCACGTGAACTCCTCGAGATTGCCCACCCCGAGGAGGTCGTCCTCTCCGGGGTCGTCGAAGTCGACCTCAGTTCCTCCGGAGCTGACCGGCAGGAGGGCGCCCAACGATGACGGCCGTCGGGCGAGGGCGACGTTCGGCAGGGACAGCAGGATGTGCAGGTGCTTGCTGTAGGTGACGAAGACGGTGAACCCGAGCAGGACGGCGAGGCCGACCAGGAGCGCGACGGTCTCGATGATCTCGTTGACCTCCTGGCCGAGGGGAGCGAGAACGGAGGCGATGCCCTGGCTGAGGAAGGCCCCCCGCAGGAACGGGAGGTTGTCGGTCGTGTTGACCTCCTGCGCGTTGATCTGGGCGCCCCGGGTGAGCAGCAACGTCCAGACGACGTTGAAGATCATGAAGAGGACGAACCAGGCCGGCCCGAGATGGGAGCCGAAGAAGCGCGAACGACGCCCCTGGTCCCTGGGCGCCTCGCGCACCCTGATCACGACGAAGGCGAGCACGGCCAGGATGCAGAGAAGGGCGAAGAGGTCCTCGATGAAGCCCAGGACGGGGAACCGACCGATCACGGGTAGGTGGAAGGTCGGGTCGAACAACGACCCGAAGGCCTCGAGCACCGTGAGCAGGAGGACGCAGAAGCCCCAGAACACGGCGGCGTGCGCCAGGCCCGGAGCGGTCCACCGCAGCAGCTTGCGCTGGGCGACGACCTCGACGAGCTCTGCCCTGACCGCCGTGCCAAGGGCACCCAGCCGACCGGGCTCGACCGGCTGGCCGGTCCTGCCCAGCCGGTAGAGGTAGACCAGCCGCCGCCCGGCCAGTCCGAGCAGGACGACGGTCATGAGCAGGCCGACGGCGAGCCGTAGCGTGTTCACCGGGCGCCCACCTCCTCAGGGTCCTGGGGTCACAGCGTGGTCAGGTCCGCCGTCGGACGATCTCCTCGGTCAGCGCCGGCAGCACGGTGTGCAGGTCGCCGACCACGCCGAAGTCGGCGATAGAGAAGATCGGAGCCTTGGGGTCCTTGTTGACGGCGACGATCGTCTTGCTGCTCTGCATGCCGGCACGGTGCTGGATCGCGCCGGAGATCCCCGCCGCGAGGTAGAGCGCGGGTGCGATCGTCTTGCCGGTCTGGCCGATCTGGGACTCGTGCGGTGCCCAGCCGACGTCCGTGGCGGTGCGGGAGGCGCCGACTGCGCCACCGAGCGCGTCGGCGAGTGACTCGACCTTCGCGAAGCCGTCGGCCGAGCCGACACCACGGCCTCCAGCGACGACGACCGAGGCATCGGCGAGGTCGGGTCGGCCGGAGGACTCCTTGGGCGTGGTGGCGACGACCCGCGCGGCCCGCGCGACCTCGCTGACGGAGAGCTCGACCGTCTCGACCGTCGGAGACGACGGTGCGGGAGAAGGCTCGACGGAGTTCGGACGGAACGTCAGGACGGCCGGGCCGCGCACCACCCGGGTGGTCGCGACGAAGCGTCCGGCGACGATGCTCTGCGTGGCGACGACGTCTCCGTCGGCGTGGGTGACGTCGATGGCGTCTGTGACGAGGCCCGAGTCGAGCGCGACCGCCACGCGTCCCGCGATGTCCTTGCCCTCCGGCGAGGAGGTGATGAGCACGGCGGCGGGGGAGAGCCGCCGCGCCAGGTCGGTGACGGCTTCGGCCTTGGGTAGGGAGAGGAACTCCTCCGTCTCGGGGGCGGGCACCGCATACACCATCTGTGCTCCGTGCTCCCCGAGGGTGGCGAGGACGGAATCGTCCGGTGACCCGAAGAGCACGGCGCTCGGCTCGCCGAGACGGCGGGCGAGGGTGAGGAGCTCGAGGGACGGGGTGCGGATGGTCGAGCCGCTGGCCTCGACCAGGACGAGTACTTCACTCATGACGATCTCCTGTCGAGAGGGCTAGCGGAGGAACCCGCGGCCGGCGAGGAAGTCCGCGAGCTGGGTTGCGGCATCGCCCTCGTCGGTGATGATGGTGCCGGCCTGACGCTGGGGGGCGGGAGCGATCGAGAGCACCGTCGTTGCGGCGGCTCCAAGGCCGACATCCCCGGCGCCCAGGCCGAGATCGGCGAGGGAGCGGGTCTCGACGGGCTTCTTCTTGGCCATCATGATCGCCTTGAAGGCCGGGTACCGGGCCTCGTCGGTCTGGTCGGTCAGCGAGATGACGGCCGGCAGGGAGACCGTCACCTCGGTGGTGGCGGTGTCCAGGTCACGCCGGATCGTGGCCGTGTCGCCCTCGACCGACAGCGCGCCGGCGAAGGTCGCCTGGGGGAGGCCCAACCTGGCCGCGACCATCGAGGGCATGACCGACATCTCCGCGTCGGTCGAGGCCATGCCCGTCAGGACGAGGTCGAACCCCTCGTTGTCGACCGCGGCGGCGAGCACCCTCGACGTGCCGAGTGCGTCGGATCCTGCGATGGCCTGGTCACTGACGTGGACGGCCCGGTCGGCGCCCATGGCGAGAGCCTTGCGCAGTGCGTCGACGGCTTTGTCGGGGCCGACCGTGACGACCACCACCTCGTCCGCGGCGCCGGCCTCCTTGAGACGCACGGCCTGTTCCACCGCATACTCGTCGAGCTCGGAGAGCCGGCCTTCGACGGCCTCCCGGGCGAGGGTGTGGTCCGACTCGAAGGCCCACGTAGCCGTGGGCTCGGGCACGTACTTGGCCAACACGACGACCTTCATCAGGGCTGTTCCTCCCTCGCGCTGGCCCGGGGATCCTTCGGCTCCGATGCCGACGCGCGCAGTTGGGACCACTCAATCCAGTACTGGCGAGTAATGCGAGCCCAGGAGTATGGGGATCTCGTCACACCGGTCGGCCAGTGCATCCTTACCTCACGATGTGACCTCGGCCGTGTGGGGCGCAGGAGGTGGCGCACCCTCCCTGAGCAGCGCTATCGTCGGCGACGGCGAGGGCGCCGCCCGGATGTGAGGGAGGCTTTCCCCCGGTAGGGCCCGCCCCGCTCGTGAGGAGAGGCCATGGCGGCCACGTTCAGGTATCGGGCTCCCACGCGCAGGACAGAGATGCTTGCGCTCCTATCGGAGTACGGAGCGCGGGCGCGGGTTCTGGCAGGTGGCACCGACCTCCTCGGCGACGTCCGCAGTGGTCTGGCCGACCCCGAGGTGGTCGTCGATGTCAAGCGGGTCGCCGGCTACTCGGACCTGGTCTGGAGTGGCGAGGACGGCCTGATCATCTCCCCGGCCGTCACGATCAACGACATCCTGTTCAGCCCGACGGTGCGCGAGCAGTACCCGTTGCTCGTTGCGTGCGCCGAGGACCTGGCCTCCCACCAGATCCGCAACCGGGCCACCGTCATCGGCAACGTCGCCAATGCCTCACCCTGTGCGGACATGTCCCCCGCCCTGCTCTGCCTTCGGGCGACGATGGTTCTATCCTCCGCCGACGGCAGCCGGGAGGTGCCCGTCAGCGAGTTCTTCACGGGCGCCAAGCGGACCGTCCTCGCACCCGGGGAGCTCATCGAGCGCATCGTCGTCCCGCCTTCGACTGCAGGAGCCCGAGGCTGCTACCGCAAGCTCAAGCGGATCAAGGGCCATGATCTCGGGATCGTCGGGGTTGCCGCGATGTCGAAGGAGGGCGACCTGCGGCTCGGGATCAGCTCGTGCGCCGCGACTCCACTGCTCGTCGACGGGCTGTCGGTGCTCGACTCGGCCGACGATGTCGCGGCCGCCGCACAGGCGGTCATCAGTCCGATCACCGACGTCCGCTGCTCCAAGGAGTACCGGACCCACATGGTCGGCGTGTACGTGCGCAGGGCTCTGCGAGAGGTGGCGTGATGCGGGTCTCGGTAACGGTCAACGGGCAGCGCTTCGACCGCGAGGTCGAGGAACACTGGACGCTGCTGAGGTTCGTCCGTGACGGGCTGGGGATGACGGGCTCGAAGGAAGGCTGTGGCGCCGGCGAGTGCGGCGCCTGCACCGTCGAGCTCGACGGTCGAACCGTGAACTCGTGCATGGTCCTGGCAGTGGAGGTCGACGGAGGCATCATCCGCACGGTGGAGGGTGAGGCCGAACACGGGCGACTCTCGGAGATCCAGGCTGCCTTCGCCCGCCACCATGCGGTTCAGTGCGGGTTCTGCACCGGCGGCATGGTGATGTCGGTTCGGGATCTGCTGAGGCGCAACCCCACGCCCACGGTCGAGGAGATCAAGGCCGGCATCGAGGGCAACTTCTGCCGCTGCACCGGCTACGAGCAGATCGTGGAGGCCGTGCTCGACGTCTCCGGTCAGCTCGACGAGAGCGCGAAGGGAGCCCTGAGGTATGTCTGACCACAGCACGGTCCTGCCCCCCGAGAAGAATGCTCCGCCGACGACTGGGGCACCCGTCGGCCCGTCGGTGGGAGTCGACCACCCACGGGTGGAGACGACCGAGAAGCTGACCGGCGACGCGCTCTACACCGGCGACCTGGTGCTGCCGGGCATGCTGCACGCCAAGGTGAAGAAGAGCCCGCATGCCCGGGCCAGGATCCTCGGCCTCGACATCTCACGGGCCGAGGCATTGCCGGGCGTGCACGCGGTGCTGACGGGTCACGAGCTGGACTACAAGATCGGCCTCTACATCGTCGACAAGGACATCCTCGCCAAGGACATCGTCCGCCACTTCGGAGAGGCGGTGGCGGCGGTCGCCGCCGAGACCCCGGAGATCGCGGCACATGCGGTGGAGCTCATCGACGTCGATTACGAGGTCCTGACGCCGGTCCTCGACCCCATGGCGGCCATCGAGCCGGAGGCGCCGCTGGTGCATCCCGACCTCGGGGCCTACAGCTATGTCGAGGCGGCCTTCAGTCCTCAGCCGGGAACGAACATCGCGCATGTCCAGAAGGTGCGCAAGGGTGACGTCGAGCAGGGGTTCGCCGAGGCGGAGTGGGTCATCGAGCGGGAGTACACGAACCCGTCGGTGCAGCACGTGCCACTCGAGACCCACGTCGCCATCGTCCAGTGGAAGGCCGGGGACCAGGTGACCATCTGGTCCAGCGCCCAGTCGCCCTTCACCGTCCGCAACCTCTTCTGCACGGCGATGCGACTGCCGCTGAACCAGGTCCGGGTCATCATTCCGCATGTCGGCGGTGGCTTCGGCGGCAAGGCCGGCATCCACCTCGAGCCCCTCGTCGCGTGCCTGTCGCGCAAGGCCGGTGGTCGGCCGGTCCGACTGCAGGCGACCCGCGAGGAGGAGTTCAGCCTGCTGCCCTGTCGCAGCGCTCTGACGTACCGGATCAAGACCGGCGTGCGCTCGGACGGCAGAATCACCGCTCAGCAGATGACGATGTTCTGGGACGCGGGCGCATATGCCGACTACGCCGTCAACGTCACGCGGGCCTCGGGCTTCTCGTCCAGCGGGCCGTACGAGCTTCCCAACGCGCGAGTCGATGCCTACACGATCTACACGAACAAGCCGTACGGGACCGCCTACCGCGGCTTCGGCCATGTCGAGTTCTTCTGGGGCCTCGAGCGCCACATGGAGCTCGTGGCCCAGGCGATCGGCATGGACTCCCTCGAGTTCCGCAAGCGGAACCTGCTCAGGCCCGGCTCGGTCACCATGACGGGTGAGGTGATCACCGAGAACACCGGTGATCCGCTGGCCTGTCTCGAGGCCGTCGCCACGTCGATCGACTACGGCCGGCTGACCGCGGAGGAGGAAGAGCACGAGCGGCGGACGGGCCGCAGGATCGGAAAGGGCGTCGCCACCCTGCACAAGGCGCCGGCCATGCCCTCCTTCACCGCCACCGCCGCGGTCGTGAAGATGAACTCCGACGGCTCGGTCGTCCTCAACGTCGCCCTCACGGAGATCGGCCAGGGCTGCAACACGGCGCTCGCCCAGGTGGCCGCTGAGCGGCTGCGGTTCCCCATGGACCGCGTCAAGGTCGCGATCGAGCGCGACACGGACAAGGACCCGTACGACTGGCAGACCGTTGCCTCCAAGGGGCTGCTGCTGTCGGGCAATGCCACGATCCTCGCGTGCGATCAGCTGCTCGAGCAGGGGTATGCGGTGGCGGCCCAGGTGCTCAGGGCCGACCCTGCCGACCTCGACCACGACGCGGACGGCGTCTTCGTCAGGCACCACCGTGACCACAAGGTCACGTGGCCGGAGCTGTCCATCGGGTACGCCTTCCCCAACGGCAACGGCATCGGCGGCCCACTCGTCGGAGTCGGACGCTACATCGCGCAAGGTCTGACCAACCTGGACAAGGAGACGGGCCAGGGGTTGCCTGCCCTGGACTGGACGTACGGAGCGCACGGCGTGGTCGTCGACGTCGACCCGGACACGGGCGAGTTCGACGTGCTGGCGATCTCGTCCGCATACGACGTCGGTCGGGTCGTGAACCCGGGACTCGTCCGCGGCCAGTGCATCGGCGGGATGGTCCAGGGACTGGGAACGGCACTGTGCGAGGGGTACATCTACGACCAGCAGGGCCGGCTGCTCAACCCGTCCTTCACCGACAACAAGATCCCCACGTCACGCGACATCCCGCGGCGAATCGAGAGCGCGGTGGTGGAGACCGCCCAGATCGACGGACCCTTCGGGGCCCGAGGGGTGGGCGAGCACCCGATGATCTCGGTCGCACCGGCGATCGGCAACGCGATCCAGCACGCGACCGGCGCCGAGCTCATGCACATGCCCATCCGCCACGAGGACGTGTGGCGGGCGCTGCAGCGGCATGAGCCGATCGACAACTGGATCACTGAGACCCCCGTCGGCTCGTGCCGCTCCGACATTCCGGGCGGGAACCTCGCCGACCACGACTCGACCCCGGCCGTTCGAGAGGAGCAGCCCGTCCCGAGCTGACGGGATTCTGAAAACCCTGCACAGACACCGGTCGATGACGCCCGGTAGGAAGCGAGTTGCACCATGCCAACACGGAAGCTGTGGACCGTCCACGGGGACGGCAGACACGTCGCGCCCGAAGCCGTCGTAACACCGGAGGAGCGCCTTGCCTGGCCGCTGACCATCGGCATCGGCATGCAGCACGTCGTCGCGATGTTCGGCGCGACGTTCCTCGTGCCCGTGCTCACGGGCTTCCCGCCTACCGCGACGATCTTCTTCTCGGGTGTCGGCACCCTGATCTTCATCCTCATGACGGTCGGTCGCGGACAACGTCTCGGCCTGCCGAGCTACACGGGATCCAGCTTCGCCTTCATCTCGCCGGTCATCGCCGCCACGTCCGGCGGCGGCATTGCCGAGGCCCTCTCCGGCATCATCGCAGCCGGCCTCGTGCTCTTCCTCGTCGGACTCGTCGTCGACCGCTTCGGTGCGGGCTGGATCAACACGCTGATGCCGCCGGTGGTGACCGGCGCAGTCGTCGCGCTCATCGGTCTGAACCTGGCTCCGGTTGCGTGGGACAACTTCTCGCAGCAACCGGTGACCGCAACCATCACCCTCACCGCGATCGTCCTCGCGACCGTTCTCTTCCGAGGATTCTGGGGCAGGATCTCCATCCTCATCGGTGTCGTCGTCGGCTACCTCGTCGCCTTCCCCCAGGACCAGCTCAGCGACCTCGACTCCAACCTCGCCGCCGCAGACTGGATCGGACTGCCCGACTTCACCGCTCCCCAGTTCAGCTGGAGCGCAATCACGCTCATCGTCCCGGTGGTCGTGGTGCTCATTGCCGAGAACACGGGGCACATCAAGGCCGTCGCCTCGATGACCGACCGTGACCTCGACCGTTCGCTGGGCCGCGCCTACATGGGCGACGGGGCGGCGACGATGGTCGCCGGTTTCGGTGGTGGTTCGGGCACGACCACGTATGCGGAGAACATCGGCGTGATGGCCGCGACCCGCGTGTACTCCACGGCCGCCTATGTCGTCGCCGGCCTGACCGCGATGGCCCTGGGTATGGTTCCCAAGTTCGGGGCGCTCATCGTGAGCATCCCGATCGGCGTCCTCGGCGGCGCGACGATCATCCTCTACGGCCTCATCGCGGTCCTCGGCGGACGGATCTGGGTGGAGGGTCGGGTCGACTTCAAGAACCCGGTGAACCTGTTCCCCGCGGCCATCGGCCTCATCCTCGGAGCATCCGACGCGACATGGACCTCTCCCAGCGGCAACGTGTCGTTCAACGGCATCGCGATCGGGTCCTTCGCGACGATCATCATCTACCAGATCATGTTCCACGTGGCGAGGCACGGCGTGCATCGGGACGTGCCCTTCACCCCCGGTACCGTGCCGGGGAAGGTCGCCTCCGATGACCATCCGGCGCCTCCACCCACCGACCCCCGCTACTGACCGCCTCCGGTCCTCAACCCGTCAACACATGGAAGGTTGGACGTCAATGCCCCGTCCCGTCGAAGTTCGCAAGGTTCCGATCGAGAGTGTCAGTGACGCCGCCGGGTTGGCGGCCCTCATCGACGAGGGAGTGTTCTCCGCCGACGACGTCATCGCCGTGGTGGGCAAGACGGAGGGCAACGGGGGAGTGAACGACTACACCCGGATCATCGCCACGACCGCATACCGCGCCGTGCTCGAGGAGAAGGGCACGCGCACCAAGGAGGAGGTCGCACAGGTCCCCCTCGTGTGGTCCGGGGGCACGGACGGGGTCATCAGCCCCCACGCCACGATCTTCGCCTATGCCCCCGAGGGCACGTACCAGCCGACCGACGAGCCCAGGGTCACCGTCGGGTACGCGATGAGTGAGGTGCTCCTTCCTGAGGACATCGGACGACCGGCGATGGTCGAGAAGGTGGCGGCAGGCGTGCGTGTCGCCATGGAACGGGCCGGCATCAGCGACCCGAGCGACGTGCACTACGTCCAGACCAAGACACCGCTGCTCGTCCAGGACACGATCAACGACGCAGAGAGCCGCGGGAAGACGGTCTTCACTCACAACACCCTCGAGTCGATGGACGTCTCCAACGCGACAACAGCGCTCGGTGTCGCCGTCGCGCTCGACGAGATCGCGATGCCGACCGCGGACCAGATCTTCACCGACCTGTCGCTGTTCTCCTCCGTCGCCTCCTGCTCCTCGGGTGTCGAGCTCGACCAGGCCCAGATCGTCGTCGTGGGGAACGCGCGCGGCCTCGGTGGCCGGTACCGCGTCGGGCACAGCATCATGAAGGACGCCCTCGACATGGACGGCGTCTGGGAGGCGATCCGCAACGCCGGGCTCGAGGACATGCCCGCCGACTGCATTCATCCCCGTCACATCAAGGGGCGGCTCGTCAACCTCTTCCTCAAGTGCGAGGCCGACCCGACCGGGCGCGTGCGGGGACGCCGCAACATCATGCTCGACGACTCCGACGTCCCCTGGCACCGTCAGATCAAGGCTGCCGTGGGCGGGGTCGTGGGCGCCGTCACCGGCGATCCGATGAACTTCGTGTCCGTCGCCGCCGTGCACCAAGGGCCCTCCGGAGGCGGCCCCGTCATCGCGATCGTGGACATGGAAGCCTGACGCCAGAAGTCCGCACGAGCAGCGCTGGATCAGCTCCAGCG
>JBAUUB010000343.1:0-26672 GCA_049582485.1 Dermatophilaceae bacterium
GGGGTGGGGCCGCCGAACAGGGAGCCACTGGCGCCTGCAGCGCCGCCGACCTGCAGGTGCGTGAGCACGCCGGCGGACTCGAGACCGCGCAGCACCCCGATGACCCGCTCGCGCTCGCCCGGCTCGACCGGCTGCCCCTGCGCTTCACGCCACATGAGCAGTCCGTAGTCGCGCAGTGCGGCGTCGGCCTCCCGGCTGCCACCGGCCGGACCCCCCGCCGGGCCGCCGGCGAGTCCGGCGTTCGCCATCGCCTGGTCGGCCTTGGCGGCCATCTCCGTCGCCGCCTGCTTGGCCTTCTCGAAGAAACTCATCGTGCCTCCCGTGGATCGCCGTGGACCTCGCCCATGGACATGGAACGCGTCGGCGCCGAACGGTCGCCGTTGGCGTTTCACCCTAGCCCGGCGCGGCCCGGCCGGAGATACTGAGGGTCGGTCTCGGCCAAGGGAGCCGGGCAGGACGGGAGTGACAGGAACCATGCCGATCCACGGATCGCTTTTCACGGACTTCAAGGAGAAGGCGACGCAGGACCCCTTCGCGTTGCAGAACAAGAAGCTCCTCCGCATCGACATGCGCTACGGCGAGGTCACGGCTCGGCTCGGCTCGATGGTCGCCTACCAGGGCGACGTCCGCTTCGCCAAGAAGAGTGCCGGGGTGCAGCGGATGTTCAAGTCCGCGGTGACCGGCGAGGGTGTCTCGGTCATGGTCTGCTCAGGGTCGGGCGAGCTGTTCCTCGCCGACGAGGCCGCCGAGATTCAGATCATCTACCTCGAGAACGACGCGATCTCGGTCAACGGCCGCAACGTGCTCGCGTTCAGCAACTCGATCCAGTGGGACATCCACCGCATCCAGGCGCGTGGCGCGGCGATGACCGGCGGGCTCTACAACGTCTCGCTGCGGGGCACGGGCTATGTCGCGGTGACGACCAAGGGCGAGCCGATCGCGCTCGACGTGGCGTCCTCCCCGACGTTCGCCGACGCGCAAGCAGTCGTGCTGTGGACGGCGGGCGTGAGCATGGACGTCCGCATCGACACCGGCGGCATCGGCACGATGCTCCGGGGCGGCACGGGCGAGACCCTGCAGATGGCCTTCGGCGGTCAGGGGTATGTGCTGGTCCAGCCGAGCGAGTCCGTCGCCGGCGGCGGTCAGCAGGGGAACCAGAGCTCCGGCGGCATGCTCGGCGGTCTACTCAGCTGAGGGAGGAGCGGTCTCGTCGATCACAGCGCGGCTCCGGCGCACCGCCCGGGCGACGAGAATGAAGGCAGCAGTCGTCTGGGTCGACGGTTGCGTGGAGGTGCACGATGACCGAGACGCTGCACCCGCCCGCGGTCGCGAGCCGTGAACGTCACTACCTCACAGCGGATGCCTTCCTGTTGGCAGCGCTCATCTTCCTCGTCGCCATCGCAGTGCAGCAGACCATCGCGTTGCTGCTCGGCGCCGGGGAGTCGGGGACGTGGACTCCACCGGTCTGGTTGCAGGCGATCGGCGCCCTCGGCATGCCGCTCGCCGTCATCGGTGGTCCGCTGCTGGCCTGGTGGCTCTACGGGCGCCACCTCGGCTGGCGTGACCTCGTCGCCGGAGTCATGGGCATCGTGCTCGCAGGCGCCGCGTTCTCGATCGCCATGGTCGTCGTCGTCTTCCTCACGCGCGTCATCTCGACGTCCGTGGACGAGGATGAGGGGCCGTGGGGCCTGGTCGTCATCGCGACGCTGGCGGTCGTCGCCTTCCTCGCCGGCCCGGTGGCCGCGGCCGTTCGCGACCTGGTCGGGCCGAAGGAGCACCTGGGACGGCACCTGCTCCGGCTCGCGATCGTCGCGCTGGGTCTGGTCGCCATCGTGGTGAGCGTCTTCATCGGCGGTGAAGTGGCCGGGCTCGGCCTGTTCATGCTGCTGCCGGCCATCCCGGCGGCGGGCGCCGCTTTCGCGATGCACTGGCGGAGTGCCCACAAGCACCAGCCGGAGGCACCGTCGATCTGACCGGTCACTGGCTCTCGGCAACGACGAGGGAGGTTAGTACGGCTGAGCCGCCACGTCGGTGTGCGCGAAGTCTTCGCCCACGAACAACAACGGCTCGCCGGCCGTCACCGACAGGGCGTAGGCGAAGCAGTCGCCGAAGTTGAGCGTCGCCTTCGACCCGGAGCCTCGACCGAAGCGGCGATAGGCGAGGCGCGCGACCTCGGCCTGTCGCACCGTGACCGGCTCGACCCGGATTTCGAGGGCCTCCAGGAGCTCGTCCAGACGTTCGCCGTGTCGGGTCGAGCGGGCGTCGGCGACGATGCCGACCTCGACCGATGATGCGGCGGAGATCCGGCACTCGCTCCGTGCGATCACGGCGAGCAGGCTGTCACCCTCCGGCTCGCCGTTGAGAATGGCCATCAGGGCTGAGGAGTCGATGATCATCGCGGCATGCCGGTCGCCGCGTCGTAGAGCGAGTCGACCTCCAAGATCACGGGATTGGCCCGTGCGTGGTCCGCCGTGTACTCGGCGACTATGCGCCTGGCGTGATCCACCTTGGCCCGGGCTCTTCCGTCGTCCGGATCGAGGCCGTGACTGCGGAGCAGCTCCTCGAGTGCGAGCTCCACGGCACCCGTCTGGGAACGACCGGTGAGCTGGGCCGCCTGGCGGGCGAGAGCGTGTACGCGCTCGTTCTTGATGTTCAGGCTCATGGTAGAAGTCTACCTTTGGTGCCTTCTACCCGGTTGGAATGGCCCGGTCAGCCGTCCTGGGCCTGATCGGAGAGCAGGAGCATGATCGCTGCGCGCTCACCGGGGGGCTGCACCCAGCCCACCTCGAAGAGCGTGTCGCCCTCGGTCGCGGCCACCCACTCCGGCCCGTTCTGGCTCGCGGCAGGCTCCCACCCGTTGGCCTCGAACTGTGCCTCGTAGTGGGTGAGGACCTCCTCCTCGCTCAGGTCGGTCGGTATCTCGGCGCGACAGGACTCGTTCTCCGTCCCTTCCCAGCGCACCTCCACTCCGGGCGGAGGCGCGATGTCGTCGGCGCTCTCGCGAAGCTCTCCGGGCACCCGGTGAGCGCGATGATGCCGTAGCCGAGGGCGAACAGTCCCCAGAACAGGGTCGCCACCGCGCCGGCGACGAGTCCGACCCAGGTGGGCCAGCGGCGGTCGCGGTCGCGCAGGGCGGCGATGACGACGATGATCGTCGCGATTCCCAGGGCGATGACGACCCAGAAGCTCACGCCTGCAGTGACGGCGAACGCGAGCACCAGCGTGAGAAGCCCGAGTCCCAGGGCGGCCCAGCCGAGGATGCTGGGCGTGGCCGACCGATCCGGGCCGCCCGGGCGGGCTCGGCGGCCGAGGATGACGACCACCACTCCCAGGGTGACTCCCGCGACGATCCAAACCAGATCGATGGCGTTCATGTCGGCCTCCTTCGGCCCCACGAAACACACCCCTGCCCACTGTCGACCCTACGCCGCACGGCCTCCACGGGCGGCCGTTTGCGAGCCGCGGGACACGCGCGCCGACGATCCGTCGGGACCACCGCAACCGGATCGCGACCGCGCCGCGACCGTGGGGGTCAACTCTGACCGCAGCCGGATCACCCGGCGACGGCCGACCGGCCGACACCGGGCAGCAGGACCTGTCCCACGCGAAGGAGACGCTCATGCGGAGGGGGGCGACCCGACGAGCACGACGATGACGACGACTGGCGAGCGCCGGACGGCCCCGTCGAGCACCGAGATGTCGACGGGGCGCCAGCCGTCGCGCGGCCCACGCCACGAGGAACCCGACCACGACGCAGACGGCCGTGACGACCCCGAGAACGACGAGGTCACGGCCGATCTGCGAGGCGAGTTCCATGGCTCGTCGAGTGGTCCGGTGCCCGGTCGCGTCGATCTCGGAGCATGCAGTCACCCTAGGCGTGGACGCCGGGGCGGCTAGCACGCGATCGCGTAGTCAGACCCGGTCGGCGAGTGCGGCGTGGATCTGGGCACGGCTGCTGATCGCGAGCTTCAGGAACACCTTGCGGAGGTGGTAGTCGACCGTGTTGGGGCTGAGGAACAGCTGGGCCGCGATCTCGGTGTTCGTCAGGCCTTCACTCGCGAGCGTAGCGACGCGTCGTTCCTGCGCCGAGAGCATCTCGGCCTGCGTGGTGTCCGCCGGTGCCGGCGCGACCGCGGCTCCGGCCGCGCGCAGCTCCGCCTCGGCCCGGGCGGCGAAGCCCCGAGCGCCCATGCCCATGAAGAGGTCCCGGGCCCGCTGGAGGTGCTCACGGGCCAGCCGGCGTCGGCGCTGTCGCCGCAGCCACTCTCCGAACAGCAGGTGCGACCGGGCCAGTTCGGCCACCAGGCCCGTCTGCTGCAGATGGGCGACCGACTCGGCGAAGGCGCTCTCCGCCTCGACCGGCGAGTGGGTCACCAGTCCGCGGGCCCGCGCCTCGACGCCGGCGGCCCAGGGCGTGCCGGCGGCGGACGTGGACTCGACCAGCCGCTCGAACGCTGCGCGGGCCGTGTCGGCGTCCCTCGAGACGCTTGCGGCCTCGACGATCTCGAGCAGGGACCAGTCGGTATACAGCAGGCCACGAGGGTATGCGGCGGAGACCTGCGCGTGTCGCAGAGCTGTCTCCCGGTCCCCGACCGCATTGGCGATCATCGCCCCGCTCCAGTGCGCCAGCGCGACGGCCATGCCCTCGCCGCGCATGGCTGCCGGCGTTGCGAGGCCGGCGTCGATCACCGCCGAACAGTCGGTGGCGGTCCAGGCCTCGACCGCGAGTCCTCCGTAGCGCGGATGGTCCATCCCGAGGGACTCCCAGACGGCCTCGGCCTCCTCGGCGTCGACCCGACCCGATGTCGTTCGCCCGGACAGGGTGGACAGGACAGCGCCCGAGCTGAGGATCGTCGGGATCGCCAGCAGGGACCCGGCCTCGCGTGCGGCTCTGACCCCGCGACGGACCAGCGCCGCCCAGGCGACCTCGTCCCAGGCGAGAGCGGCGAGTCGGGCGGTCAGCCAGGTCCACCGCAGCTCGTCGGACTGGCTGAGATCCCCGAGGCGGAACGCGTCGACCGCCGCCCTGATCCGCGGAGCGGCCACGGCGGGGCCCTCGACGACGAGACCGGCCAGCGCGTCGACGAGCAGCTGGGTCGGTCGTTCCTCCGTGGACCGCGGTCGCGGACGTCCCAGGACGCCGCGGGCGATCTCCGCCGCCGAGGGCTCGGTTCCCGGCGACCCGGTGATGAGTGCGGCCGACAGTGACTCGAGGTAGGTTTCGGCGGCTGCCTGCGGGTCCAGGTCCTCGAGGCGGCGGGCCGCCTCCCAGCAGTACACCGCGGCATCGACGCCGCGGTGACTCGCCTGCGCGGCGCGCCCCCGCACCATCAGTGCCCGGGCCGCGAGCCGCTCGTCGGTCGCTCGGGTCTCGGCGAGTGCCAGCAGCGGCATCGCCTCGTTCAGGCGCCCCGCGAGCTCGTAGGTCTCCGCGGCCCTCAGCGCGCGCTCGCTGCGCATGGACACGTCGGTCGACAGGTGAGCCGCGCGCTCGAGGAAGGATGCGGCAGCGAGAAGCCCGCCACGGCGGTGAGCGCGCTCCGCGGCCGCCTCGAGCACCTCGGCGAGCTCCTCCCGGGGTGCCGTAGCCGCGGCGGCGAGATGCCATGCCTGTCGGTCCGGCTCGGCCTCCGCGTCGGTCACCTGCGCCAGAACGGCGTGGGCCCGTCTCCTGTCGTCCGGTTCGGCTGCGGTGTAGGCGACCGATCGGATGAGGGGGTGGCGGAACGCCACCATCCCGTCGACGTGCAGCAGACCGGAGATCCCCTCCAGGTGGCTCTGGAGGTCGATGCCGACCGCGGCCGTGGCCCGCCACAGGAGGAGGGGGTCGCCGGTCGGCTCCGCAGCGGCGAGCAGGAGGATCGAGCGGGGGTCGGGCTCCAGCGCCCGAACTCGTTCGGTGAACTCGTTCTCGAGGAGGGGCGTGACATCTCCAGCGACGACCGGTTGGTACCCGCCGGCAAGGCTCGCTGCATCGGCCCGGCGGGGTAGCTCGAGGAGCGCCAAGGGGTTGCCTCGGCTCTCCACGGCCATCCGGGTCGCGACCGTCGGGTCGAGGCGAACGCGCAGACCACGCCGCAGCAGGGCGAGCGAGTCCCAGAACGAGAGCGGGCTCAGCGCCTTGACGGTGAGACCGGCGAACATGTCCGGCCCACTCGGCGGACGGCGTGCGACGAGCATCGCCACGGCGTCGACCTCGAGCCTGCGAGCGGCGAAGGCCACGGTCCGCGACGAGGCGTCGTCGAGCCACTGCGCGTCGTCGACGACGAGCAGCACGGGCTGCTCTGCGGCCGCAACCGACAGCAACGAGACGAAGGCGAGAGCGGTGAGCGTCGGGTCGCCGGCGCGCTCGGACGACTGGCCCAGTGCCGCGGCGAGGGCGTCTCGCTGGGCCGGCGGGAGCCGCTCGGTGTATGCGGCGAGCGGCGCGCAGAGCTGCTGCAGCTGCGCGAAGGGCAGCTGCATCTCCGCCTCGACGCCGACCGCCCTGACGACGAGGAAGCCCTCGACGGTGTCCTGGACGTGCTCGATCAGGGCCGACTTGCCGATCCCCGGCGGTCCCTCCAGGACACAGACCCGACCGTGACCGGCCCGGGCCTCGCGCAGCAGCGAATCGATCGCTGCGCGCTCCGCGGTCCTGCCAACCAGCACGTCTCAAGAGTAGGTCGTCGAATCTTTGCGCGACGGATTGGCACTACGCATTCACGTGGTTCCGTGCGCCGGTGCCGCCGCTAGCGTCTCGTGACAAGGACCGGGCGTCGTCGCGCGACGCCGGCTCGTCACGCCCATCGAACGGAGTCCGCGATGCCCCGCTGCCCGGCCGAGCGCGCCCACCGATGAGCGTGTTCTCGGTCATCGGGGCCGTCTTCCAGATCGCCGTCGCGCTGACCGTGATCGGGTACGGCCTGAGCGCGAAGCGCTCCGACATCTGGCACGTGTTCCGTCGGCCGCGTCTGCTCATCGTGTCGGTGCTGGCGATGTTCGTCGTCATGCCGGTTGTCGCGCTCGCCCTCGAGCTCTACCTCGACTTCGACCACGCGACTCGCGTCGCCGTCGTCGTCCTGGCCCTGACGCCGATCCCCGCCCTGCTGCCACGCACGGAGATCGCGACCGGAGGACGGCCGTCGTACGCGATCGGACTGGCCTTCGCCGTAGCAGCCCTCTCGGTCGTCCTCGTGCCGTTCTTCGTGAGCTTCCTCGGCCGGGTGATGAGCCGACCCTTCGGGGTGTCGCCGAGCACGATCTTCTCGACGGTGCTCGTCCAGATCCTGGCACCCCTCGCGATGGGCCTCCTCGTGCAGCGCCTCGCCCCGAGGATCGCGGACCGGATCGGTCCCCTGGCCGTCACCGTCGCGAACGTCCTGATGGGCATCGCCATCCTCGTGCTGCTCGTCCTCGTTGCCCCCGCACTGCTCGAGGTCGCGACCCTGGCAACGCTGCTGGGCATCACCCTCTTCGTGGCCGCGGGGCTGGCCGTCGGTCACGTCATGGGCGGACCGGACCCCGATCATGCCGTCGTCCTCGCGTTGGCGTGCGCCAACCGCAACCCGGGGCTGGCAATCGGCATCGCCGCCGCGAACTTCCCGAACGAGAGCTTCGCAGCGGTCATGATCCTCTACGCCGTCCTGGTCGGCGTGGTGACCAAGCCCTACATCAGGTGGCAGACCCGGCGTCTGGTCCTCCAGCCGGTAGCCACCGGAACGACCTAGATCGGAAGTGCACATGGACCGTGGTGTGAACCTGGGCAACTGGCTCGTCCTCGAGAAGTGGATGAGCCCGTCGATGTTCGCCGGAACGACGGCGGAGGACGAGATCACCCTCAACCTCCAGCTCGACCGGGGCGACCTCGACGCGCGCTACCGCGTCCATCGGGACCAGTTCATCTCGCCCCGCGACTTCGCCTACCTCGCTGGCCGGGGTCTGCGGCTGGTCCGGTTGCCGGTTCCGTACTGGGTCTTCGGGGACACCGCCGACGCGCCCGGATGCATCGAGTACGTCGACAAGGCACTGGAGTGGGGTGAGCGCTACGGCGTTCGTGTCCTGCTCGACCTGCACACCGTCCCCGACAGCCAGAACGGGTTCGACAACGGAGGCCTGCAGGGAGTGTGCACGTGGCACCTGCAGGAGGACAAGGTCGACTTCGCCCTGGGCGTGCTCGAACGCCTGGCCCAGCGATACGGACGCAGCCCCGCGCTCTGGGGGATCGAGGCGGTCAACGAGCCGATCTCACCCGCACTGTGGCAGGTGCTCGACGTCCCGACGCGCTATCCGGCGCACGACCCCGTGCGGGCCGAAGGGTCCGAGGCGGTGCCGACCGAGTTCCTCAAGGAGTACTACCGGAGGGCCCACGAGCGGATCCGAGCCCATGTCGATCCGGGGGTCCGGGTCGTCTGTCACGACGGGTTCCGACCGGCGGAATGGGGTGACTTCTTCTCCGACCCCGGGTTCGAGAACATCGTCGTGGACACCCACCGCTACCTCATGATGCACACCCTCTCCGCCGGCGACGACACCCTCGAGGGCTACGTCCGGCATCTGCGCGAGGAGTTCGGCGCCGAGATCGCCCGGATGGCAGGTGACTACCCGGTGCTCGTCGGGGAGTGGTGCCTGGACACCCACTCGCGGCGCGCCACGCAGCTCGACCAGGAGCAACAGCGCGAGTTCTTCCGCACGCTCTACGATGCCTCCGAGGAGGCCTGGGCGCCCGCCGTGGCCTGGACGTACTGGAGCTACAAGGTGCCGATCGACGAGGCGGAGTACGACACCTGGGACATCACCCGCGCCATGGAACGTGGCTGGCTGCCCGAGCGATTCACGGACGGTGTCGCGTGAACCGACTCCCCTGGTGGCTCGGCGCACTCCTCGCAGTCGCCCTCATCGGCATCGGCGGCTGGCTGACCTTGCGGCCGATGGCGTCCCTCGCCGCCCTGCTTCTACTCATCGTCATCGGACTCTTCGTCGCCGGCTTGGCCGAGCTCCTCGCTCCCGCCGCCGACGGTGCCGAGGAGGACGCACGTCGCCGGCGGTTCCGACTGCTGCGCGGCGCCGCCTACATCATCGGCGCCATCGCGGTCGTCGCCTTCACCGGCCTCGGCGTGCGCTTCGTCATCATCGCGGTCGGGATCTCCCTCATCGTCGGCGGCGTCCTCGACCTCCTAGAGGCGCGCGAGAGCCGTGGGGTCGAGCGGTGGAACGACGCCCTCGGGGGTGTCGCCTCGGTGGCCTTCGGTGCGCTGGCGCTGCTGTGGCCGGACGTCAGCGTCATCCTCATCGGCGTCTTCTTCGGGATCCGGCTCATCCTGCTCGGCGGCCGACTGTTCGGCCGCTCGGTGGCCCGGGCCCGAGGACGCGGCGACGATCGGGGCGACGCCTCTCGGACCTCCGGCTGGCGGCCCTGGCTCCGCCTCGCCGGCAACGCGCTGGCGGTGCTCCTTGCGGTCGCTCTCGTGCTCACGTCGTTCGTCATCCGCCGCGGCGCTCCCGAGCCGGACGAGTTCTACGCCGCGCCGGCCGACGTGCCCGCAGAGCCCGGCCGCCTCCTTCGGGCCGAGCCATACACCCGCGAGATCCCTCAGGGCGCCAGTGCGTGGCGGATCCTCTACACGACGACGCGCGACGAGGGGCAGCCGGCGGTGGCGAGCGGTCTCGTCGTCGTGCCGACCGAGCAGGCCCGCGACCGCATACCGGTCATCGCCTGGGCGCACGGAACGACCGGCGCCGCCCCCGGCTGCGCTCCGACGGTCATCGACCCTTTCGAGGCCGGCGCGTTCTTCAACATCGACCGGGTGCTCGAGAACGGCTGGGCCTTCGTCGCCACCGACTACGTCGGCCTCGGCACCGAGAGCCCACACCCCTACCTCATCGGGCAGGGCGAGGGCCGGTCGGTGCTCGACTCCGTGCGCGCCGCCCGCGAGCTGACCGAGGTCGACCTCGGCGAGCAGACCGTGGTCTGGGGGCACTCCCAGGGTGGGCACGCGGCGCTGTGGACCGGCATGCTCGCGCCCGGCTATGCCCCCGAGCTCCAGATCGAGGGCGTCGCCGCACTCGCCCCGGCGAGCAACCTGCCGGGCCTGATCGACAACCTCGGCAACGTCACCGGCGGTGAGCTCTTCGCCTCCTTCGTCATCGACTCCTACGCCGCCATCTACGACGACGTCACCTACGCCGAGTACGTCCGCCCGGGGGCCCAGCCGATCGTCCGGCAGATGTCACAGCGGTGCCTGGCGGACATCCGTTCCACTCTCGTCTCCGTCGGCACGATCATGGCGCTCGACAAGACCATCTGGAACGGCGACCCGAACCGCGGGGCACTGGCTCAGCGACTCGAGGAGAACACCCCCTCCGGGCCGATCGAGGCGCCGCTGCTCATCGGGCAGGGCGGCGCTGACCAGCTCGTCGTCCCGTCCGCCCAGGACGCCTTCGTCGAGGAGCGGTGCGCGGACGGCCAGCAGATCGACTACCGGGTCTATGAGGGACGGGACCACGTGCCCCTGGTCGAGCCCGACTCGCC
Organism: Dermatophilaceae bacterium; assembly: GCA_049582485.1. Lineage (GTDB taxonomy): Bacteria > Actinomycetota > Actinomycetes > Actinomycetales > Dermatophilaceae > F2B08. The sequence continues at coordinate 10,511 of JBAUUB010000343.1, forward strand.
CGCGATCCCCGAGCTCGTCGAGTGGACCCAGGCGCGGCTGCAGGGAGAGCCGGCCGAGAACACCTGCGGCTGAACGCACTCCGGTTCGTCCGTCCCCGTGAACGGAGGTGGACCGTCAGCCGAGGATGGCCGAGGCGATGAGGAAGTAGATCGTCAGCGACAGCACGTCCTGGATGACGGTGGCGAGCGGCCCGCTGCCGTAGGCGGGGTCGCGTCCGAGCCGCTCCATCGACCACGGCAGGAGCATGGCCACGATGGTGGCCACACCGCAGGCCGCGATGAGGGACAGGCCGAGCACCACGCCGATCTCGAGCGAGCCGAGCACCAGCCAGGCGGTGGGGATGGTCAGCACCGCGAGGAAGAGACCGATGAGGAGGCCGGTGAGCGACTCGGTCGCGAAGACTCTCCGGACGGACACCCCGACGGACAGACCTCGGATCACGAGGGCCTCGGTCTGGGTCCCGACTGCGTCGGCCATGTAGACGATGCCGGGGATGAAGAAGGCCAGCCGCACATCCGAGGCCAGGGTCTCGGCGAAGCCGTCGACGAGCCCGGCGGCCGCGGCCGAACCCATCAGACCGATCACGAGCCAGGGCAGGCGGTGCCACAGCCGGGTGCGCACCGGCTCGTCGAGCGCGTGACGCGCCGAGGCCGACGATGCGAGGTAGCCGCCGAGGCGGGCGAGGTCCTCATCGTGCTCGGTGCGCAGGACCGAGAGGAAGCGCGCCAGCGGGACGAGGCCGCGGAAGGACCCGTCGTCACCGACGACCGCGAGGCTGGACTCGCCGTGCGCCGTCGCCTTCCACGCGGCCTTCTCCTGGTGTAGGCCGGACCCCACGATCGGTGGATCGGGGTCCATCAGATCGCGCGCCGGGACCTCCGCGTCGGCGGCGATGACCGCCGCGAGCGGGATCAGCCCGAGCAGCTGAGCTGTCTCGCCGTCGCTGCAGACGGCAACGTCCGCGGCCGAGTCGAAGCGCCGACCCGCGAGCAGGGCGCGCACCTGCCCGGCCGTGTCGGCAGGTGCGCAGATGGGCACGTTCGTCACGAGGTAGTCGTCCACCGACCCGGGCGGTGGTGGGCTCGGGGGCACGGCTGGGGGTGCGATGGATGCGCTCACCTCGGCATCGTCCCAGGGTGGGTCCCTGCCTGTGGCGGAACCGGAGCAAGACCCGTGTCGGCCCGGTGACGACCCCGTGCTGGACGTCAGGTGCAGGGAGGGTGAACACCGACCGCCGGCTCACTAGACTCGCCACACGCGGCACCACGGGGGTGCGCGACCTTGGAGCAGGAGAGCCAGTGGCGGCTCGCGGCAACGGCAACCGGAACGGGCGGACCCCGCGCTGGGCGCGCCTCATGCCGGGGGTAGCGGTCCTGCGCGGCTACGAGCGCCGCTGGCTGCGCGGCGACGTGCTCGGCGGGCTGACCGTCGCGGCCTACCTCGTTCCGCAGGTTCTTGCGTATGCGGAGGTCGCCGGCCTCCCGACCGTCACCGGGCTCTGGGCGGTCGTTCCCGCCCTGGTCGCGTATGCGGTGCTCGGCACCAGCCGTCAGCTCTCGGTTGGTCCGGAGTCGACGACCGCGCTGATGACGGCCGCAGGGGTCGCGGCGCTGCTGGCCGCTGGCGTCGGGGCGGTCGGACCGACGGACGTCGCGGCGCTGCTCGCCATCGCGGTGGGGCTGCTCTGCGTCCTGGGATGGGTGCTGCGCCTCGGGTTCGTCGCCGAGCTGCTCTCGAAGCCGGTGCTCGTCGGCTACATGGCCGGCATCGCGGTCCTCATGATCGTCAGCCAGCTCGACAAGATCCTCGGCATCGAGACCTCGGGCAGCACCCTCGGTGAGCTGTGGTTCGCCCTGACCCACCTGTCCGACGTCCACGTGCCGACCTTCGTGCTCGCGATGCTCACTCTCACGGCGCTGCTCGTCTTCCACCGCTACGCCCCCCGCTGGCCCGGCCCGCTCATCGTCATGCTCGGAGCCGCCGCGGTGGTGCAGCTGCTCGGACTTGCCGACGAGGGGATCCGCGTCGTTGGCGAGGTCCCGAAGGGCCTGCCCGCGCTGCAGGTCCCGCAGGTCACGTCGGTCGACCTCTGGGCCCTCCTGCCGGCCGCTCTGGGAGTCGCCGTCGTCGCATACTCGGACAACGTCGTCACCGGCCGCGCGTTCGCCATCAGGCGACGAGAGCGGATCGACAGCAACCAGGAGTTCCTCGCCCTCGGTGGAGCGAACGTGCTCTCGGGCCTGTTCCAGGGGTTCCCGGTCAGCTCGAGCGGCAGCCGGACGGTCATCGCCGACACGCTCGGAGCACGCACCCAGCTGCACTCGCTCGTCTCGGCGGGCCTCGTCCTGGTCACGCTGCTCTGGCTGGGCCCGGTCATCGCCACCTTCCCCGAGGCGGCGCTCGGTGGCGTCGTCACCTATGCAGCCATCCGGCTGATCGACATCGGTGAGCTCCGGCGCTTCGCGGCGTTCCGCGGCAGTGAGCTCGTGCTGGCCGTGACGACGACCGTGGGGGTGTTCGCCCTCGGCGTGCTCGAGGGGATCGGGGTCGCCATCGCGCTGTCGGTGCTCGATCTCCTGCGCCGCATCGTCAACCCGCACGACGGGATCCTCGGCTACGTGCCGGGGGTCGCCGGCATGCACGATGTCGACGACTACCCCCAGGCGGTGCAGGTGCCGGGCCTGGTGGTCTACCGCTACGACGCGCCGCTGTTCTTCGCGAACTCGGCGAACTTCCTCACCAAGGCGCTCGACGCCGTCCACCGGGCCCAGGAGAAGGCCCCGGTGTACTGGCTGCTGCTCAACGTCGAGTCCAACGTCGAGGTCGATATGACCGCCGTCGACACCCTCGAGACCCTGCGGCTGACTCTCGCGGACGAGGGGGTCGAGCTGGCGCTGGCGCGGGTCAAGCAGGACCTGCGCTCGCCGCTGCGAGCGGCCGGGTTTCTCGACCGGCTGGGCCCCGACCGGATCTTCCCCACCCTGCCGACCGCCGTCGCCGGCTACTCGTCGTGGTACGAGCAGACGCACGGCCACCCGCCGCCCGGGCTGACCATCCCGCCGCCGCCGTGGCCGCCGACGCTCTGAGCGACCTGCGGGTCGGCTCAGCCGGACTGCGCCTCAGGCGGCTCGATGGCCACGAGGTTGCCGGAGTACATCCCCATCACGCACGTGAACGGCACGACCCCGGGCTCGAGCGCGGGCAGCTCGATGGTGTTCGGGCCCTGGGTCAGGTCGACCGAGACGCCGAGGGAGGGCACCCGCAGGAAGGCGCTGCAGTCGAGCTGCGACTTCGCGTCGATGAGCCACGTGGTCGGCATTCCCGCATAGAGAACGGTGTCGGCCGGCTCGTAGCCGTCGCGCACCTGGGTCATCCGCACGGTCTGCACGCCATCCACGACGGTGACGTTGTCGGAGATCGTCTGCCCGTATGCGGTGGTCGCCGACCCGCGCACGCCCAGCAGCTGCAGGCCGCTCGAGACGTTGAGCAGCGCGAAGGCGAGGACGACGACTCCGACGACCTGCAGCACGCGGACCTGCCGTCGGCCCGAGGTCAGCTCGGGCACCGCTCCGAGGGCGAGCAGGCCGGGGGCAGTGCCGAGAGCGAACACCGCCATGACGGCTCCGCCGGTGACGGGCGACGCGGTCGACAGGGCGTAGATCTGCACGGCCTGGGTGAACCCGCAGGGGAGGAAGAACGTGGCGGCTCCGACGAGGGCGGTGCGCCAGTGGCTGTAGGACCGCTCGGTCGCGGTGTCGATCCCGAGGGTGCGGCCCAGAGCCGCGGGCAGCCGCGGGGACCAGGCGGCCATCCGGGGTGAGACGCCGGTGAGCCGGACGCCGAGGAGGAACATCACCAGCGCCACGACGAGCACGAGGACGGCGGTGACCCGGATCGGCAGGCTCATCGACGACCCGAGCCCACCGAGGAGGGCGCCGAGAACGGCGAAGCCGACGACCCGCCCGAGGTTGAACGCGAGCTGCGGCCGCATCCGGGTGAGGAACGGCTGAGCGCCCCGGCTCTGCTCACCGAGCGAGGCCGCGTGGGCAGCGGAGAACCCGAGGACGAGTCCGCCGATGAGCGCCATGCACGTGGAGACACCGGCCGCCAGGCCGAGGAGCAGAACCACGAACAGACCGCCGCTCGAGGGGTCGGCCAGACCGGTCATGACGTCGGGGAGACCCACGAGCGAGACGAGAACGGCCAGGCCGGCCACGACGGCGGCAGTCGCGACGACGGTCCGCCAGAGCGTGCGGTCGCGGGTCAGCCAGGGCGCCGCGGCCGGTTCGTAGCCGGCGGATCGGATCGCCGCGGCGATCTCCTCGCGCGACGGAAGGGCAGCCCCACGCACCGTCGCCGACCCTCTGGCCGCCGAGACGTCCACCTGCTCGACGCCGGGCAGCTTCCGCAGCGCCTTGCCCACCCGACGCTCACACGATGCGCACGTCATCCCCCCGATGGGCACGGTGAGGCGCTCGGCGGTCGGGCTCTCGCTCCGCGGCATCGGGCTCCTCGGGTCCTGCGTACTGCGTCAATGGTGACACGGGAGCGCAGGACTCCCGAATCCGTGACTCGCGTCAGCGGTCCGGCGGCACGGGCCCAGGCTCCTGACCCGGCGTGGGGACCTCCATCCGCGGTTCCGAACGGCCCTCGCCCGCCGGGTCGACGAGCTCGCGCAGCCGCCCGGCCCAGGGCCCCGGCGACCGGTCGAGCTCGGCCGCGACGATGGTCCCCGAGACGAGGATGAGGCACACGGCGAGCAGCCACCCGACGAGCGCGATGGTCACCCCGAACAGTCCGAACCGGACGCTGTAGGAGGTCATGAGCGGAGGCATGTAGATCGTCGTCACGACCCCGTAGACCCCTGCCATCACCGCCATGAGGGCCCCGCCGGAAAGCAGCCGGCGCCAGCGGAGCCGCCGGTCCATGAGCAGCCACGGAATCGTCGTCCACAGCACCACACCCCCGAGAGCCGACAGGGGGACCTGAATCGCCCACTGGAACGGGACGTCGCGAACCAGGGTCCGGACCAGGTAGAGCAGCGCGAGCTCGACGAGCAGGACGGTCAGGCCCATCGCGGCGTTGAACGACCCGCGGACACCCCGCAGCGGTGGGAGTCGCCAGGCCTGGACGTACATCAGCTGCATCCGACGGGTGAGCGAGACACCGGAGATGACGAGCAGGAGGACGCTGAACAGGCCGACGGACCCGGTGTCCGGTCGGGCGAAGACCGCCTCGACCGCGCCGGCGGCCTGTCCGTCCAGGCCGAACCGGCGGATGACGGCGTCGGAGACCGCGGCGGTGTTGCCCGCGGGCAGGACGGCTGCCACGAGGATCAACAGCGGGATGAGGGCGGTGAACGCCTGCGAGGCCAGGACCATCGCGCGGTCCAGTCCTCGCAGCTCCATGAAGATTGCGACGCACCGTCCGGGAAAGGACTCCTGCGCACGCTCCAGGACGGTTCGCCAGTCCCGGTCTGCCACCGTCGGTCACCTCCTCTCACGGTTCTCTCAGCCTGTCCCATGGGTCGACCGACGGCATCACCTAGCGGGGATGACTCAGGGCACCGGAGGCTGGGAAGCGACTCGCCTCATCCTCTCGGGGTGGTGTCCACTTCGCGGGCCGCTCCTAGTGTCGAACCCGAGGGCGTGGCCCCGGTGGGACGTCCCAGGACAGGAAGGTCGATCATGACTGCAAGCCTTCGCTCAGCCCGGCGCCGGCGCTCCCTCGCCGTGATCGCCGCAGTCGCCCTGGCTGTCGCGGGGTGCAGCGGCGAGGACGACGCGACCACTCCTCTCGAGGCTGCCCAGGCCGAGGTCACCCAGGCGGAGGAGGCGCTGACCGAGGCCCAGTCGGCGCTCAGCGATGCCGAGGCCGGATTCTGCACCTCCGCCGAGGACTACATCAGGGCGATCGACCGGTATGGCGACGTCCTCAGCGACACAGCGCCGACGGTCGGCGACGTGCGCGAGGCCGGCGCAGACCTCGAGGCTCCCCGTGAGGAGGTCCAGCAGGCGGCGGACGGGGTCACCGCGGCCCGCGAGGCGGTGGCGGTCGCCGAGGAGGAGCTCGCCGCTGCGCAGGCCGCCCTCGTCGAGGCGTCCGCGTCGGCTGCGGGCACCAGCGCCCCGGCCGAGACCGCCACTCCCGATCCGACGGCCCAGACGGAGCCTCCGCCGAGTGTCAGCCGGGTCGAGCAGGCGGAGGCCGACTTCGCTGCCGCCGCGGAGGGGATCACCGACCGGACACCGCTCACCGAGGCCGGAGAGCAGTTCAACGCGGCGGCAGTGGCCCTGGAGATCGCCTGGCTGCGGCTCTTCGCGGACAGCGGGTGCCTGAGCGAGGACCAGGAGGGGGAGGCCGCAGCAGCGGTGGCCGCCTACACGACCAGCCTGCAGCAGGCGCTCTCGGACCTCGGGTACCTCGAGGGTGAGGTCGACGGTGTCTACGGGCCGGCTACGGTCGCGGCGGTCGAGGCCCTTCAAGAGGCAAACGACCTGCCACAGACCGGGACCGTCGACAAGGCGACGGCCGAGGCGCTGCAGACAGAGCTGGCGGCGCTCGGTGGCGCTGCCGCGGCGGAGGAGACCGCCTCGACCGCTGCTCTCCAGCAGACGCTCAAGCTCGCCGGGTACTGGGACGGTCCGGTCGACGGACAGTGGAGCGACGCGCTCACCGAGGCACTCCAGGAGCTCCAGGAGGATCTCGGCGTCGAGCCGACGGGCACCGTCGACGCGGCCACCGTCGCGGCCTTCGAGCGGGCGCTGACCGAGCTTCGAGAGGGCGCGACGGAGTCGCCGACGGAGACGCCGACTGCGACGACGGGTCCGGAGCCCTCGCCGACGTCGTGACCGCAGGTCGGGTATGCGTGGCTCGCCTCAGCGGGTCGCCCACGGCGGGGCTGCGGGCAGGAGAGCCTCGAACTCGGCGATCAGCGCGTCCTGGTAGGCCCCTGCATAGCTGCCCTCGAGCAGACGCGGGAAGGCCTCGTCGCGGAGCCGTCGCCACGACGCCGCCTCCCCGTGCGGGTTGATCGGGTAGTAGAGACAGCCTGCTGCTCGCGCCGCGTCCCGGTCGCCCGGAGCGTCGCCGATGAGCAGGATCCGATCCGGCGCGTACTTGCCGTTCGCGGCGAACTCGACGTGCTGGGCCTTGCTGCCCATCTCCTGCCCCGCGATGACCGACATGTACGGGGCCAGGCCGTGCTCGGTCCACTCCCGCTGCAACGCCTCTCCGGGAGTCGCCGAGACGACCATGAGGTCGGCCTGGGCGCTCATCTGCTGCAGCGCCTCACGCACGCCCGGGAAGGGCGGCACCCCGTGCACCATGTCGGCGATCGAGGCGTTGACCCCGGCGCCCCAGAGGAGGCACCGCTCGATCTCCGGGCCGGGGTGCTCGCCGGCCCACTGCTGGATCCCGAGGTCCGACAACGGGTATCCCGAGTCGAGGAACGCCTGCAGCTCCTCGCCCGCCGGCACCGACACGCCGCGCTCGGCGACCTCGGGCCGTTCCCGGAGCAGGTCGAAGAACCGCTTGAGCGCGACCCACCGGTTCTGCCCACGGGAGGTCGAGTACAGGTTGACGAACAGGGCGGTCTCCCGCGCATACGTCGAGACGGCCTGCAGGCCCCACCACTTGATGGTGTTCGGGGTGAAGCACTCCTGGTGCTTGATCTCCATGGCGTCGAAGGCGCAGCCGTCGGAGTCGATTCCGACGAATACGTCGTGACGGGGCTGGAAGTCGACGAGCACCTGGGCGTGCGGCGGGTGGGAGGGGACGGTCATGTCAGATCCTCGTCTCTCAGATTCTCGTGTCGAAGAAGCCGCAGAACGCATCCGCCGGGGGGACCCCCATGAAGGCCTCGGCCCCTACGGCGAGCTTGTCGAGCAGCAGGCCGAGGGTGACCGGCCGCGGGTCGTAGGTGTTGATGTAGCACTTCACGGCAGGCGCGTCGGCGAGGTGGTACGGGCAGTTGACGGAGACGAAGACCGTCGGGAGCTCGTGGACGTACCACGGCAGGTCCGGCGTGCCCTTGCTCGCCGGCCACGAGATGCGCTCGACCGGCTGCATGCCGCCAACGACCTGGGCCACGTTGACCACGAGGTCGTACTTCGCGACGAAGTCCTTGATCGGGGCCTTGCCGGCATACATGTTCTGCAAGGCCGCGCCGCGCTCGGCCTCGGGCAGCCGGGCGATCTTGCTGATCGCCGACTCGAACACCTCGACCTCGTGTCCGCGCTCGCGGAGCTTCTCCGCGAGAACGTCGACCGCCTTGTCGCCGCCGGCGCCGAAGAAGGCGGCGGCCGGGTTGGGCGGACCGTCGACCGGGACCAGGAGGATGCGCCGGTACCGCTGTGGGGTGACCGGCAGGATGTCGGGCTGCCGGTTCTTGACGAGCGTGATCGCCCGGTCGGCGATCTCGGCGAAGACACCTGTGTTCTCAGGGAGGCCGATGAGCTCGAGGCTCTCCTCGGCCGGCGGCACGATCTCGGTCTTCGCCTTCTTGTGCAGGCCGAGGCGCGCCTTGAGGCCGAGGGTGCGCGTGACGGCTTCGTCGATCCGCTCCTCGGTGAGGATGCCGCGGCGGACGCCGTCGAGCATGTACTCGGTGTCCTCGTCCGGGTCGTTGAAGAACAGGAAGAGGTCGCAGCCGGCGGCGATCGCCGTCGGGACGAGGTCGGCACGCCTCATCGACGAGGTGAGCGCGACCATGTGGCTGGCGTCGGTGACGACGACGCCGTTGAAGCCGAGCTCGCCGCGGAGCAGGTCGGTCATGATCTCCCTGCTCAGCGTGGCGGGCAGCAGGTCCTCGTCGGCGACGCCCGGGTCGTACTTGCGCTGGAACGCGGGCAGGTGGATGTGACCCGCCATGAGCGACGGCAGGCCGGCGTCGATCAGACCTCGCCAGACCGTCCCGAAGGTCTCGTTCCACTCCTCCTCCGAGAGCGAGTTGACCGAGAACGACAGGTGCTGGTCGCGCTCGTCGACGCCGTCGCCCGGGAAGTGCTTGGCCGCGCAGACCGCGCCGGACTCCTGAAACCCCCGCATGTAGGCCAGGCCCATGTCGAGGACGAGCTGCGGGTCGCCGCCGAAGGAGCGGTTGGAGATGATCGGGTTGCGCCAGTTGTAGTAGATGTCGACGATCGGCGCGAAGCTCCAGTTGCAGCCGATGGCCGTCGCCTCGACTCCGGAGACCCGGCCGAGCTCGTATGCGAAGCGCGGGTCCGCGGTCGCCCCCACCTTGACCTCGTAGCCGACCTCGGTGCCGTCCGTGCACGCGCCGTTGCCGCCGGCCTCGGTGTTGGCGGCGATGAGGAGCGGGATCGCGCTGTTCTCCTGGAGGATGCGGTTCTGCTCGTGCACCTCGGCGGCCGTTCCCGGGTTGTAGCGCACGCCGGCGAACTTGTAGCGGTCGAGCGCGTCGGTGAGGTACTCCTCGTCGCGGCTGGCGCCCATGTTGACGAAGAGCTGGCCGACCTTCTCCTCGAGGGACATGGCGGACAGGGTCGACTCCACCCACTCCACGCCCTCGTCGTCGAGCTCGTAGGGGACGGCTCTCAGGTCGACCATGGTCATGTCCTTTCGGTGGTGCTCTGGTGTCGGTTCGGCTGGTGTGGCGGTCGGGCTGGTGTCAGTTCGGCTGGTGTGAGAGCTCGGTGAGCGTCTCGGCCTCGTCGAGGACGGCGGTGGCGACCTCGGCGTCATCGACGCCGAGCCGGTGCAGGACGCGGCCGACGGCCTCGCCGAGCGGGCCTTCGGCGAGCGGCACGACCTCGGCGGCGTAGGCGTCGGTGACCGGTGCGCCGAGTCCACGGAGGTGGAGCACCCAGGCGGCGACGGCGCGGACGGCGCCGGTGGGCATGGCTCCGGCAGCCCGGTCGGCGAGCAGCGCAGGGACGATGCGGATCGGCAGCTTCTGCGACCCGTCGGCGGCGATCTGCGCGAGCAGGTGACGGATCTTGGGGTTCTCGTAGCGCTCGACCAGGGCGTCGCGGTAGCCCTGGATCTCCTCGGCGGGGAGGGGGAGGTGACGGGCGGCGACGTCCCACCAATCCTCGACCCAGCCGCGGACACGGGGGTCGCGGATCGCGTCGTAGACGGTGTCGATCCCGAGGATCGTGGCGGCGTAGGCCATCAGCGAGTGCGATCCGTTGAGCAGCCACAGCTTGCGGGTCTCGAAGGGGTCGATGTCCTCGACGAAGCGTGCTCCGGCGCTCTCCCAGTCCGGGCGACCGCCGGTGAACTCGCCGGAGAGCACCCACTCGGTGAAGGGCTCGGTCACCACGACGGCGGGGTCGTCGACGCCACGGTCGTTGCGGACGGCCGCGAGGTCGGCCTCGGTCGGGCGCGGGGTGATCCGGTCGACCATCGTCGTGACGAAGCCGCAGTTGTCGTCGATCCACTCTTCGAGGCTGGGGTCGACGGCCCGGGCCGTCTCGCGCAGGACGGCCTCGACCATCTCGCCGTTGCCGGAGACGTTGTCGCACGGGACGAACGTGATGGGGGCGGCGTCGTTCGCGGCCCGGCGGGCGAGCAGTCCCGCGACGAGCTTGCCCGGGAGGGTGGTGACCACGGCCCTAGCCGGGTCCTCCCGGAGGGCGGCGACGTCGACGGCGAGCGCCGGGTCCTTCAGGTCGGCTCCACCACCCGGCGCCCGGAGGTAGCCGGCCTCGGTGACGGTGCTCGTGACGATGACGACGGCGGGATCGGCGAGGTATCCGCGCAGCGCGGCGACGTCCTGCGCGGCGTGCACCGCGGACAGCGAGCCGATGACCTCGTAGTCGTTGCCCTGCGCGCCCTGGACGACCAGGGTGTACAGCCCCTCCTGCGGAGCGAGGGTCTCGGCGATCGCGGCGGACCGCCCGGTGAAGGCGGCGATGCCCCAGTCGGCGGTGTCACTCGCGTGCTCGGTGTACCACGCCTGATGGGCGCGGAAGAAGTTGCCGACGCCGAGATGGACGATCCGGACCGGCGCGGCGGGGCGGGAGTCGGCGCCCCGCGACAGGCGCCGCCCGTTGGGCGTGTTGTCGGCGGCGGTGCTCACGGTTGTCGTGCTCACAGGTTGAACACCTTCCTGGGGTTGTCGGCGACGAGCGCGTGGATGACCCGGGCGGCCTCGTCCTCACCGAGACGGTGCTCGACGACGAGCTCGGCGAGGTGCACGCTGTCGAGCCGGCGGGACATGTCGTGGCGCGCCGGGATCGAGCAGAAGGCGCGGGTGTCGTCGATGAAGCCGGAGGTCTTGCCGAAGCCGGCGGACTCGGTCACCGCCTTGCGGAAGCGGCGGATGGCGTCGGGTGCGTCGAGGAACCACCACGGCACACCGACGTACACCGACGGGTAGAAGCCGGCCAGCGGACCGAGTTCCCGGGAGAAGACGGTCTCGTCCATCGTGAAGACGACGAGCCGCAGGTTCGGGGAGGTGCCGTAGCGGTTCAGCAGCGGCGCCAGGGCGCGGGTGACCTCGACGTCGACGGGGATGTCCGCGCCGACATCGGCGCCGAAGCGCTCGAAGGTCGGGCCGTGGTGGTTGCGGGCGACCGCCGGGTGCAGTGTCATCGTCATGCCGTCGTCGGTGGCCATCCGGGCCATCTCGGTGAGCATGTGCCGCTGCAGGGCCTCGGCCTGGTGTGCCGAGATCGTGCCGGCCCGGGCGCCGGCGTAGATCCGCGCGGCGTCGGCGGTCTCGAGCACGTCGGTGCGCAGGTCCTTGTGGCTGTGGTCGGTCGATACCGCGCCGTGGGCGCGGAAGTGCTCGCGGCGGGACTCCATCGCGGCCACCCAGCCGGCCCAGGTGTCGCAGGCGATCCCGCTGACGTCGGCAAGCCGGTCGGTATGCGCGTTCCAGTCCGCGCGGCCCGGCTCCAGGTAGCGGTCGGGCCGGAACGTCGGGACCATCCGGCGGGAGAACGTCGCGTCGTCCGCGAGGGCCTTGTGGTGGGTGAGGTCGTCGCACGGGTCGTCGGTCGTCGCGAGCACCTCGATGTCGAAGGACTCCATGAGTGCGCGCGGTCGCGAGGAGTCGCGAGCGATCCAGTCGGCGACCTGGTCGTAGATCGCGTCGCTGTTCTGCGCGGTCGGCACCTCGGTGACACCGAAGATGTCCACGAGCTCGGACTCCAGCCAGTAGCGCACCGGGGTGCCGGCGTAGACCCCCCAGTGGGCGCACAGGTGCCGGAAGGCCGCTCGCGAGGCGTCCTCGTCGAGCTCGCCCTGACCCACGCCGAGCTCGCCCAGCGGAACGCCGTGGGCGTGCATGAGCCGCGTGACGTAGTGGTCGGGAGTGATGAGCAGCGAGGTCGGGTCGCGGAACGCCAGGTCGTCGCTGATCCACTCCGGGGGCACGTGCGAGTGCGGGGAGATGATCGGCAGCTCCTTGACGGAGTCGTAGAGCCGTCGGGCCACCTCGCGGGTCGAGGTGTCGGCGGGGAGGAGCCGGTCGGGGTGGAGTGCTAGTGAGGTCACGCATCCACAGTCGCGCCGAGGGTCCATGTCGAGACAGGAGTTGCCACAAGTTGCCTGGGCGCAAAACCGTCATGGAGGCGGGGTGCCACGGTCGGCGGCAACTTGTGGCAACACGGTGCCGACCGCACCGGGCCACCCCCACTCTGATGAACGAAGGACATCACCAACCGACCCGAGGAGGGGCAATGTCCCAACCGACACAGGCGATAGCACCCGTCGTGACCATCTATGAGTACTACGGAGCCCGTGGCGAGGAGATCGGCCGCGCCGTCGCCGAGAGCCTCGCTCTGCCGTTCCACGCGCAGGCCTTCTCGTCCGAGCAGCTCTCGGACCCCAGGGCTGCGACGGCCGAGGCCGCGGAGCTGGTGCGCGTCCTCTCGGTCCTGGGCGGCGCATACGGCGGGATCGAGAGTCGCGACGTGGCGACGGTCCAGCGCGAGAAGTACGAGCTCACCGTCTCGAACACCCGCGCCGTGTGGGACGAGGCCGAGGCCGGCGGCGTGATCATGGGCCGCAACGGCGCCGTGATCCTCAAGAACCGCCCCAGCACCCTCCACGTCCTGCTCACCGGCTCCGTCGACGACCGGGTCGCCTACGCGGCCCAGCGCGACGGCATCTCCCTCGACGAGGCCGCCGACCGCCAGCGCCGTGAGGACCAGGTGCGCGCCGACATGTCGATCACGCTCTACGGCTGGGACCCTCGCGAGCCCGACGCCTACGACCTCGTCCTCAACACCTCCCGCATCCCGGTGGCCCACGCCACCGCCGCCATCGTCGACGCCCTCGGCGCCGCACTCTAAGTCCCGGATCGACTCCACCACCCAGATCGACTCCACCCACGATCGAGCAGTCGATCACTGACCTTCGAAGGAGAAGGCCATGGCCAGCACCGCCACCTCCGCGGCTCCCGCCTCCAGCACCACCGCCAAACCCCTGACCATCCGCAACTACCTCGGGTATGCGGCCGGCGACTTCGCGAACAACCTCACGTTCTCGATGGCCGGGATGTTCCTCATCCTGTACTACACGAACGTCGTCGGGATCGGCGCAGCCGTCGTCGGGACGATGTTCCTCGTCGTGCGGTTCTTCGACGCGATCACCGACCTGCTCGTCGGCCGCTTCGTCGACACCCGCCGGCCGGGCAGGCTCGGCAAGTTCCGCCCACTCATTCTGATCTTCGCGCTCCCGCTGCTGCTGTCGAGCATGGCGATCTACTCCGCCAAGCAGTTCTTCCCCGACATCAGCGGCACCGCCGCCGTCGTCTACATGTACGTCACGTACATCCTCATGGGCTCGGTGTTCTACACCCTCGTGAACATCCCCTACGGCTCGATGGCCCCGTCGATGACGCAGGTGCCGACCGAGCGCGGCAAGCTCGCGACGTTCCGGATGTACGGCGCGATGACCGGCCTGCTGTTCCTCGCCTTCCTCGTCGGCCCGCAGCTGCGCGGCATCGCGAACGACCCGGACATCCTCCAGCAGCGCCTCTTCACGATCACGGCCTCCTTCGTCGTCATCGGCGCGGCGCTCTACGCCTTCCTCATCTTCAGCACCCGCGAGCAGGTAGCCCGCTCACCGGAGCCGGTGTCGATGAAGCAGAGCTTCGCCACGCTGCGCAAGAACAAGCCGCTCCTGCTGCTTTCGGGAAGCGCCGTCCTCTACCTCAGCGGCATGACCGCCCTGACGACGCTCGGCTCCTACATCGCGATCTACGTCCAGCAGGACGCCCAGTTCATCGCGTGGAACACCCTCGCCCAGGTCGGCGCACTGCTCGTCGTCGGCCCGCTCGTCCCCTCGATCGTTCGCAGCGTCGGCAAGAAGACCGGCTACGTCTCCCTCGCGCTCATCACGGTCGCCGGTGCCGCCGTCCTCGCCTTCGCGCCGCTGTCCACCGCGCCGTGGTGGGGTCTGGTCGCCTTCTTCATCATGGGTCTCGGCATCAACGGCGTGAACACCTTCATGTGGGCCCTCGAGGCCGACACCGTCGAGTTCGGCGAGTGGAAGACCGGAGCCCGCACCGAGGGCACGACGTATGCGGTGTTCTCCTTCACCCGCAAGATGGGCCAGGCGGTCGGCGGCTTCATCGGTGGCATCGCGCTGACCATCGCCGGCTTCAGCGCCGCCCGCGCCTCGGGCGGCGAGGCGCAGGCCGCCGGGGTCGGCGACAACATCCAGCTGTGGGCGGGCGGCCTGGTCGCGCTCTTCTCGATCCTCGCGGCGCTGGTCATGTACTTCTACCCGCTGACCGATGTGCTCTACAAGAAGATCGTCCAGGAGATCGCCGACCGGCGGATCGCCAAGGAGGCGGCCTCGCGAGGGTTCTGACCAGGCGCTGCGCGTCCCGGCTTCGGCCGGGACGCGCAGACTGGAACCGACGGATCCGAGAGCCGATTCGACACCGAGGTCAAGGAGAACATCATGAGCGACACCACGACGAGCCCCGCATCGGCCGGCACGGCCTCCGGGCCTCCGGCGGTCGAGTGCCGGGTCATCGGCGGAGCGGACGCCCATGTCACCGAGGCCCAGCTCGACGAGCTCGTCGCCGCCTCGTGCGCCGACCTCGACCTCGACGGCAGGACCGTGGCGCTCGTCGTCCCGGACGCGACCCGGTCCTGCCCGCTCCCGATGCTCATGGCGACGATGCACCGCCACCTGAGCGGGCGCGTCGCGTCCCTCACGGCCGTCATCGCCCTCGGCACGCACAGCTACATGGAGCCCGACGAGATCGACCGCTGGTTCGGCGTGGGCGGGCCGGGCCAACCG
Organism: Dermatophilaceae bacterium; assembly: GCA_049582485.1. Lineage (GTDB taxonomy): Bacteria > Actinomycetota > Actinomycetes > Actinomycetales > Dermatophilaceae > F2B08. Next base: position 25,740 of record JBAUUB010000343.1, read on the forward strand.
GCGAACCTGGCCGACGCATACCCGGGCATGACCGTCGTCAACCACGAGTGGGCCGACCCGTCGATGCTGGTCCACGTCGGCACCATTCCCGCGGCGCGGATCGAGGAGCTCTCCCGCGGGCTGCTCTCCAAGGATGCGCCGATCGTCATCAACCGGCACGTCGTCGAGGCCGACGTCGCCATCGTCGTCGGCCCGGTGTTCCCGCACGAGGTTGTGGGCATCTCGGGCGGCAACAAGTACTTCATCCCGGGCGTCGCCTCCCAGGAGTTCATCGACATGACCCACTGGGTCGGCGCGCTCATCACCAGCTACGAGATCATCGGCACCACCGGCATCACTCCCGTGCGCGCCATGATCAACGAGGGCGCGGCGCTCATCCCCACGCTTCGACTGGCGCTCTGCCTCGTCGTCGAGTCCGGCACCGGCGAGCTCGAGGCGGCGGCCTTCGGGACGGCCGAGGACGCCTGGGCCGCCACGGCGGCTATCGCGGCCGAGACCCACGTGCGCTATGTCGACGAGCCGTTCCAGCGGGTCATCTCCGTGATGCCGACTCGGTACGAGGACATCTGGACCGCGGCGAAGGGGTTCTACAAGCTCGAGCCGGCCGTCGCCGATGGCGGGGAGGTCGTCATCTACGCCCCGCACGTGACCGAGGTCAGCGAGACCCATCACGAGATCTACGAGATCGGCTACCACTGCCGCGACTACTTCGTCCAGCAGTGGGACCGCTTCAAGGACGTCCACTGGGGCGTTCTGGCCCACTCGACGCACCTGCGCGGACAGGGGAGCTACGACGCGCATACCGGCATCGAGACCCTGCGCGTGCGGGTCACGCTCGCCACCCAGATCCCGCGAGAGGTCTGCGAGTCGATCAACCTCGGCTACCTGGACCCGGCGACCGTCGACCTCGACGCGCTGGCGCAGGAGCCGGGC
>JBAUUB010000344.1:0-2658 GCA_049582485.1 Dermatophilaceae bacterium
CAATGTCCTCGTTGCACGTCGCGCCGCCGCCGCCGAGCTCGTCGGTGAAGATGACGCGCGATGCGTCGTTGTTGAACGTCGCCGAGTGCCAGAAGGCGAAGTTGGTGTCGGTGACGCTCTCGATGACATACGGCTCTCTCGGGTTGGAGATGTCCATCAGGACGCCCTCGCCCATGCACGCTCCGGCCGCGAGGTCGAGCTCCGGGTACACGGTGATGTCGTGGCACCCGGCGGTACGACCGATCGCGCCACCGTCTGGGAAGAGGACGGCCTTGTTGACCACCGAGGCGGACGCCGGGTCGTCCAGCGGGACCTCGACGATCGAGATCGCGTCGTGCGGCGGCTGGCAGTTCGGGAAGGCCGCGTTCGGACCGTACGAGGAGATGTAGAGGTAGACGACGTCGTCGCTCTCCCCGGGCACGAGGGTATGGGTGTGCGACCCGCAGTCGGTTCGGACGGTAGCGACCTGCTGGATGTTCGAGAGGTCACTGGTGTCGATGATGCGGATGCCCTCCCAGCCGTCCGGGTTGGCGGTCGAGGTCCCGCTGCTCTCGCAGGAGTCGTCGGTGCGTGCCGAGTCGACCGACATGAAGACCAGGGAGCCGTCCGGGGTGACCGACGGGTCACCCTGACCGCCCGGGCACGCGAACTGCGCGATGAGCTCGGTCTTCTGCGGTTGCTTGATGTCATAGAAGTTGAGGCCACCGTAGGTGCCCTGGATGGCGACGTCGCCGGCGAATGCCAGATCGCTTTGGAAGACGCCGTCGTTGGCTCCCTGCCGCGGGATATTCGTGACCAGCTGCAGGTTCTTGGTGCTGGCCGTGGTGCCCGGAGCCAGCGGCTCGTCGCTCTGAACCACTGCCGAGCTGGCGACCCCGACCTGAGTGAGGCCGAGTGCTCCTACTACTGCGACGACGCCGGCGAGCCGCCGCAGCCGTGTTCGATCAGAACTGTCCATTGGTGGACCCCTTGATGAGTAGACCTTGATGAGGTGACACGGACACGAGGTTTGACATGCCCGTCTTTCGAAGGTAGCGGGCATGGCCCACCTCAGTGCGGCGGAAGGCTGCACCGATTTCCGACGAGCAGTGCGGTCCCCAGCGACCGCGATGCCGACATCAGCCCACTACTCGACTCGCACCGTGGCATGTGCACTCGACGTCGGTTCGACATCGGGCCCTACGGTGATCGCCTCAGGATCCAGGCGCTTCTGCACGGCGAGGCGACACATCACCTCCCTCTGCAGAACCACCTCCCCAGGGCGCGCGTGGAGAAGCGCCAACCGCCTCAGGTCAGTTCACGCCGCGTCGTGAAGAACACGGTGATCCAGTGGTTCGGATCCCCACCGGCGAGCTCGTCGGTGACCCGCTGGCGGATCCGGTCCCAGTCGGCGAGCGGGCGCGGCGGCAGCTCCTCGGGCACGAGGAAGGTCGCCTCCACCCGCCGCGCCCGCCCGACCTGCGCCGTGTAGACGAAGGACTCGGTGAAGCCCTCCTCCTCGACGACCCGCGCCGCCACCCGCTCCGCCTCCTCGCGCAACCCGGGAGGCGTCACGAGCGCCACCTCGGCCAGCGCCTGCCGCAATGTCCCGAGCGGCACCGGGATGAGCACCACGGCCACGACGGCCAGAACCACCGGGTCGACATACGGCATCGCCCACTCGAACCGCGTCCCGTCGATGAGCAGCCCGATCGTGAAGGCCACCAGCAGGGCGGCGGTCACGCCCCCGGCCATCACCCACCCCTTGATGTCCATGGCCACCAGGGCCGAGTCGATGTGCCGGTTGGCGCGGTACTCCAGGGTGCCGATCACAAGGGTGAGCACGAGGACGATGACCGCGTATGCGATGGCCGGCCCGAACTCGATGTCCCGCCCGCCGGCGAGGATGGCCGAGACGGACTGGACCAGCGCATACACGGCGACGGCGATCATCATGAGGGCGTTGACGGCGAGCACCATCGGCTCGAAGTGCCAGTAGCCCATGCTGAAGCGCCGCGACAGCCCGACCGTCGTCGAGCGGGCGATCAGTCCGGCGACGGCGATGGAGACGATGGACATGACGGCGTCCATGAGCGAGAACACGCCGTCGAAGACGATCGCCGACGACCCGGACACCAGGCCGAAGCCGATCCCGAGGGCGGCCAGCGCGAGGATCGCGACGAGGGAGGTCCGCAGCGCCTGCTGCTCGGTGCGCACGCACAGACGCTATTGCCTGTCGTATGCGCGCCGCACCCTCGCAGGTCAGGAGCCGGCCGCTCGGGCCGGGAGAGCGGTACCCGAGCGGTCGGCTCTCGTGTGACGGTCAGATCTCCTGGGCGAAGAGCGTCACGTAGATCGTCTCGAGCGGCGTCGATCCGGTGTTGCGGAGGATGACGTCATAGAGCATCGGCGCGATGACCGGAACGCTCATCGTGAAGCCGGTCGAGCCGAAGCCCGCCGGCGTCGTGTACTCGAAGCGGCGCAGCGTTCCGTCGGTCGTGAAGTCCACTGTGCTGCTGGTCAGCAGGCCGCCGCAGTGAGTGCCGGGCAGCGGCATGCTGAACAGCACGCGGACGCTGAGGTTCGGCACTCCGCGGGCGTCGGCGCCGACGGTGAGGTGGAGCTTGTCCCACTTCGTGACATCGAGTCCCGGCCACAGGCGGACCTCGGCTCCGGGGG
>JBAUUB010000345.1:0-9946 GCA_049582485.1 Dermatophilaceae bacterium
GTTCATTGGAGAAGGTCAGGGTTCGAATCCCCTCAGCTCCACAACGCGAGGAAGGACCGGACACGTTATTTCGTCCGGTCTTTTTTCGTCCGGGTCTTTCCCGCGCTGTTTGGCGGAGGGCCCGGGCTGGGTTCTCTCATCGTCACTCCGACTCTGTCCTCATGCCGACTGACGACATCTCGGCTCCGCGCAAGGTGGCGGAGATGCTGGCGAGCATCCCGCCCCGGCGGCTAGCATTCGCCGCAGGCCGCACCGTGGTGGCCCGCCATATCTGGAGGTCGCCCGATGCCTATCCCGCCCGCCCCCGCCGGGTACACCCGCTTCCTCATGAAGAGCAAGTTCGGCGCCGGCCGGGACTTCCGGATCCTCGACCCGCAGACCGAGGACCAACTGTTCTTCGTCGACGGCAAGCTCGGCACGCGTCCGAAGGCCGACATTCAGGATCGCGACGGCACCACCCGGTACAGCGTGCGCGGGAACCTGCTCGGCATCCCGAAGCGGATGGAGGTCACGGACGCCGACGGGAACGAGGTCGCGCACCTGCACGCCAAGGCGTTCAAGCTCGTCAAGGACAAGATCCGGGTCACCCTGGCGTCGGGTGAGGAGTGGCTGCTCGAGGGCAGCCTCGTCGAGAAGAACTACGCGGTGAACGACAGCTCGGGGCGGCACGTCGTGCAGATCACCCAGAAGTGGGTCCAGATCCGCGACCAGTACGTCATCGACGTCGCCGACGGCACAGCTCCGGAGGTGGCGTTCGCGCTCGTGTGGGCGGTCGACCGCTGGGTAGAGCGCGACTGACCTCCTCCACGCCGGACGTGAGGACCTCGTTCCCGCCCGGCGGCGGTGAGAACGGGGCTGAGGTCAGGACGCCGGAGTCCCCTCAACTCCTCCGCGCGGGAGAGCACGACACGTCCTTCGTCCGGTCCTTCTCGCGTTCATGCTCGTCATCACGATGCGGGGCACCGGGTCTCAGCAAGGCTCTCGACGACCGTCCAGGCCTCCTGGACCCTGTTCATCGCCGCCTCGACCTGTGGCTGCGCTTCGTCACGAGCCTGCGCTCCGGCGCCCGCGGCGGCCTGCCGAGCCTCGTCGACACTCGCGCGCAGCCTCGTCATGGCGTCGTCGAGAGGGCCGTCGGCCACGTCCTGGAACTCATCGAGCTCGGCCCGGACGTCGTCCGCCGCGGCTTGCAGCTCCTCGACCTCGGTCCCCGGATCCTTCGCGCGCAGATCCTCGGCTGCCGCTGACAGGTCCTCGTACTGGGCACAGAACTCCGGCGAGCCGGAGTCGGAGCAGCCGCTCAGCAGCGAGATCGCCAGGACGCCCACCCCCAGAGCCACCCCCGGACGGGGGCCTGCGCCCGGGTACTTCGTGACTCTCGCCCGGCCTCGGGCGTCGGCCTCCGGTTTGCGGCTGCGGGTGAGTACGCGCATCGGTTCCTCCTCGGTCTGGTGACTCATTCCTACGACCGGAACATCCCCGCCGCATCATCAACATGGGGTGAAGCACGCTCGAGGAGCCGGCCGCGGCGGGAGGCGCGGCGGCACCCCTCAGTCGTCCGCCTCGAGCCTGGACTGGTAGGCCGCGCGTGCGGTGGGATCGCACTGGCGCAGCTGGTTGGGCACGAGCCTTCGGGTGACCGCATCGCGAACGGGCCGGGGAAGCAGGCTCACCGCACGGTTGAGCGGGTCGACGTAGCGCGGGATGCTCACCTCGAAGCGTGGTCTGGTGAGCACGTCGATGACGGCCTCGGCGACCCGGTCGGGCGTGAGGCGTCGTGCGAGTCCCGTCGCCGTGCCGGCTGCGAGCTCGGTGTCCACCACGGCGGGCATGACGACGCTCACGTCCACGCCGCTGCCGCGCAGCTCCTCCCGGACCGCCTTGAGATAGCCGAGCACACCGTGCTTGGTCGCCGCATAGGTTGCCTCGCCTGGGAGAGTGAGGACCGAGCCCGCGGAGGCGATCGTGACGATATGGCCCGAGCCGCGCGTAGCCATGACCGGGACGGCGAGTCGGACTCCGTGCATGACGCCGATGAGGTTGACCTCTACCTGTCGCCGCAGGCTGACCTCGGGCTCATCCGTGAACGGGCCGACCCACATCACTCCCGCGTTGTTGACGAGGACGTCGACCGGACCGAGGCTGCGCTCCGACTCCTCGAGGAACGCGGCAAAGGACGCGGCCGACGCGACGTCGAGGGGGAGGCCGAGGTGTCCGTCCCCCAGCGTGGCGGCCACCCTCGTGGCCGCGGCTTCGTCGAGGTCGCCCACGGCGACCCGGGCCTCCGCCTCGGCGAAGCGCGCGGCGATCCGCTCCCCGATTCCGCGACCGCCGCCGGTGACTGCGACGACGCGGCCCGCGACCGCATACCGGCCTCCGGCTCGCACGAAGTGGCGCATGCCCCAGATCATCACACTCGCCGGCGGGGGTGGGGCGAAAGCCGCATGATCCACCAGGGCTGGTTCGGCACACGCTCGCGAGTCGGACCCGTGTCCACAACCCTCCCTCGTCGGTCGGTAGCGCGCCGGAGCTACGGCTTCGTGACGACGACCTCTTCACCGGTACTCGCCGTGAACCTGACCGAGCCCTGGCGCTTCGGGATGCCGCTCCTGGTGCAGGTGTTGCCGGAGCACGAGCCGCCACCGATCGACCAGCTTCCGGTCAGCGAGGACTGGTTCGAGGTGACGACCGCCGTCCAGGTGCCGCCCTGGCTCGTGCTGGACGGTGTGAGGACGACACCCCCGTTCGGGGCGGTGACGCTCACGCTCCGACTCGTCGTGCCGGTCGCTCCCCTGTCGTCAGTGACGGTGAGCGTCACGGTATAGGTGGCGCCCGCCGAGTACGTGTGCGTGGGGTTCGTCGTGGCTGACGTGCCGCCGTCGCCGAAGGTCCACGCGTGGCTCGCGATCGACCCGTCCGCATCGGATGACGTCGACGTGAAGAAGCACGTGAGGCCGTCGCAGGACGAGGTGAAGGATGCCGTCGGTGCGGTGTTGGGGTCGCTGCCTCCGCCTCCACCGCCGCCCACGAACTTCGGGGCGAAGACCGCCTCGTCGCCGACGTCGAGAAGGCGCTCCTTGACGCCGTCGCCGGAGTCGTCGGTCCAGTTCAGGTTTCCCGCGCCTTTCACCTGGTTGTACAGCCCGGTGACACCGGTGGCACTCCTGGTGAAGCCCTTGCTCGCGAGCAGGGCCAGCGCCCCGGCGACGTGCGGCGACGCCATCGACGTACCGGAGATCGTGCCGTACTCGCCCCGCTCCATCGGGTAGGTGGAGCGAATGCAGACGCCGGGCGCGGCGATGTCGACCGCGGACCCCCAGTTCGAGAAGTTCGCGAGGGTGTCGTCCACGTCGGCGCGGCACGTCGAGGCCGCCCCCCCGCCCGGAAGCCCGTTGAAGTCGGCGAGTGCGGACACGGACAGCACGTTGCTGAACCCACCGGGGCTGAACCCGTTGGCATCGGCGTCCGAGTTGCCCGCGGCCACCGCGAAGGCCACACCCTTGTTCACGGCCCGTTGGATGGCGTCGAACTGCGCCTGGCTGTAGCCGCTCCCGCCGAGGCTCATGTTCGCCACCTCGATGATGTCCGAACGAGCAGCCACCCAGTCGATGCCCGCGATGATCCAGGAGGTGTAGCCCGAGCCCTGGGAGTTGAGCACCTTGACGGCGTGGATCCGGGCTCCCGGTGCCACACCGACCACGCCCACGCCGTTGTCGATCGCGGCGACCGTGCCGGCCACGTGCGTGCCGTGGTAGTGGTCGTCGTCGCCGTTCCCCGTGCAGGTCGTCCGGAAGATGCTGCCGGCCGCGCAGTTGATGCCGTCGACCACATCGAGGTCGGGGTGCTGCCAGTCGACGCCCGTGTCGATGACCGCGACGTCGACGTCCACACGACTGTCGTCCTGGCCGTCGATGTCGATCGCGGAGTTGCCGGCCGCGAAGCTGCGCGAGATGCCGGTCGGGGTGCCTTGGGCCGCGACGGAGACCTCCATGTCGGGCTCGACGTAGGCCACCCGCGGGTTGCGGGCCAGCGCCGCGGCTGCGGCCGCGCTGGCCGTGAGCGAGAAGCCCTGGATCGAGTGTTCGTAGACGAAGCCGACCCGCCCGCCGGCACCGCGCGCCAGCTCGGCCGCCACGGCCGGAACGTTGGTCGTGCCCCGGTCGAGCACCACAACGAAGGATTCGTGCGCGGGTGGTGCGGCCACCGCGGGCGCCGTCGCGCCCAGGGTCAGCGCAGAGGCCGCCATCACACTAGCCAGGGTTCGTCGGTCCATCGTCCCGCTCCTTGCCACGAACAGACTGTGGCGTGAGGGTACTGCTGCGGTGGGACGGTGACCATCCCTACCGGCCGGTACCGGCCGTTCGGCCCCGGCGCCGTCAGCCGAGGTCGGGCAGCGAGTCGATGTCGGCGCGGACGATCTCGCGGTCCTCCTCGTCGTCGAGCTCACCGAGAGCCGCGATCGCGCGGGCCCGCCAGAGCCGCGCCTGGTCGTGGTCGCCGGCCACCGCATACGCCCGGGCCAGGCCCTCGTATGCGCTGGCGAGCAGCCAGGGGACGTCGCCGACCTCCTGGGCCAGGTCGTGCGCTCGGTGTGCGTGGTGGAGCGCGGGCTCGGCCCGGGCGAGCACCGCATACACCCGGGACAGCTGCCACTCGCCGATGGCGCGGTTCTGAGCCGTGCCGACCTGGGACCAGTGCCACGCGCTCGCGTGGGCGCAGTGGACGACCTCGTCCTGCCGCTCCGCCGAGGTGGTGTCCTCGAGCAGCGTCCACACCCGGTTGTACAGGTCCACCGCGAGCGCCCGCTCGCGCTCGGGATCGAGCGGTGTTGTGCCCATCGTCTCCTCGCTGACGTCTCAGGCGACCGGCAGGCTCAGCGCCGGCCGATCATGTCGCCCGGCACGACCCACGCGTCGAACTCCTCGCCGGTGAGGTGCCCGCTTGCGACGGCGGCCTCGCGCAGCGTCGTGCCCTCGCTGTGGGCCCGCTTGGCGATCTGGGCGGCCTTGTCGTAGCCGATGTGCGTGTTGAGCGCCGTGACGAGCATGAGCGAGCGCTCGAGCAGCTCCGTGATCCGGTCGTGGTTCGGCTCGATGCCCCGGGCGCAGTTCTCCTCGAAGCTGCGCATGCCATCGGCGAGCAGCCGGATCGACTGGCTGACGTTGTGCGCGATCATCGGGCGGAACACGTTGAGCTCGAAGTTGCCGGACGCTCCGCCGACAGACACCGCGACGTCGTTGCCCATGACCTGGGCGGCGAGCATCGTCAGGGCCTCGCTCTGGGTGGGGTTGACCTTGCCCGGCATGATCGAGCTGCCGGGCTCGTTCGCCGGGATGCTGATCTCGCCGAGCCCCGAGCGCGGCCCGCTCGCCATCCAGCGGACGTCGTTGGCGATCTTCATCAGGCCCGCGGCCAGCCCCTTGAGGGCTCCATGGAGCTGGACGAGCCCGTCACAGGTCGCCAGCGCCTCGAACTTGTTGGGCGCCGTCACGAACCCGAGCCCGCTGAACTCGGCGATCTCCGCGGCGACGGCCTCCGCATACCCCTGCGGCGTGTTCAGGCCGGTCCCGACGGCCGTGCCGCCGAGGGCCAGCTCGCGCACGTGGGGGAGTGCGTCCCGCAGGTGCCGCTCGGCGTGCTCGAGCTGGGCCACCCACCCGCTCATCTCCTGGCCGAGCGTCAGCGGGGTCGCGTCCATCAGGTGCGTCCGGCCGATCTTGACGACCTCGTCGAGCTCGGCGGCCTTGGTCGCCAGGGTCGCCCGAAGCTGCTCCAACCCCGACAATAGGTTCCGCTCGACGCCCTCGACGGCCGCGACGTGCATCGCCGTCGGGTAGACGTCGTTGCTCGACTGGCTCTTGTTGACGTCGTCGTTCGGGTGCACGAGCCGGTCCTCGCCGCGGCCGCCGCCGAGGAGCTCGCTGGCCCGGTTCGCGAGCACTTCGTTCATGTTCATGTTCGACTGCGTGCCCGAGCCGGTCTGCCACACGACAAGGGGGAACTCGTCGTCGTGCCCTCCGGCGAGCACCTCGTCCGCGGCCCTGACGATGGCGTCGGCCCGGTCCTGAGGGAGGACGCCGAGGCGGGCGTTGACGATCGCGCTCGAACGCTTGACGATCGCCAGCGCCCGGATGATCTCGCGCGGCTGGCGCTCCCCGCTGATGTCGAAGTTCTGCAGGGACCGTTGCGTCTGCGCCCCCCACAGCCGGTCGGCCGGCACCTCGACCGGTCCGATTGTGTCGTGCTCCACCCGGTGATTCGCGTCATTGCCCATCGATCCATCGTAGGGTCGGCCTATGCGCGCATGGCAGGTGACCGAGCTCGGCGAGCCCAAGGACGTCCTCACCGAGGCCGACATCGAGATCCCGGAGATCCACGGCGCCCAGCTGCTGGTCCGCACGTTGGCCACACCCGCGAACTTCCCCGACGTGCTCATGTGCCGCGGGATGTACCAGGTCCGGCCGCCGCTGCCCTTCACCCCCGGGGTCGAGGGCTGCTTCGAGGTGGTCGACGTCGGGCCGAACGTCAGGGACTGGTCGGCCGGGGACCGCGTCATCGGCGGGACGGTCCTGCCGCACGGAGCGTTCGCCGAGTATGCGGTGCTCGACTCCGCGGGCACCTTCGCCGCCCCCGTGTCGCTGACCCACGAGGAGGCTGCGGCTCTGTTCATCGGCTACCAGACCGGATGGTTCGCGCTGCACCGCCGGGCGCGGATCCAGAAGGGGGAGACGCTGCTGATCCACGCCGCCGCCGGCGGAGTGGGCTCGGCGGCCATCCAGCTCGGCAAGGCCGCCGGTGCTCGGGTCATCGGTGTCGTGGGCGGACCGGACAAGGCCGAGTACGCCCGCAGGCTGGGGGCCGACGTCGTCGTCGACCGGCACGCGCAGGACTTCGTCGAGGTGGTCAAGGACGTCACCGGTGGTCGGGGTGCCGACGTCGTGTTCGACCCGGTGGGCGGAGAGACCTACCAGCGCTCGACCAAGTGCATCGCCTTCGAGGGCCGAATCCTCGTCATCGGCTTCGCCGGCGGGGAGATGCAGCAGGCGGCGCTCAACCACGCGCTCGTGAAGAACTACTCGATCCTCGGTCTGCACTGGGGGCTGTACGCCGCCCAGGATCCGGACGCGGTCCGGGAGTGCCACGAGGAGCTCACCCGGCTCGCCGACAAAGGAGTCGTTCGTCCGCTCATCGGGGAGACGCGCGGCCTGGACGAGGTCCCCGCCGGGGTCCAGGCGCTCGCCGACGGGCGCACCGTCGGACGCGTCGTGTTCTCGCCGGCAGCCTGAGAGGCGCCCAACGCGTCAGGGGCGCAGAGCGGACAGGCCGTTCTCGAGCAGCATGTGCACCCCACCGCCGGCGTGCTCGAAGCCGGCGCCGACGGTCTTACCCTGCACGAACCGGAAGTGGATGCCCTCCATCACCCCGGCCAGCTTGTAGTTCGCGAGAGCCACGTACCACGGCAGGTGGGTCAGGTCGCGGTCGCTGACCGACGCATACCGCTCGATGAGGTCGTCGTTCGAGGGGTAGCCGGCGGCGAGCGGAGCGGTCGTGACGGCCGCACTCCACGCGGGGTTGCGGCCGAGGTCGGAGTACACGAGGAGCAGGGCGAGGTCGGTCAGTGGGTCGCCGATCGTCGACATCTCCCAGTCCAGCACCGCCGTGAGCGGGTCGCCGGGCAACGTGACGTCGACGAGGCAGTTGTCGAGTCGGTAGTCCCCGTGGACGACCCCCGTCGGACCCTGGACCGGCACGTTCTCCGCGAGGGCCTCGAACAGCGCCGTCTCCCCGGGCAGCTCGCGGCTGCGTGAGGCGTCGAACTGCTTGCGCCAGCGCTGGACCTGGCGGGCGAGGAATCCCTCCGGCCGGCCGAAGTCGCTCAGCCCGACCTCCGCGGGGTCGATCGAGTGCAGGTCGGCGAGGACGGTCATGAGGCGCTCGATGATCGCCGCCGTGCGCTCCACGCCGAGCTCGTCGAGCTCCTCCCGGGTCCGGTACGCCGCCCCGCTGGCCCTGCTCATCACGTAGAAGGGCGCCCCCAGGACGGACTCGTCGGAACAGACGGCCAGGACCCGGGGGACGGGGACGGCCGACCCGGCCAGGGCGCTCATGACCCGGGACTCGCGTCCCATGTCGTGCGCAGTCGCGAGCACGTGACCGAGTGGGGGCCTCCGGAGGACGACCTCGCCACCCGAGTCGTCGGTGACGATGTAGGTGAGGTTGGACTTCCCACCGGGAACGAGGGTGCCCGTCAGGTCGCCCTGGACGACCCCGGGGTGGTTCTCGTGCAGCCAGGTGGCCAGCGCGCCCAGGTCGGCGCCGGGCAGGTCGCGGGTGCTCACGCGTACATGACCGAGATGGCCTCGGCGTAGCAGGCGGGCTTGTCGGACCCCTCGAGCTCGACGGTGACGTTCCACGTCACCTGGGCACCGCGGTTCGCGTCCCGCTTGACCTCGCCCACCTCGATCGAGCCGCGCAGCCGGGAGCCCACCGGCACGGGGGCGAGGAAGCGGACCTTGTTGGCGCCGTAGTTGATCCCCATCCGCACGCCCTCGACCCGATAGATCGTGCTGTAGAACAGCGGCAGCAGACTCAAGGTGAGATAGCCGTGCGCGATGGTCGTCCCGAACGGCCCGTCCTTGGCCCGCTCGGTGTCGACGTGGATCCACTGGTGGTCGCCGGTCGCCTCGGCGAAGGCGTCGATGCGCTCCTGGGTGATGTCCACCCACTCGCTGGTCCCGAGGTGCTGGCCGACGAGGCTCTCGAGCTCGTCGATTCCGTTGAGAGTACGCATGTCGGCCAACCTATCGGTCCCGGTAGGCGGCCCAGACCTCCGGTCGCAGCCGACCGCGGTCCGGAACGGGTATGCCGTGCTCGCGCGCCCAGGCACGCACCTGTGCGGTGGTCGGCTCGGGCGCCGGCAGCGGCCCCGCCTGGACCAGGTCCGCGAAGCGGCGCTCGGCGCCGCTCTCGTCCTCGGCCCGCGACAGCGCTGCGCCGAAGAAGCGGAACGTCCACTCCTGAGCCAGCGCACGGGTCTCGGTGAAGACGACCGGCACGGCGGGGAAGCGGGCCTGACACTCCCCGAGGCCGTCGAGCACGACGGCCGGGCGGACATGGTCGAGCCCGAGGATCCGCGAGTAGCGGTCCTCGACGACGACCGCCGCATGGTCCAGGCCGGCGAGGTCCGCCAGGACGTAGCGCAGCCGGCCGCTGGTCAGGGTGCTGACGAGGTCCGACAGCGACTTGCGCTCGACGGCGGCGACCACCCGGCCGTCGAGCTCGACGGCGTAGTCACCGGCGGGCAGAGCGCGCCGCTCGATCGTCGCCTGCTGGCCGGAGAAGCGCCAGGCGTACCGCTCGTGGCTGTCGACGAAGATGGTCAGGTCCTCCCGGCCCGATGCGCGGGCGGTCGGGAGGGTCCCGCGCGGCCGGGCCTGTTTCGTCGTCCGGCCGGTCTGCCAGAAGATCGCCTCCCGGCCACCGCGGACGTGGGTGAGGACGAACTGCGAGCGGTTCTCCCGGCCGCGGTCGAGGACGAGGTCGATGGCGGCTCCGCGCCGCACGCACGACCGGGTCGGCACGCGCTCGACGACCTCCGCGTCCTCCGGCCAGGTCTCGGCCCGGTGGCAGTACACCTTCGCCGTGCGTGGCCAGGTCTCCCGGGCCTTGAGCACGATGCCGTGTGGTCCGAGCGGGATGCGGACCAGGTAGGGCAGGGTGCTGTCGACCTCCGGGTTGCGGGCGATGACGAAGTCCTCCGGCACGACGTCATCGTCGCACCGTGATGGCGGTCGCGTCATCACCGTCGCATCCACCAGCGAGGGCATGACGGACATGGTCGCGGCCCGGCCGGGATGCTGGGCATCCCGACCGGGCCGCGGTCATTGGTATCGGACGAGGCTTGCGAGTCAGCTCGTCTCGGTGGGCGCGTGGGCGTGGGCGTGGT
>JBAUUB010000346.1:0-14646 GCA_049582485.1 Dermatophilaceae bacterium
GCCGACGCCCAGGATCAGGGCGATCGTCGTCAGGGTTGGAGGGGACGCCCTGTCGGCCACGCTCCCGACGCCTGTGAACAGCGGACCGAACGTCCCGCACAGGGCGGTCACGCGTGCGAAGGAGCGGACCTCCCGCCATGAGAGCACGGCGCCTCCTTCAGTCTCTGGTCCACCTGATGAGCTCGTAGTCGGCCTCCCGAACCATTCGCAGCACGATGCTGGTGAACCTCGAGAGGAACCTCCGTGCCGATCGCGCCTCGACCAGCTCCAGGAGGCCACCTTGCAGCAGCTGTCGACGCATCAGGGGATAGCGCAACGCCTGATGGACGGCATTCTTGTACAGGCCGAGCCACCATACGTAGCGCCAGACGGCCTGGACGTCGGTGGCGGCCACGACCTCCTCGCGCAGATCCGCCAGGTCCGCCGCCGCGAGCATCTGGTCGACCATCTCGGGGTGAGCGACCCGAACGACGGCCAGGCACCGCACCAGACTGTCCTCGAGGTCCGGGTCCCGGGTGCTGACGACAGGCCCGAGGGCGGCGAGAACGAGGTCGGGGTGCGTCATTCCGACCGGTGCGAGGCACTCGATCGTTCGACGTCGTACAGTGCTGTCGGGCACGGGCTCCGTTCCATCGAGGATGCGAGCCACGACGCCGAGGTCCTGACGACCATCCTCGGCATACGCCGTGCCGAGGGGCAGCAGGGCGATGTCGAAGCCCTCGAACGCTCCTGCCGCGGGGGCGGCGAATACGGTGGGCGCTTCACCGAGGAGACGAAGGGTCAGGGCCTCCACCACCTCGGTCCACCCGTCGGGGGCCTGAGGCAGCCGGATCGTGAAGGCCAGCACGGTCCAGAGCCTCGCCTCACCGCCCACCTGGTCGAACAGCCGGTTTGCGAGCGCGGCCGTCCTCTCGAGGTCGACATGGGCGTGGACGTTCAGCACCATCGCGGCGGTGACGCGAAGCAGGGGGATCGCAGAGCCGAGGAGCATCTTCAGATCCGCCTCGACTGTCTCCGGGTCGATACCGGGATCCAGGGCGGCGATGACACGACGGACTCGGTCAGTGTCGTCAGCTGACACGTTCAGAGGCTGGGGTCCGGTGCTCGGGTCTGACAGCCACGCCGTCTCGGCGATACGGCTCGCGAACGCGCCGGACACGACGGCCCGCAGGAACGGTTCGAGCGCGGGTCGGTTGACGACACCGAGGTGCAGCCGCTCCTTGAGGACGGTTCGCCACAGCTCGCTGGTGGCGTCGCCCACCTCCTTGAGCTCGCAATGGTTGGCGTAGACCGCGATCGAGAGGTCGCTGAGGAACTCGAGCCTGGTTATGGCCCGGGGCATGACGCTGGGCCGGACCTGCCCCGCGATCGTGGACATCACCTCGGTCGCGACGTTGTCCGACCCGCCTCGGTGAAGAAGGTACAAGGCGATCACCGTCGTTCGACGGACGTCCGCGGTGGTTGACGAGGCCGCCTCGACGAACAGGTCGATTGCCGCGGAACCGAGGAACCGCATGACGTTCAAGGCGACACCTTGTTCCGTGGGCTCGCCCCGCAGCTGACGCGACAGCAGGTCGCGGACCGCCGCAGGACCGGTGCTGTATGCGCGGACCAGGGCCTCGACGACGATCGCCCGCACGGGAGGGCGCGGGTCGTGGGCGAGGGACTCCAGCACCTCGAGTACCGCGGCCAGGGGTCGGTGCTCGAGCAGGAGGATGACGGCCGCCCGCACGTCCCGGGCGTACGGGTCCTCGGCCCGAGTGCTGGCCTGCTGGGCGGCGTGGAACGCCGGAGTCCGGAGCAGTGCGGAGATCGATCCCAGGATCTCGTCGCTCTCCTGCCGCGCACCCGCGTCCACCGAGAGCGCAGCCGCGCGTTCGAGGTGCTGGAGGACGTTGCGCACTCCGTAGTCATCGACCGAGTCCCAGCCGCTCGCGCCGCTCGCCGCACCGAGATAGTGGTCCGCGATCTGGCGGTGCCACCGGGCAGGGCCGACGAACCACCGGTTCGGGACGACCGACCCGTGCTTGGGAATGGTGCGGGACGAGAGGAACTCGGCCATGGAGCGATGGAACAGGCGCCACCCGCCGACGGCGTCGTCGAACCGCACGATCGGCGCGAGCTCGGTGAGCGTCTGGACGAGCAGACCCTCGTCCTCCACGCCCGCCCACGCACCGAGCGACGGCGTGGGCGCACCCCGGAACGAGACGGTGACCAGCCCGAGAAGGGGCCAGTAGTCCTCCTCCCACCGGGCCTCGTCCTGGTCCCGCAACCGTGACAGCGAGATCTCGTAGAGGCCGTAGAGCGTTCGGGGCAGCCCCTCGAGGTCGGTCACGGGGCGCGCCCCCGAGGTCACTTCGTCGAGGAGGTACGTCGCGTAGGCGAAGTTGCCCTCGGAGGCCCGGACGATGTTGTCCACGGCAGACCTCGTGTCGTCCTCGTTCGACGACGAGAGTCGATCCACGACGTAGCGCCTGAGGTCCTCGTCGGCCGCCGATCGCAGAGTGCCGGCGGACAGGTCCAGATACCCGACGAGTCCGCTGCCGTCGTCCAGATCGTCCAGGATCTCCGTCTGGTTGCGTGTTCCGACGAGGAGATGCACTCGCGGGACGCTCAGGAGGGAGGGGATCAGGTCGATGACGGTCCGACCCGGCATGACCGTCGTCTCGTCCAGGCCGTCGACGAGTACGACCAGATCCAGGTCGGGGTTGCGCTCCATGACGCGGGTGAGCGGAGCGACCACACAGGCCCGGAACACTTCGAGGGTGTCCAGGCCCTGGATGGTCAGCGTTCCGATGCCGGTGACCACGGAGTCCTTGGCATCGACGGTCTGGTTGACGCTGACCAGGGGCTTGAGGGAGTCGAGGGCGGCCGCAGTGAAACCGTCCAGCTCGGCCAGCTGCAGAGCGAGCGTCTCGGTGAACTGACGGGGGTCGGCCGAGCCCCGCTCCCATTGCAGAGCGCAGAAGTGGACGGCGTCCCAGCGCTCGCGGAGCCGTGTCAGAGCCAGTGCCGACTCACTCTCGGGCGGCGGCGGGCCGACACCGACGAGCCAGGCTGCGAGAGCCGACTTCCCGGTCCCGGGGTCGCCGGTCAGAACCAGCAGGGAGCTGCCCGAGGCCAACCACTCCTCGATCCGCTCGAGCGCCCAGGACCGCCCCGTGAAGCGGGCGTTGGCCGAGACGAGACGGGGCGGGACCTTCGGTGTGGCACTCACGGGCCGGGCGCACCCGCGGTGGTGGCCAGGGCCCTGCCGATGTGGACGGCGACGTCCGCATGGGAGAGGTACCGCACGATGGAGTGCGGCTCGGCGTCGTTCTCCACCTCGATGTCGATGACCTCGGGTGATCCCCACTTCGGCGCGAACGGGTGGCCGAGGGCGACGATGTCGTTGACGTCGTAGGTGCTGACCCACGGGACTGCGGGGTTGGTCTGGCCACCGGGCAGGAGGTTGCGACGGACTGCGTCGATGCCGAGCGGGGAGCCGGCGGTCACCCAGAGGGCCGTCCGCGCCCTCAGTCCCTGGTCGACCAGGAGGTCCCGTGCGACCACGGTGCCGAGACTGTGGCTGACCACGACGAGGTCGCCATCGTCGGGCAGGTCCCGTCGGACACGGGAGAGAACGGCATCCCGGCCCACGGTGAGGTAGACCGCGACGTCCCGCAGGTGTTCGGTGATGATGGCCTGGTCGACCCGAGTCCTGCGCGCGAGTGAGTCCAGGACACGCCGCGCGAGCCCCCACGAGAGCACCGCGTCGATCCCCTCCTGTTGCACCACGGGGACCCGTGCCTCGCGAGCCTGGTCCGCCAGGAGCATGCGCTCCACCTCGCCGACCTCGGCCGGGAGGTGCGGGTGGAAGGGCCCCGGCCGGTCGACGGTGCTCTCCAACCGGATGGGTGCGGCGGCACTCGCGGCCGTGGCGTGGTACAGCTCGTTGCCGTAGAACGGCATGACGACCTCGTGGCGCCGCACCGGGGGGTGCCCGGCTGAGCGAAGGCCGATGTCGAGTCCGTCCAGCCAGCTCTGCGTCAGCGCCGCGACGTCCTTGAACTCCTGGCTGCGTCCGTGCAGCAGGACAACGGTGGCGGTCATCAGTCCTCCTCGGTCGTCGAGAGTGCGACGTCGAGCAGGGCGCTCAGCGGCCCGTCCACCTGAGCGGTCCTGAGAGCCGCCACGATGCGGCTGACCCGCGCACCCTCGTTGGCGCTCGCCGCATCCCTGTCCTGTGGTTTGTCCGGATCGGAGATGCCGGCATGGTGCAGGGCGACCAGCTCCCACTGGTCGTTGAAGACAGGAGAGCCGGACGAGCCGCGCCGGGTGTCACTGGTGTAGCGCAGCCAGTCCTCGTCCTCCGCGACCAGCCGGTTGGCCCGGATGGAGACGCGCGCCCGCTCGCCGCCCGCGTGATGGATCACGTTGACGCGCTCACCCATGAGGATCTTGCCCGGCTCGGCGATCAGTCGCATCGGCCGGCGAGTCTTCAGTGACTCGTCAGGGCGGATGGCGACGACCGCGAAGTCGAGCGCCTCGTCGGCGAAGAACCCCGCGTCGACGTCGAGCGGCACCACGACCTCGCGGCGGGGGTTGCCGTTCTCGTCGTGGCCGTAGTCGAACACCGCAGATGCCCCCTTGGCCGTCTCGACGTCCGGGAGCACGTGGTGGTTGGTCATCACGAGGTTCTCCGAGATCAGGACGCCGGTGCCGAGCGGCCGCATGACCGTGTTGGGGCGAACCCTGGCGATGAGGGCGACCGCCGAGGTCGCGCGCAGCCCGGCGGCGAGGAAATGTGCCCACAGCGAGTCGTCGTCTCCGACGATCCCCTCGAGGTCGAGGCCCTTCTCTTCCAGCCGCTTCCGACGCTCGGACAGCTGCTCCTTCGAGTTGACGGGCGACAGGTCGCCCTCGGCGGCGGCCTTCCTGACCCGCTCGATCTCGTCCTTGTCGCGGAGCCAGCGCTCTTCCGCGTCCCGGGCGATCGCCGGGTCGTCGGGCGGCATCGGTGGAGCGTTGCTCCCGACGGTGACACTGCCGATGCCGGTGATGACGGTGCCCTCGGCCTCGTCGACCTTCTGCCTGACGTTGACGCTACTCCCGTCGCCGACGGCGGCCTCCCCGATCCCGGTGACAGTGCTGTCCCTCAGCCGGGTGAGGATCTGCTCGACCTCGACGTCCGCGCCGGTGCGCTCCCGCTGCTCACCTTTGAACGTCAGCGGCTGACCGTACACAGCCTCGAGGAGCTCGCGGAGGAGCCCGGCCTTCTGGGCCAGTTCGGAGTCGTCCAGGCGAAGAGGCCGCCCGTCCACGGCGTAGGGGAAGAGCGCTGTCGCGAGCTCCTCGAGCTGCTCGGCGGCGGCCTTGACGCGGGCCGCGTCGGCGCCGTCCTCGTTCGGCGCAGCGGAGAGAGCCGCGGTGGGCTCGACGGGGACGTCGAGGACCTCACCGGCCCCGACCTCCGCTCCTCGCCTGCGGCGCACCTTCCAGGCCTCGAGGAGGGCGTCGGCCTGGCGGTAGAGGAACTTGACACCCTCTACGGCGACGGCCGCGCCGATGACCGACAGGGACAGGGGATCCGACATGGGTACCACCACCGGGCCGACTCGAACCGACTGCCGACTGCAGTCAGCTGGGTATGAGCAGTCCTGAGCGTAGCGGCCCGGCGGAGGACATGCGACCCGACAGGGCTGCTACCCGTTCGGGACGACGAGTTCCACGTCGCGCGCACCGACCGGCTCGCTCGCGCTGCCGTTCGGGGCATAGTCGAGCGTGCCGGTGACCCGTCCCGCGGCCCGCAGGTCGGCCTCGGCCACCCGCACCTGGGCCAGGGCCGATTCGGGGCCGGTGAGCGTCACGGCGGAGAGCTCGGTGCGCATACCGACCTTGGCCTCGGACTTGGTCTTGCGGATCGCAGCGAGAGCCGAGCCGACCGAGGCGAGCACGGTCGCGTCACCGACGCTCGGCAGCTCGTCGGCGGTCGGCCAGGACGCGCGGTGCACCGAGCCGTCGTGGAACCAGCTCCAGACCTCCTCGGTGACATAGGGCAGGATCGGCGCGAAGAGCCGCAGCACGACGTCGAGCGCCAGTCGGAGCGTGGCCCGGGCACTTGCCGCGCCCTCCTCGCCCCGCCCGCCGTAGGCGCGGTCCTTGACGAGCTCGAGATAGTCGTCGCAGAAGCTCCAGAACCACGTCTCGGTCACCTCGAGGCTGCGGGTGTAGTCCCACGACTCGAAGCCGGCGCCGGCCTTGGCGACGACGTCGCGCAGTGAGGCCAGCAGGGCCTGGTCCAGCGGGTCGGTGACCTGCGCGGCGAGAGCCTCCGTGGTGTCGCCGGACACCTGTCCGAAGGAGAGCGCGAACTTGCTCGCGTTGAGGATCTTGATCGCCAGCCGGCGGCCGACCTTCATCTGGCCGACGTCATAGGCGGCGTCGGTGCCGAGCCGGCCGCTGGCGGCCCAGTAGCGCACCGCATCGGCGGAGTGCTGCTTGACGACGTCCTCGGGGGTGACGACGTTGCCCTTGGACTTGGACATCTTCTTGCGGTCCGGGTCGAGGATCCAGCCCGAGATCGCCGCGTTGGTCCACGGCACGCTGCCGTGCTCGAAGTGCGAGCGCACCACCGAGCCGAACAGCCAGGTGCGGATGATGTCGTGGCCCTGCGGGCGCAGGTCCATCGGGAAGACCTTCTCCCAGACCGGGTCCCCGGTGCGCCATCCGCCGGCGATGTGCGGGGTCAGCGACGACGTCGCCCACGTGTCGAAGATGTCGGGGTCGCCGACGAAGCCGCCTGGCGCGCCGCGCTGGGACTCCTCGTACCCGGCCGGGGGGTTGGCGGCCGGGTCGACCGGCAGCTGCTCGGGGGTCGGCAGGATCGGGTGGGCGTAGTCCACCTCGCCGTCGGCGTCGACCGGGTACCACACCGGGATCGGGACGCCGAAGAACCGCTGACGGGAGACGAGCCAGTCGCCGTTGAGACCCCGCACCCAGTTCGCGTAGCGGGCCCGCATGAACGAGGGGTGGAAGTCGATCTCGTCGCCCCGGGCGACGAGGGCGTCGTTGAGGTGGGCGTCGCGGCCGCCGTTGCGGATGTACCACTGCCGGGAGGTGACGATCTCGAGCGGCTTCTCGCCCCGCTCGTAGAAGTTCGCCTTGCGCTGGGTCGGGGTCGGTTCGCCCTCGAGGTCGCCCGACTCGCGCAGCGCCCCGACGATGGCCTCACGCGCTGAGAACGCGGTCTTGCCGGCGAGGCCCTCTGCATAGAGCTCGGCGCCCGGTCCGTCCGCCAGCCACTCCGGCAGCTCACGCTGCAGCCGGCCGGTGCGGGTGATGACCGAGCGCGTCGCCAGCTGCAGCTCGCGCCACCACAGCACGTCGGTCAGGTCGCCGAACGTGCAGCACATCGCGATGCCGGCGCCCTTGTCCATCTCGGCGGCGGGGTGGGCCAGGACGGGGATCTCGACCCCGAACAGAGGGGAACGGACCGTGCGGCCGAAGAGCCCCGCATACCTCTCGTCGTCGGGGTGCGCGATGAGCGCGACCACGCTCGGGATCAGCTCGGGGCGGGTCGTCTCGATGTGCACGGGCATCGGCTCGCCGGCCTCGGAGGTGCCGTGGAAGGGGACCCGGTAGTAATGGCCGGGGTAGTCGCGGGCCTCGAGCTCGGCCTGGGCGACCGCCGTCTGGAAGGTCACGTCCCACAGGCCCGGTGCCTCGGCCTGGTAGGCCTCGCCGCGCTCGACGTTGCGGATGAAGGCGAGCTGCGAGGTGGCCCGGGAGTGGTCGTCGATGGTGCGGTACGAGATGGTCCAGTCCAGGCTGAGACCCAGCCGCCGGAACAGGGACTCGAAGGCCTCCTCGTCCTTGACCGTGAGGACGTCGCAGAGCTCGATGAAGTTCTGCCGGCTGATCGCGACCTCGTCGGAGGACTTCGTCGACGTGCGGCCGCCCTGGTGCTGCGGGGTGAAGTCGGGGTCGTAGGGCAGCGTGGCGTCCCCGCGGACGCCGTAGTAGTTCTGCACGCGCTTCTCGGTCGGCAGGCCGTTGTCGTCCCACCCGATCGGGTAGAAGACGTTGAAGCCGGCCATCCGCTTGTAGCGGGCCATGCAGTCGGTGTGCGTGTAGGAGAACACGTGACCGATGTGCAGCGAACCCGACGCGGTCGGCGGCGGGGTGTCGATGGAGAACACGTCCGAGCGGTCGCCCGACAGTGCCCGCTGCCGGTCGAAGGCGTAGGTCTGCTCCTCGCTCCATACCTGCGTCCACTTCTCCTCGAGGCCCTCCAGCGAGGGCCGCTCGGGGATCGAGGCAGCACGGGATGGGGTGAGGTCGTGGGTCATGGCGGCTATCTTCCCAGACCTGTGGGACAGGACCGAACCGGTATTACTACGCTCCCGTAGGGTTAGCGCCATGGAGCCCGTCTACACCCCCGTGATCGGGTTCGCCCGCACCGCGTTCTTCACCATGGGCCTGAAGTTCCGGATCGAGGGCGAGGAGTACGTGCCGCGCACGGGTGGCGCAGTCCAGGCCATCAACCACCAGGGTTACCTCGACTTCACCTTCGCCGGGCTCGCACTGCGCAAGCACAAGCGGGTGGCGCGTTTCATGGCCAAGAAGTCGGTCTTCGAGCACGGCATGACCGGTCCGCTCATGCGGGGGATGAAGCACATCCCCGTCGACCGGCGGGCCGGCCAGGGATCGCTGCAGGCCGCGATCGACGCCCTCAAGGCCGGCGAGATCGTCGGCGTCTTCCCCGAGGCGACGATGTCGCTGTCCTTCGAGCTCAAGGAGTTCAAGTCCGGCGCGGTGCGGATGGCGCAGGAGGCCGGCGTGCCGATCCTGCCGACCACCGTCTGGGGCTCGCACCGGGTGTGGACCAAGCACCTGCCGAAGCGGCTGAGCCGCTCCAAGATCCCGGTGTTCATCCGGATCGGCCCGCCGATGCACGTCGGCCCGGACGAGGACGTGACCGAGGCGACCGAGCGTCTCCACGAGATCATGCGGATCCAGCTCGAGGAGCAGATCACGGCATACCCGACGCTCACCGGGCCCGACCTGCGGTTCCTGCCCGCGCGGCTCGGCGGCACCGCGCCGACGCCGGAGGAGGCGCGGCGCAAGGAGGAGCACGACCGCACCCGCACGATCGACAAGTTCAACGCCAAGAAGCAGGCCAAGGCGCAACCCGGGTCACCTCGTCGCCGGCGCCGCCGAGGCTGAGCGCGGGTCTGCGACGAGGCCGTATGCGCTGCTCGCCGCCCGCAGTCGGGCACACCCCCCGGCGTGGGGGCTTTGTGATGCGTGTGGCGGGTGTGACGATGGGGTCATGACGCGTCCCGTCCTGCTCCGCCGCGCCGCGGTCACCTGCGCCCTCGTCCTGGTCGCCGGGCTCACCGCGTGCTCCGAGGACGAGGTCGAGCCCGTCCCGAGCACGCCGGCCACGACGGCGAGCGAGACGGCGACCCCGACCCCGACCGAGACGCCGAGCGAGTCGCCCACGACCGCCGCACCGACCGAGACGGCGACCGCCGCGCCGACCACCGCGGCTCCCGGCGGCACGGCCACCCCGCTCGGGCGGGACGCCGCCGCGCTCGCCCAGCTGCTGCCCCTGGACTTCCCCGTGCCGCCCGAGCTGACGATCCTCGGTGACCCGACGGTGACGGACGACAACGCCAACGTGATGTTCACGGTGCCGTCCGGGGCCGACGCCTTCGCGTTCTACCGGACCGAGCTGCCCGCAGCGGGCTACGAGTTCCTGCCCGGCACGAGCGACCAGTACAGCACCGCGGTCGCCTCGGGCGCGATCATCGCCCGCGGCAACGGCTTCGACGTCAACCTGCTCGTCGTCGAGGACGACGTCGAGATCACCCTGACCCGCACGCAGTAGCCGGGCGAAGGGATCAGACGGCGTAGCCGAGGTGGCTGAGCGCCTGGCGCAGCAGCACCCCGTGGCCGCCGGGCATCTCCTCGAGGATGCCGACCATGAGTGCCTCCTCCGGCGTGAGCCAGGAGAGGTCGAGGGCGTCGTGCTGCGGCGCGCAGTCGCCGGCGACGGGGACGACGAAGGCGAGCGAGACGGCGTGCTGGCGCGCGTCGTGGAACGGGGTGACGCCCGGCGTGGGGAAGTACTCGGCCACGGTGAACGGCTGCGGGCTCGGGGGCACCTGGGGGAGTGCAACCGGGCCGAGGTCCTTCTCGAGGTGGCGCATCAGGGCGTCGCGGACCCGCTCGTGGTACAGCACCCGGCCGGAGACGAGCTCGCGGGCGATCGTGCCGTCGTCGCGGGCCCGCAGGAGCAGGCCGACCGCGGTGACGGCACCGGCGCCGTCGACCCGGACCGGCACGGCATCGACGTACAGGATCGGCATCCGGCCGCGCACCGACTCGAGGTCCTCGCGGCTGAGCCACCCCTCGCGACGTTCGACGTCGACCCCGCCCGTGTAGTCGCCGCTGGCGATGTCGTCGCCGGAGTAGCCGCTGCTGCCGAAGCTCATGGCCACATTCTTATCAGGAGGGGGTGCGATCGAAAGCCGCGCGCCGGGCGATCCGCCGCAGGGCGGACAGGACGGCGGGACCGACGAGCAGGATGGCCAGCGAGTTCGTCACGGCGCGGCCGATGTCCCAGCCGAGCGAGGTGGCGAGGGTGAAGACGAAGAAGCGCTGCAGGTTCTCGACGGCCGGTGCGCCCGCCTCGTAGGACAGCTGGCTCTCGAGGCCGACCGCGAACGGCCAGAACGAGAAGTTCATCAGCAGTCCGTACGCCAGGCCGGCGACGATCCCGTATGCGACGAGCAGCCCGATCTCGGCCCTGCCCCGCGCGCGGGGCAACAGTCCTGCGCCCAGACCCACCCACGCGGCCGCCATCATCTGGAAGGGCAGCCACGGCCCGACCCCGCCGGTGAGCAGCGCCGAGCCGAGCAGGGTGGTCGAGCCCAGGACGAAGCCGAACCCCGGGCCGTAGACCCGGCCGGCCAGGATGATGAGGAAGAAGACGGTCTCCAGGCCCGCGGTGCCGGCGCCGAGTGGGCGCAGGGCAGCCCCGACGGCGGAGAGGACGCCGAGCATGGCGATGGCCTTGACGTCGAAGCCACCGCGGGCGATCTCGGCGAGCACGACGACGACGAAGAGCGGCAGCAGCGCGGCGAGGATGAGGGGGGCGGTCACCGCGTCGTCGAGGCCGGAGCCGGGTGTGATCAGCAGCGGCCAGAGGAAGGAGGCCAGGCCGACGATGCTCACCAGGGCGATGGAGAGGCGGGCGCTGCCGTGCAGGTGGACGAGCCGGGTGCGGCGCGGCGGGGTGCGCTCCGGGCTTGCCGGGTGTGAGCGGTCGGTTCGCGGACGCCCGGGGGCGGGTGTCGCTGCAGGGGTGTGGGAGCGGGTGACGGTCATCGGGGCGCACCCGCCTCGACGAGTGCGGCGCGGACGTCCTCGACGGTGAGCCACGGGGCCGGGGCGAGGACCTTGCTGACCTGCGGCGCGAACGCGGGCGAGGAGACGAGGATCTCGTGCGGCTCGCCGTCGGCGACGACCTCGCCCTCGGCCATGACCAGCACCCGGTCGGCGACACCGGCGGCGAACTCGACGTCGTGGGTGGAGACGACGACGCAGCGTCCGGCGACGGCCATGTCGCGCAGCACCCGTGTCAGGGCGGCCTTGGCGGCGTAGTCGAGGCCGCGGGTGGGCTCGTCGAGCATGACGACGGCGGGCTCACCGGTGAGCTGGACCGCGAGGACGAGGGCGAGGCGCTGGCCCTCGGACAGGTCGCGCGGGTGGCTCGTCGGGTCGATGCCGGGGACCATGGCGGCGAGCAGGTCGGCGCACGTGCCCGCCCGTGAGCCGCTCTCGGTGTCGGCCTGGGCGCACTCGGCCGCGACGGTCTCGAGGTAGAGCAGGTCGCCGGCAGACTGCGGCACGAGGGTGATGGCGCGGCGCCGCTCCGTGGGGGGCAGGTCGGCGGGGTCGGTGCCGGCGGTGCTGACCGTGCCGGAGGTGCGCGGGCCGGAGCCCTGCATCGCCCACAGCAGCGAGGACTTGCCGGCGCCGTTGCGGCCCATGATGACGCTCACCGTGCCCGCGTCGAAGCCCACGGTGACGTCGGCGACCGCGGGGATGTCGCCGTAGCGCACGACGAGGCGCTCGGCGCCGACCGCGGTCGGGAGTGCCCGAGCCGGGAGCGCCCCAGCCGTCGTGGGCGCAGGCGGCGACCCGGAGGGTGGTGCGCCCTCGGCCGGTACCAGTGCTGAGTCGTCGCGGGCGGCGCGGCGGCGGGCGTCGCGGATCGACAGCGGCACCGGCGACCAGTGCAGCAGCCGGGCCAGCTCCACGACCGGCGGGGCCACGCGGGCGTCGGCCATGATCTCGGCGGGCGAGCCGTGCCGGACCTCGCCCGTGGCGGTGACCTCGATGATCGAGTCCGCGAGGTGGATGACCCGCTCGATCCGGTGCTCGGCGACGACGACGGTCACCCCGAGGTCGTGCACGAGCCGCGACAGCGCGGCGAGGACGTCCTCGGCGCCGGTCGGGTCGAGCGCGGAGGTCGGCTCGTCGAGGACGAGGATGCGCGGGTGCGCGGTCAGCACCGACCCGATGGCGACGCGCTGCTGCTGGCCGCCGGACAGGTCGCGCAGGCTCGCGTGTCGCAGCTCGGCGATCCCGAGCAGGTCGAGGGTCTCCTCGACCCGCTTGCGCATGACCGCAGGGGGCAGGCCGATCTGTTCCATCGCATACGCGAGCTCCTCCTCGACGGTGTCGGTGACGAAGCCCGCCAGCGGGTTCTGGCCGACCACCCCGACGACGTCGGCGAGGTCGCGCGGGCGGTTCTCGCGCAGGTCGCGCCCGGCGACCTCGACGCGACCGTGCAGCAGCCCGCCGGTGAAGTGCGGGACGTGCCCGCCGAGCAGGCCGAGCAGGGTCGACTTGCCCGAGCCGGTCGGGCCGACGACGAGCACGAGCTCACCCTCCTCGACCTGGAGATTCACCGCGCGCAGCGTCGGGGTGGCCGCGAGCTCGTCGCCCAGGCTGTCGCCGTAGGTGAGCGTGACGTTCTGAAACCGGATCAGTGTCATGCCGCCGCCTCCTGCGGCTCCCGGGTCCGGGGGACCGCGCGGGTGGCCCGCGGCGGCGGGGTGAGGACCGCGGGCGCCGCGGCCACGAGGAGGCCGAGCAGCGCGAGCGGCGGCAGCGCCGGCCAGCCGAGCGGTTCGAGCGGCAGGACCAGTGCGTCGGGTGTGGTCCGGCGGATCGCCAGGATCGTCGCGACCGCGACCAGGCCGCTGGCGACGGTCAGCCATTCCGGTGCCCGCCACGGATCGGGTCGGTATGCGGTGCGCCGGACCAGCCGCCCCGCCCGCCTCAGCCCGTGCCAGGTGACGAGAAGGCCAGCGGCCAGCAGTGGCCACGAGAGCAGGCTGAACCCGACCGTGGTGAAGACGCCGTAGAGCCCGAGCATCGCGACGACGAGGCCGCCGAGGGTGAGCGCGGTGGTGACGCGCTCGGCGGCAGGCGTGGCGTGCTCACGCCGACCGTAGCCGCGGGCGTCCATCGACGCGGCCAGGTGGATCGAGCGCTCCAGGGTGTCGTGCAGCACGGGGATCGCGATGTGCCGCAGGCCCCGCAGCCCCCGGCGCTGGTCGCCGCGCAGGGTGCGGGCGCGCATGACCCGCACGACGCTCTCGGCGAGCTGCGGGGCGACGCTGACGGCGACGACGAGGGCGGTGCCGATGTCGTGCAGTGCGGCGGGGAAGGCGCGCAGCAGCCGCTTGGGGTTGGCGAGCGCGTTGGCTGCTCCGACACAGGCGATGATCGTCGCGAGGCGCAGGCCCTCGACCATCGCGCGGAGCAGGCCCTCGAGGTAGATCGGGCCGCCCAGGGTGATGCCGGCGGCCCACGAGGGCAGCTCGATCTCGGGCAGGGTGAACAGGAGGATCGTGCCGGTCTTCAGGCCGACGAGCACGTGCAGGACGACCCGGATGGCGATGATGATCCCGCCGAGGACGAGGTAGTAGCGGAATGCCCGCGCGAAGGGTGAGTCGCCGCGGCGGGCGGTGACGACGAGGACGAGGACGGCGAGCAGGAGCAGGAGCAGCAGCGGGTTCGTCGTCAGGCTGGCGACGACGGCGAGCGAGAGGGCCCACCCCCACCACGCCGCGGGGTGCAGCGGGCGGGGGAGGGCCGCGAACGTCGCGTTCGCGAGGGTGCTCAGGCTGCGGTGCGTCGTCGCCACCCCATCCAGCCGGCTGTGCCGAGCAGCGCCCCGACGACGCCGAGCCCGGCGAGGGTGGGGAGCATTGACTGGGGACTTGCTCCAGCCGGTGACTCACCCCCGTTGCCGGGACCGGGCAGGGTGCCCGCGGCGAGCTCGGTCTCGGTCGTGGGCTCGGTGGTCGGATCCCCGGTTGAGCCGTCCGTGTCGGTGGACGTGGTCGGTGTCGCGGTGGGGCCCGCCGAGGTCGGGGACTGCGACGGGGTCGCCGTGGCGGCGGACCCGGCCGGCGCCTGGGCGCTGCTGCTCGAGCTGCTGCTGCTCGAGGAGGACGAGCTCGTCGACGGCCGCGGCGCCGACGAGGACGTCGACGGCTTCGCGCTCGTCGTGCTCGGCGCCGGGGCGGGTGCCGGCTTGGGCGCAGGTGCGGGCGCAGGTGCGGGCGCAGGTGCGGGCGC
>JBAUUB010000347.1:0-64508 GCA_049582485.1 Dermatophilaceae bacterium
GGTCCTCCTCTGGATCCAGCGCGGCGCCGACGCCGGTTCGCAGGTCGCCTCGCCCGAAACCTCAGCCACCTCGACGGTGTCGCAGTCGTCGACGCCGTCCGGCACGCCGTCGACCACAGCCGAGCCCCCGCGCGGGAACGCCGCGGACCCCAGCGGTCACGTCCTGCGCATCCCCGGCATCGACCTCGAGGCCGAGCTGCACTCCGAGGGCCTGCGCGACGGCAAGGTCAACCCGCCCGCGGGGAGTGTCATGTGGTTCACCGGGCTGGACCGGGTGGCTCCCGGTGAGGTCGGGACGTCGGTCATCGCCGGCCACGTCGTTGCGGGCGGCAACCCGGACCGGTTCGCGGAGCTGGCGCAGGTCGAGGTCGGCGACGAGGTCCAGGTGACGACCCCCGACGGCGAGCCGGCGACCTTCACGGTCGTGCGGGCGGGCGTCGTCGACAAGGACGACCTGACCACCGACCAGGCCGTCTGGGGCGCAAACACCTCGGTGCGGCGTCTCGCCCTCATCACCTGCGACGACGCCTTCGGCTTCCGCGACGACGGGCACCGGGTCGCCAACTACGTCGTCATCGCCGAGCCCGCCGTCTGATCCGACGGCCCGCTTCTCCCGTCAGTCGACGTGGACGCGCGCGTTGCGGAACATCCGCAGCCACGGGCTCTCGTCGCCGGTGGCGCCGGTCGTCCAGGACAGCTGGGCGTTTCGCTGGACCCGCTCAGGGTGCGGCATCATCGCCGTGAACCGGCCGTCGGTCGTCGTCACGGCGGTCAGCCCGTCGGGTGAGCCGTTCGGGTTCAGGGGGTATGCGGTCGTCGCCTCCCCCGTGACCGTCACGTAGCGCAGCACCCGGTTCACCGCCGCCTGGTCACCGCGCGTCCGGAAGTCGGCGTAGCCCTCACCGTGCGCGACAGCGATGGGGATGAGCGAACCGGCCATCCCGGCCGTGAAGACCGACGGGCTGTCGAGCACTTCGACGAGGGAGAGTCGGGCCTCGTACTGCTCCGAGGCATTGCGCGTGAACCGCGGCCACGCCTCGGCGCCCGGGATGAGGTCGGCGAGCGCGGCGAACATCTGGCAGCCGTTGCAGATGCCGAGCCCGAAGGTGTCGCCCCGGTGGAAGAACTCCCGGAAGGCATCGGTGAGCCGTTCGTTGAAGAGCACCGAGCGGGCCCAGCCCTCACCGGCGCCGAGCGTGTCGCCATAGGAGAAGCCACCGGCGGCCACCAGACCGACGATGTCGGCGAGGTCGAAGCGCCCGCTCTGCAGGTCGGTCATGTGCACGTCCCAGGCCTCGAAGCCGGCCCGGTCGAACGCGAACGCGGTCTCGACGTGGCTGTTGACGCCCTGCTCGCGAAGGATGGCGACCTTCGGTCGAGCGCCGAGATTCAGGTAGGCGGCGCTCACGTCCTCGCGCGGGTCGAACGTCGTGTGCAGGGTCAGAACCGGCTCGGCGGAGCCCGCCAGCGCGTGCTCGCTGTCGGCCGACTCGGGGTTGTCGCGCAGCCGGGTGATCCGCCACGACACCTCGTCCCAGCTGCGTTGCAGGTCGGCGAGATCGGCGTCGAGGACGTCGGCGGCCGCGACACCGCTGCCGAGCGTGACGCGAACGCGCCGGTCGGTCGCCGTCCGGCCGACCACCCGGCCGAGCTCGCCGAGCCCGTGGTCGCCGAGGACCGCGAGCACGTCGTCGACGCGGCCCTCCGGCACGCCGAGCACGACCCCGAGCTCCTCGGTGAGCAGGGCGGCGATGGACGTGGCCTCGACGTCGACCCCGAGGCCACCGGAGAAGGCCATCTCGCAGGCCGCTGCCCACAGGCCGCCGTCGGAGCGGTCGTGGTAGGCGGTGACGAGCCCTCTCGCGCGCAGCTCGGCGAGCGCCTGGGCGAGCGAGGACAGCCGGGTGGCGTCGTCGAGGTCGGGCACCTCCCCACCGAAGCCGCCGAGCACCTGGGCCGCGACCGAGCCGCCCAGCCGTGCCCGCCCGGCCGCGAGGTCGACCAGGACCAGTGCCGAGCCCGCCCGCAGCTGCGGCGTCCACGTGCCGGTGACGTCCGGCAGTGCGGCGAACGCGGTGACCACGAGCGAGACCGGCGAGGTGACCTGCTTGGCCTCCCCGGACTCCGGGTCGGTCCATCTCGTCCGCATCGAGAGCGAGTCCTTGCCCACCGGCACCGAGATGCCGAGCATCGGGCACAGCTCCATCGCCACGGCGTGCACGGTGTCGAAGAGCGCTGCGTCCTCACCCGGCTCACCGCAGGCCGCCATCCAGTTGCACGAGAGCTTGACCGAGGACAGTGAGCTCACCGGTGCGGCGAGCAGGTTCGTCAGGGCCTCGCCGACCGCCAGGCGACCCGAGGCCGGGGCGTCGACCGCCGCGACCGGCATCCGCTCCCCCGAGGCCATCGCCTCCCCCGCGAGTCCGACGTGGTCCGCGAGCGTCACCGCGACGTCGGCCACCGGCACCTGCCACGGACCGACCATCTGGTCGCGGTGTGAGAGCCCGCCGACGGTCCGGTCCCCAATCGTTACGAGGAACCGCTTCGACGCCACCGTCGGGTGCCGCAGCACCGCGCGCAACAGCTCTGCGGTGTCGGCACCGTCGATGTTCACCGACGACCCCGACCGCTCGACCCGCGCGACGTCGCGGGTCATCCGCGGCGGCTTGCCGAGGAGCACCTCCATCGGCATGTCGATCGGCCGGGTCTGCCCACCGTCGTCCACCCCGGCGAGCTCCGCCGACCGGTCCAGGACGAGGCGGGCGTCGTCGCGGGCCACCCCGACCACCGCATACGGACAGCGCTCCCGCTCGCACAGCGCCGCGAACCCGTCAAGCGACTCCGGCGCGATCGCGAGGACGTAGCGCTCCTGGCTCTCGTTGGACCAGATCTCCTTCGGCGACAGGCCGGACTCCTCGAGCGGGATCGCCGACAGGTCGAACCGGGCGCCGAGGCCGGCGTCGTCGACGAGCTCGGGGAAGGCGTTCGAGAGCCCACCCGCGCCGACGTCGTGGATGGCGAGGATCGGGTTGTCGGCGCCGAGGCTCCAGCAGTGGTTCACGACCTCCTGGGCCCGGCGCTCGATCTCCGGGTTGCCGCGCTGGACCGAGTCGAAGTCGAGCTCGGCCGCGTTGACCCCCGCCGCCATCGAGGACGCCGCGCCGCCGCCCATCCCGATCCGCATGCCCGGTCCGCCGATCTGGACCAGCAGGGTGCCGGCCGGGAAGAGGACCTTCTCGACGAGGTCGGCCGAGATGGTCCCGAGACCACCGGCGCTCATGATCGGCTTGTGATAGCCGCGGCGCACCCCCTCGACGGTCTGCTCGTAGACCCGGAAGAACCCACCGAGAGCGGGCCGGCCGAACTCGTTGTTGAACGCAGCCGCGCCCAGCGGCCCCTCGACCATGATGTCGAGCGGTGTGGCGATGTGGTCCGGCGCGCCGTACTCCTCGCTCTCCCAGGGCTCCTCACCCCCGGGCAGGCGCAGATTCGACACGGCGAAGCCGGTCAGGCCCGCCTTCGGCTGGGACCCACGGCCGGTCGCACCCTCGTCCCGGATCTCGCCACCGGCACCGGTCGCCGCCCCCGGGAACGGGCTGATCGCCGTCGGGTGGTTGTGCGTCTCCACCTTCATCAGGACGTGCACCTCCTCGGTGCGCGCCGCATACGGGCTCGGGCCGGCGAGACCGAGATCGCCGCCGGCCGGCAGGAACCGGGTGCGCAGCCCGCCGCGCATGACGGAGGCGTTGTCCTTGTAGGCGACGATCGTCCCCTCGCCGGCCACCGCCTCGGTGTGGCGGATCATCCCGAACAGGCTCCGGGTCTGGGCCTGCCCGTCGATGACGAAGTCCGCGTTGAAGATCTTGTGGCGGCAGTGCTCGGAGTTGGCCTGCGCGAACATCATCAGCTCGACGTCGCTCGGGTTGCGCCCCAGCCCGATGAAGGCCTCGACGAGATAGTCGATCTCGTCCTCCGACAGCGCGAGCCCCCAGGCCCGGTCGGCCGCCTCGAGCGCGTCCCGTCCGGCATGGAGCACGTCGACGCGCTCCATCGCTGCGGCCTCCTGCTCGTCGAACAGGTGCCGGGCGTCCTCGCGGGTCTGCAGCACGGACTCGGTCATCCGGTCGTGCAGCAGGGCGGCGACCGCGTGCCAGGTGTCGTGGTCCAGCCCGCTCGCCCCGTCGGCGCCGCCGAGCGCGAGGTGGTACTCGGTGACCCGCTCGACGCGGTGGATGTCGACGCCACACGAGTGGGCGATGTCGGTCGCCTTGGACGCCCACGGCGAGACCGTGCCGAGCCTGGGGGCGACGACGATCGTCACCTCCGTCGTGTCGGCCTCGGGCGACGGCGCGATGTATGCGTCGCCGTAGGTGAGCAGTCGGGTCACCGTGGCGCCGGTCGCCTCGTCGAGGGGCTCGTGCGACGACACGACGTGGGCGTAGCGCGCGGACACGTCGACGACGGCGGGCGCGACCTGCCGGATCCGCGCCAGGAGCGCCGCCGCCCGGAACGGGGAGAGTGCGTTGCCGCCCTCGACGATCGTCAGGTGGTGCGCGAGAGCCGTCACGTGCAGCAAGGCTACCGGCGAGGGTGACTGGCTTTTCCTCCCAGGGAAGAAAACCCCCGGTTCGGGAAGGATCCCTTCCTTCCCGAGCCTGGCGTTTCCTTCCCGAGGTCGCAGCCCACCGCGGGGGTGACAGCGCGTCTGCGACGGTGACAGGGTGGACCGATGGACGAGGTCACGGTGCGCATCGGCACGGTCGCGGACGCCGACGTCGCGGGGCGGATGCTCCACGACTTCAACACCGAGTTCGAGAGCCCGACTCCGTCGGCGGCCGAGTTCGCCGGACGGTTCCGGACCATGCTGGACCGCGACGACGTCGTCCTCATCCTCGCGATGGGCGAGGGAGAGGGCGGTGGCAGCGAGCCGGTCGGCTTCGCGCTGGTGACGATGCGCCCGTCGCCGTACTACGACGGACCGCTCGTGCAGCTCGAGGAGCTCTATGTCCGGCCCCGGCTGAGGGACGGCGGGATCGGGAGCCTCGTCGTAGGGCGGCTGATCGAGCTCGCCGCGGAGCGGTCCGCCGGTGAGATCCGGATCGATGTCGACGCGGTCGACACCGACACCCGTCGCTTCTACGAGCGGCACGGGTTCTCGAACATCTCGCCGGACGCGGAGTGCCCGATGCTCTGCTACATCCGCGAGATGTCATCCTAGGCACCGAGAGAAGAGGTGGTTCAGTGAACTCGGTGCCCGTCTGGATCCTGCGCATCGCCGCAGTGGTGGTGCTGCTGGCGCTCGGCGTGCTGAGCCTTCCGCTCGTGGCGATCGTCTTCGACGAGGCCGGCCAAGAGGGCTGGATCATCCCGGTCCAGGTCGTGGTCATGGCGCTCATCGGCGCAGGGATCGGCATGCTCGTCCCCGCACTCGCGGGAGCCGGCGCGTCCAGGGCCCGAGCCGCAGTCGTGGGGGCGCTCATCGCGCTGGTCGGGGTGGCGATCAGCCTCGTGCTGTTCGTCCTGCTGTTGGACGGGCTCGGCGGCCTCTGACCCGCAGCCCGCGACGGCCGATCCGCGCCCGTCACCGCCCCTCGGCTGCGAGCACCCCGACCTCGGTCCCGTAGCTCCATCCCGGCCTGAGCGGCAGGCTGTCCCCGCTCCAGAACCGTCCCGGGTCGTACCAGTTCATCGGCACGTCGTCCTCGAGGATCCCCATCGCCTCGAGGGTGACCCCGACGACCTCGGCGCAGTACGCCGCCTCGGGTCGGACCGCCTTCTCGCGCGCCGCGCGCTGGGAGAGGTAGGCGTCGCGACCGCGTAGCCAGCGCCACGCCAGTTCGACGGTGCCGGGGAACGAGACGCCGTTCAGCCGGGCGATGGTGCGCAGCAGGGCGTCCTCCTGCTCGCGACCGACCTCAGGCGTGAGCTGACGCACCCACGCACGCTGGCCGTACTTCACCTGCCACGTCGTCACGGCCTCGGCCAGGTCGTGCAGCTGCACGCCGCGGTGGTGCGTCCCGGTCCAGTGGTCCCGCAGCGACCGGCCGAGCTCGGCGTGCCACATCAGGGGCGGCAGGTCATCGAGCACGACGGCCAGGCCGACGTGGTTGACCGGTGAGTTGCTCGCCGTCTGGATGACCCGGTCGGCGACGGTTCCGCCACGGAACAGCCACAGGTCACCGGTGCGCGTCTCCTCGACGGCCCGCTCGAACCCGACGGCGGTGCGACTGAAGATCGGCATGAGCACAGTCTGCCCATCCGCGCGCCGTCCGTCTCGCTAGGGTGAACACGTGAGCCCCTCGAACCGCGCCTGGAAGGTCACCGGCATCGCCGCCCTCATCGGCGTCGTCGCGACCGGGGTGCTGGTCAGCCGCAACGAACGCGAACGGCGCGCCTACACCCCCGACGAGGTGCGCGACCGGCTCCACCAGCGGCTGAGAGAGGCCGAGCAGGCCGCTGACCAGCACTAGGCTGGCGCGGTGCCGCAGGTCGAGGTCGACGTCGACGAGTCCCTCGTCCGACGACTGCTCCGCAGCCTCCCCGACGGATGGCGGGACCTGCGCGATGCGCCCATCGAGCATGTCGCAACCGGGTGGGACAACTCGGTCTGGCGGCTTGGGGTCTCCGGCGCCGACAGCTCCGGCACCGAGCACGGGTATGCGGTGCGCGTCCCGGTCCGACGGGTCGCCGCTGCTCTCATCCTGGCCGCCGCCCGCTGGGTCGGCGAGGTCACCGGACCGATACGCGAGGCCGGGTTCCGGGCACCGGTCCCGCTCCACGTCGCCGATCCCGGCGACCTGCTGCCGTGGCCCTGGTGCGTCGTCGAGTGGGTGCCTGGCACTGTCCTGTCGGCGGTGCCGGTGGTCCGCCGCGGACCCGTCGCCGATGCCCTGGCCGACGCGCTCCCCCTGCTGCACCGGCCGGCGCCGCCCAACGCGCCCATCAACCCCGGTCGGGGTGTCACGCTCGCGGCCCGTCGGGCGTTGACCGAGCGGCACCTCCCTGCGGCACGGGACCATCTGGGCACCGACGTCGTGAGTGCCCTCCTCCGGCTTGTCGACGTCGCGGCGGCGCTGCCGGCATGGCCGCACCCCCCGGTCTGGTGCCACGGCGACCTGCACGCCGCCAACCTCGCCCTCGACGAGCACGGACCGGCCGACGGACGGGCGCTGGGCTTCCTCGACTTCGACGACCTGACCAGCGGCGACCCGGCCGTGGACCTCCGGGCTCTCTGGCTCGTCCTCGACCCGGCCCAGCGCGAACGGGCGAGGTCCGCGCTCGAGGCGAGCGGCGCATACGACGAGCATGTCTGGACCCGCGCGCAGGGATGGGCGGCCGCCTCCTTCCTCCTGCCGGTGGCCGCCGACCCCGAGGGCAGGGTGGTCTTCGCGGACTCGATCGAGCACGCTCTCGAGCAGCTGGGCTGCCGGTGAGCGTCGACATCGTGCCGGACGAGCGCGGTGGGTATGTCGTCCTCGTCGACGGCCGACCGCAGAGCCACGTCGACGCCGACGACCCGCTGGACCTGGCGTTCGAGTACGTCGCGATCACCGCCGCCGCCATCCACGCGCTGCTCCCCGGCCGCGCGAGGGTGCGGGCGACGCACGTCGGCGGGGCGGGGCTGACCCTGCCGCGCTGGATCCACGCGACGCGGCCGGGCTCGCCGCAGATCGTCCTCGAGCCGGACGGGGCTCTGACGGCGCTGGTGCGCGGGCGCCTTCCCCTGCCGCGGGGGCACCGGATCCGGGTGCGGGAGACCGACGGTGCGACCGGAATGGCTGCGCTGGCGACGGGCTCGGCCGACCTGGTCGTCGTCGACGCCTACGCAGAGGGGCGAGTGCCGGCCGAGCTCGGTGCAGTGCCGTTCCTCGACGACTGCGGGCGGGTGCTGGTCGCCGACGGGCTCCTGGTGCTCAACCTCGCCGACGAGCCCGAGGGCCGCTACAGCGACCGCGTCGCGGCAGGTGTGCGGGCCGCCGGACTCGAGCACCGGCTCATCGTCGCGACCACGGACATCGCCAAGGGCCGGCGCTTCGGCAACCGGGTCCTGCTCGCCTCACCCGTCCCGCTCGACCGGGGCGCCCTCGAGCGCGAGCTGCGCCGGCTGGCCTGGCCCACGCGGGTGCTCCTCGCCCGACCTGCACGACCCTTCACCGCCGCCGACCAGCAGCCCTCCCCGAGCCCTCCGACGCTGGACCGCCGCTGGCGGGTGCGCTGAGCGCGACCGCGACGTCGCGCGCAGTCGGACCGAGTCTGTCCGCAGCGACGCGACCCTTGCTCCCGCGCGAGACCTCTGCTCACTCGGTCGCTGCTCCCTCCGCCGATCGCGAGACATTGCGGTCGCGCGACGGAGCATCTGTCACGCGAGGGACCAGCTGTCACGCGACGGAGCAGAGGTCGCCACCGGCTCTCCGGACCGCTTCAGCCGACGAACCGGATCGAGGCGATGACCGCGTCGATCTCGGCGACCGCGTCCGGCGTGGCGGCGGGCTCCTGCTGGGCGTCGATGAGCAGCCGCCTGCCGTCGACGTCGAGGATCCACATCCGGTCGACCTCGCCGGGGAAGCGGTGGTAGCGCTGCCGGCCGTTCGGCCACGTCGTCCAGCTGACGTAGATCGTGTCGCCGGTGCGGGTGTCGTCGCAGCCGACGAAGCTGCCGGGCCGGTCGGACTCCAGGTCTGCCGGCACGCTCCACTGCATGAACAGCCCCCACCGGCCGTCGAGCTCGACCTCCACGGGCTCGCTCGAGTTCCGACCGGGCACCCGCTGCAGCGCCTGGGCGAGGTCGCGGATGCCGGGGCCGACGAGCTGCCGCTCCCCATGCCACCGGCAGGGGTCGGCGAAGACCTGGGCGACGTTCCAGAACGAGATCGTCACCCCCTCGTCCTCCCGGAGCAGCGACCCCACGGGCAGCACCGACCAACCCTCCGGCACGGTGAGCTCGAGCACCGGCGGGTCGGCCTCGTAGCCCAGGCCGTCGAGGACGTGCCGGTAGGTCCCCGGCTCCAGCGGACCGGTGAGCTCGTCCAGGCGGGGCAGGTCAGGGCCGGTCGCCGCCGTGCCACCCGCCGCCGTGCTGGTCGCCTCGGGGGCAGCCTCCGATGTCGCACCGGCCGCCGCAGCGGGCGCGGTGGGGAGCGCGGTGATCGTCACCGGGGTGGCCGACGGAGTCTCGGAGGACGGGGTCGCAGTGGGCGCGAGGGTGGTGCACCCCACCAGGGCCGCGACGGCAAGGCCGACTGCCGGCAGCCGGGCGTACCGGGTCGCTCGACGGGGCTCGACCGGCACGTCGTCGTCCCCTCAGAAGGTGCGGCCGGTGAGGCGCTCGTAGGCCTCGACGTACTTCGCCCGCGTGCGCTCGACGATGTCGTCGGGCAGGGGCGGCGGTGGCGCGCCCGAGTCCTTGTCCCAGCCGGACGCCGCCGAGGTCAGCCACTCGCGCACGAACTCCTTGTCGAAGCTGGGTTGGGTGTGTCCCGGCTCCCACCGGTCGGCCGGCCAGAACCGCGAGGAGTCGGGCGTGAGCACCTCGTCGGCGAGCACGAGCTCGCCGTCCTCGACCCCGAACTCGACCTTGGTGTCGGCGATGAGGATCCCGCGGCCGGTGGCGATCTCGTTGCCCCGCGCGAGGATGGCGACGGTGAGGTCGCGGGCGCGCTCCGCCAGACTGGGGCCGATCGCCGACTCGACCTGCGCATACGACATCGGCTGGTCGTGCTCACCCTTGGGCGCCTTGGTCGAGGGCGTGAACACCGGCTGGGGAAGGCGGGAGCCGTCGGTGAGCCCCTCGGGCAGGCGGACGCCGGAGACCTGCCCGTCGGCGCGGTACTCGCGCAGGCCACCACCGGTGAGGTACGCACGGGCCACGCACTCGACGGGCAGCATCCGCAGGCGCCGGACGAGGACGGCCCGCCCGGCCACCTCGTCCGGGACGTCGGTCGAGACGATGTGGTTGGGCACCAGGTCGGCGAGCTGCTCGAACCACCAGAGCGACAGCTGTGTCAGGACCGCACCCTTGTCGGGGATCGCCGGTGCGAGGGCGAAGTCGAAGGCGCTGATCCGGTCGGACGCGACGAGCAGCAGCCGGTCGCCTCGCGCCTGGCCCGTGTCGGGGTCGATCGGCGCATAGAGGTCGCGGACCTTGCCCGAGTAGACGTGTTCGTAGCCGGGGATCGCGACCGCGACGGACTCCGGGACAGTGCTCATGACGGCACCTCGACCTCGTTTCGGACGGCTCGGGCAGCGATGTCGGAGCGGTGCTGGGCGCCGTCGAGCCGGATCCGTGCCACGGCGTCGTACGCGCGCTCCCGGGCCAGGGCGAGGTCGTCGCCCAGGGCGACCACGGAGAGGACCCGCCCCCCGGCGGAGACGATCGTGCCGTCCGGGCCGTTCGCGGTCCCCGCGTGCAGCACGTATGCGGTGGGCACCTCCTCGACCTCGGCCAACCCCTCGATCGGGTCGCCCGTGCGGGGGGTTCCGGGATAGTTCTCGGCGGCGACGACGACGGTCACGGCGGCCTCGTCACTCCACCGCAGACGCGGGTGGGCCTGCAGGGCGCCCGTGGCCGCCGCATACAGGAGCTGCCCGAGGGGACTGCGCAGGCGGGCGAGCACGACCTGGGTCTCGGGGTCGCCGAAGCGCGCGTTGAACTCGATGACACGCGGGCCCCGCGAGGTCAGCGCGAGTCCGATGAAGAGGGTGCCGGCGAAGGGGGTGCCGCGACGGGACATCTCCGTCACGACCGGCTGGGCGACCCTGGCGACGAGGTCGTCGACGAGGCGCTCCGGCGCCCATGGCAGGGGCGAATAGGCACCCATACCACCGGTGTTGGGGCCCGTGTCGCCGTCGCCGACCCGCTTGAAGTCCTGCGCCGGCGTGAGCGGCACGACGTCCACGCCGTCGCAGACGACGAACAGGGAGACCTCCGGGCCGTCGAGGAACTCCTCGACGACGATGCGGCCGTCCGGTTTGGCCAGGCACCGCTCGGCGTGCTCGAGCGCCTCGGTGAGGTCGTCCGTGACGACGACCCCCTTGCCGGCGGCGAGACCGTCGTCCTTGACGACGAAGGGGGCACCGAACGCGGCGAGAGCATCGCGGACCTCGTCCAGCGTCGTGCACAGCCGGCCCATCGCCGTCGGCACCTCGGCCGCCGCCATGACCTCCTTGGCGAAGGCCTTGGAGCCCTCGAGCCGGGCGGCCTGTGCGGACGGCCCGTAGCAGGCGATGCCCGCCTCACGGACGGCGTCCGCGATGCCGGCGACGAGAGGCGCCTCCGGCCCGATGACGACGAGGTCCACCTCGTGGCGGCGGGCGAGCTCTGTGACGGCGTGGGGATCCAGGGCGTCGACCGGCTCACAGAGTGCGCGCAGGGCCATGCCGGGGTTGCCCGGCGCGGCGATGACCGCGTCGACCTCGGGGTCACCCACCAACGCCGTGACGAGGGCGTGCTCGCGGGCACCTGTTCCGAGGACGAGGACCTTCACGAGGTCCACTCTAGGGACTGGGCGCCGCGCGGACGGGGCCGCGTCCGGCGTGTTCGGGCGGGTCCGCCGGGCGTGCATGACGGCGCTCTGCGCAGGCGTAGACTTGACGGTTCGTGCCCATCCCCGAGGACGGAAGTCAGCGCCACCCGTGACAGAGCACAGCATCGACACCGGTGCTCGCGAACGTGTCGACGGCCGCGATCCCGCGGCCCGTCCCGAAGGACCCGACCCGGTCACGCGCGAGATCGCGATCGAGCAGGCGCACGTCGACCGGGTGTACACCGAGCTCGCCAAGGCCCGCATCCGCACCGCCGACGTCGAGGCCGACGGCATGGCGCGCGGGCGCACCGACCGGGTCGGGGACGTGCGCGACGAGGAGATGACGGGTCTGGTCGAGCGGGACGCGCTGGTCTATCTCGCCGCCAAACGCCGGCACGACCTCGACCGCCAGTTCGAGGGACTCGTCTTCGGCCGTCTCGACCTCGACCACAGCGGGGCGGTGGGCGCCGATGCGGCCGCCGGTGGTGCGCCCTCGACGGCGGAGCTGTCGGCGGATGACCTCGAGGCCCGCTACATCGGGCGACTCGGGGTCCGCGACGACGACTACGAACCGCTCGTCATCGACTGGCGGGCCCCGGCCGCCGCACCGTTCTACCGGGCCACGCCGGTCGACCCGCACGGCGTCGTCCGTCGCCGGGTGCTGCGCTGTGCCGGCCAGCGGGTCATCGGGGTCGAGGACGACCTCATGGTCGCCGAGGCCCCCGCCGACCTCCCCGTCGTCGGCGACGGCGCACTGATGGCCGCCCTCACCCGCAGCCGGGGGGCGCAGATGCGCGACATCGTCGCGACCATCCAGCGGCACCAGGACGAGGCGATCCGCGCGCCCTCCCGGGGAGTCACCGAGATCACCGGCGGCCCCGGCACCGGCAAGACCGTCGTCGCGCTGCACCGTGCCGCCTTCCTGCTGTACAGCGACCGTCGCCGCTTCGAGTCGGGCGGGGTCCTCATCGTGGGGCCGTCGCCGGCCTACACGGCCTACATCGAGCGGGTGCTCCCGTCGCTCGGCGAGGACTCGGTCGCCCTCCGCTCGATCGGGGACCTCGTCGAGGGTGTCACGGCCACCCGACTCGACTCCCGTGAGGTCGCGCGCATCAAGGGCGCAGAGCGGGTTCGCGGCATCCTCTCCCGGGTCTCCCATGAGCCCCCGCCGGGCGCCCCCACGGAGTTCCGCGCCTTCGTCTCCGGCACGGCGATCCGGATCGGCGGCGAGGACCTCGACCGGATCCGCCACCATGTGCGGCGGGGTCACCAGCACAACCTCGGCGTCGCCGCCGCCC
The DNA here is from genome assembly GCA_049582485.1 of Dermatophilaceae bacterium. Classification (GTDB taxonomy): domain Bacteria; phylum Actinomycetota; class Actinomycetes; order Actinomycetales; family Dermatophilaceae; genus F2B08. The sequence continues at coordinate 12,821 of JBAUUB010000347.1, forward strand.
GAGCGGGTCTGGCCGACGTCGCCTGGGAGCAGCACCGCGCCCTGGAGCACGGGGCGGAGCGCGCGGAGTTCCTCGACCGCTTCCACGACTCGATGGAGGTCGAGCGGTTCATGCGCGCCTGGTGGCCGCAGCTCGACCCGCGCGAGCCGCTGCTGTGGCTCGCCGACGAGTCGGTCGTCGCGCGGTGTGCGCACGGCATCCTCGCACCCCGCGACCGTGACCTGCTGGCCGCCTCGATGCGTGCGGCGCTCGAGGTCGGAACGTGGTCGGTCGCCGACGTCGCGCTCATCGACGACCTGTTCGCCCGGCTCGGTCCGATCCAGCGGGACGAGCCCGAGGAGCGCGGCTTCTACGAGGTCGAGGAGCTCGACGACCTCAGCGGCCACGGCGTCCAGGAGCTGGGTGCGGGCTGGGCGAGCGGATCGGATGGCGGAGGCCGGTTGCGCGAGCGCGTCGGGCACGACCCCCGCGAGCGACTGCTGCAGGGGACCATCGAGCGGTCCCGCGGGTACGCCCACATCCTCGTCGACGAGGCCCAGGACCTCTCCCCGCTGCAGTGGCGCATGCTCGGGCGACGCGGCCGTCAGGCATCCTGGACCGTCGTCGGCGACGACGCCCAGAGCTCCTGGCCGGACCCCGTCGAGGCCCGGCGCGCCCGCAACGAAGCCTACGGCCGGGGTGAGCGCCGCGGCTTCCACATGGACACGAACTACCGCAACGCCCGCGAGATCTTCGACTACGCGGCCGAGGTCATCCGCCGCGAGGTTCCCGACGCCGACATCCCCGCAGCCGTGCGCGAGACCGGGTGGCCGGTCCGGGATCTCGCCGTCACCGCCGCGTCCCTCGAGGACACGCTGACGACGGAGGTCCGTCGCCTGCTCGACCTCGTCGAGGGCTCCGTGGCGATTGTGACGGGACCACCGCATACCGACGTCGCGGAGCGGGTCGCACGCCCCGCCGGCCGGGTCGTCGTCGCGGACCCGCTCTCGACCAAGGGCCTGGAGTACGACGCCGTGGTCGTCCTCGACCCGGCGCGGATCGCCGAGGACACCCCTGGCGGGATCCGGGCGCTCTACGTGGTGCTCACCCGCGCGGCGCACCGGATGACGGTGCTCCGCGTCGACTGAGCCGGGGTCGGCGACTTTTCTTCCTCGGGAAGTAAAGCCCAGGTGTGGGAACGAAGAGTCCTTTCCCGAAGGTGACTGTTCCTTCCCAGGGAAGAAAAGCAGTCCCCGCGCGTGGGTGCCGACTCAGCCGGACTTGCGGCGGAACATCTGCTGCGTCGCGGAGGTCTCCGGGTCGTGGGCCTGCTCTGCCTTGCCGTGACCGCCGCCGCCGCCGACGTCCCGTCCGCCGTGGGCCTTCTTGCGCTCGAGCGCCTCACGGAACTTCGCCTTGACGTCCTCGGGTGCGCTCTCGTGCTTGCTCATGACGGTCTCTCCTTGCGCTGGAACGCGCCCGGACCGGCGCTGGGCCAAGCCTCACACCGGGACAGGCAGGCCCGCAACATGATTGACGCCACGGGTCGGGTCACGGCAGCAGCGAGTGCCGCTCGATGATCTCGTGTCGACCCGGCCCGACGCCGATGGCGGACACGCGCGCACCGATGAGCTCCTCGACCCGCAGGACGTAGCGCCGCGCGTTCTCCGGCAGCTCCTCGAAGGTCCGGCAGCCCGAGATGTCCTCCTGCCAGCCGTCGAGGTACTCGTAGACCGGCCTCGCGTGGTGGAAGTCGCTCTGGTTGACCGGCATCTGCTCGTGGCGCACCCCGTCCACGTCGTAGGCCACGCAGATCGGCAGCCTCTCGAAGCCGGTGAGGACGTCGAGCTTGGTGATGACGAAGTCGGTGACGCCGTTGATCCGCGTCGCGTACCGGCCGATGACCGTGTCCATCCAGCCGCACCGGCGCGGGCGGCCGGTCGTCGTGCCGAACTCCGCCCCCACCGTGCGCAGCGTCTCTCCATCGTCGTCGAACAGCTCGGTGGGGAACGGTCCCTCGCCGACCCGGGTCGTATAGGCCTTGAGGATCGCGATGACCCGCTCGACGCGGGTCGGCGGGATGCCGGAGCCGGTGCAGGCGCCGCCGGCCGTCGCCGAGGAGGACGTGACGAACGGGTAGGTGCCGTGGTCGACGTCGAGCAGGGTCGCCTGCCCGGCCTCGAGGAGCACGATCCGGCCAGCGTCGAGGGCCTGCTCGAGCTCGAGGCTCGTGTCGCGGACCATCGGCCGCAGCCGCTCGGCGTAGGAGAGCAGCTCCTCGACGACGAGGTCGACCTCGCTCGCGCGGGTGTTGTAGACCTTGACGAGCACCTGGTTCTTCAGGTCGAGGGCCGCCTCGACCTTCTGGCGCAGGATGTTCTCGTCGAACAGGTCCTGGACGCGGATGCCGACCCGGTTCATCTTGTCGGCGTAGGTCGGGCCGATCCCACGCCCGGTCGTGCCGATCCGGCGCTTGCCGAGGAAGCGCTCGGTCACCTTGTCGAGGGTGCGGTTGTAGGGCGCGATGATGTGCGCGTTGGCGCTGACGATCAGACGCGAGGTGTCGACGCCCCGCTCGTCGAGAGCGTCGAGCTCCTGGAACAGGACCTCGAGGTCGACGACGACACCGTTGCCGATGACGGGGACGACGTTCGGCGAGAGGATGCCGGAGGGCAGCAGGTGCAGCGCGTACTTCTCGCGCGTGCCGTCCGGGCTCTCGATGACGACGGTGTGGCCGGCGTTGTTGCCCCCGTTGAACTTGACCACGTAGTCGACCGCGGACCCCATGAGGTCGGTCGCCTTGCCTTTGCCTTCGTCACCCCACTGGGCACCGACGAGGACGATCGCGGGCATGGAGGACTCCTTGTGCGGCTGGGCGCCAGGGTTGGTATGCGCTGGTCGCCTCCGCGTGGAAGCCGTCACCGTCGCGCCGGACAGCGCCCCAGCCTAGCGCCTCCGCGGCCCCGCAGCGGTGGCCCGGATCGGCGACAACGGCAGTGGTCCGGCCTCGAGCCGGCCACGGGCGAGCAGAGCCGCGCCGAGCTGGAATCGGGTCTCGACACCGTGCTCGTCCATGAGCCCGGCGATGCGTCGACGCACGGTGCGCAGGCTCCACCCGAGGGTGCGGGCGATGGCCTCGTCCTTGAGGCCGAGCGCCATCAGATCGATCATCCTCGTCTCGGCCGGCTCGTCACCGCGCTCCGCGCTCAGCGCCACCCCGGTCCGGTAGGTCGTCTCGTGCAGGGCCGTGAACGCGGCGATGAGCATCGGCTCGCGGATGACGAGGTAGTCGGACTCGGGCACGTTCCACTCCGCGCAGGCGAGCACGGCGCTCGTGCCCGCGATGAGGAACTCGCTCGGCGGCGCGGCGACGAACCGCTGCCCCTCCCCCGCCTCGGCCCAGGCACTCACCCAGCGCCGACCGGGGCCGGTGTCGAGGACCTCGAGCGGATAGATGGCGCGCATCCGCAGCCCGTTCGCCAGTCGATGGCGCAGGTCCCGCACGCGTTCGTCCTCGAGTCCGGGGCCGTACTCGACCGTGCGGTTGACGGTGCGCAGGACACCGTCGCCGATCTCGTCCATGAGCGAGCCGATGACCTCGGAGGCGATGTCCGCCGGAATGACCTCGAGGTCGGCGTCCCGGACGACCGTCGTCCGAGTCAGCTCGGTGGTGATCGAGCGGATCGCGTCGCGCACGTCGCTCAGCTCCTGGCGGCGGGCGTCGAGCCGCTGGGCCTCCCGGTCGAGGAGTCGCTCGAGGTGTCGGACGACCTTGGCCGGTTGGCGCGCCGGAGGTGACTGGTCGGTAGTTGAATGTTCGTCCACTTTGGCATTTTAGTGCCAATGGCCGGAAAGTGTCGTCATTTCGGTGACACGTCCGGCATCATGGTGCACACGTCGAGGCCGAACGCAGGGGACATGACGCTTTGACGACAGTGGGGCGCCTTAGGCGCCTGCTCCTGGCAGGGGGCATCGCCGGAGGCCGCGGATACGCGGCCTCCGGCGATCTGTTTCCGGGCGTTGATCGTGGCGAGCGGGCTACAGGCCGAAGCGATTACAAGCCAGGCCGACTACAGACCGGGCCGATTACAAACCGAGCCGACTACAGACCGAGCTCGCGAGCAGCGGTCGCCGACGACGCCCGGAGGAACTCGACGCAGCGGTGGCGCTCCTCCTCCTCGCCGATGCCGTCGGCCGCTCGCGCCAGCGCGGCGAGTGCGCGCAGGAAGCCGCGGTTCGGCACGTGCTCCCACGGCACCGGCCCCTGGCCGCGCCAGCCCGAGCGCCGCAGGGCGTCGAGGCCGCGGTGGTAGCCGGTCCGCGCATACGCGTAGGCGGCGACGACCTCGCCCTCGTCGAGCGCGTCCTCGGCGAGGACCGCCCACGGCAACGACGACGAGGGGTATGCGCGGGCCACCTGGTCCGCCGCCCTCCCCTGGTCGAGGGCCGGGGCCGCGGGGTCGTCGGGCAGGTGGGTCTCCGGGATGCCGAGAAGGTCAGTCACGGCGTCAACCCTAGTGAGAGCGCTTGGGGAAAGAACCCTCGGCGTCGGGAAGCAAGGATTGTTTCCCGACGCCGAGGGTTCCTTCCCAGGGAAGGAAACGTGAGTCAGCGAATACTCAGCCGCGGTGGGTGCCGGCGGAACGGAGGTTCTCGCAGGCCTCGACGACGCGGGCGGCCATGCCGGACTCGGCCTCCTTGCCCCAGGAGCGCGGGTCGTACTGCTTCTTGTTGCCGACCTCACCGTCGATACGCAGGACGCCGTCGTAGTTCTTGTACATCCACGCGGCGACGGGCCGGGTGAAGGCGTACTGGGTGTCGGTGTCGACGTTCATCTTCACGACGCCGTAGTCGACGGCGTCCGAGATCTCCTGGGGCAGCGAGCCGGAGCCGCCGTGGAAGACGAGGTGGAACGGCTTGGCGTCTGGTGCCAGTCCGAGCTCCTGGCTCGCAGCCTCCTGCGCGGCCTTGAGGACCTCCGGGCGCAGCTTGACGCCACCCGGCTTGTAGACGCCGTGCACGTTGCCGAACGTCAGGGCCGTCATGTAGTAGCCCTTCTCACCGGAGCCCAGCGCCCGCACCGTGGCGATGGCGTCCTCGGGGGTGGAGTACAGCTTCTCGTTGATCTCGTTCTCGACGCCGTCCTCCTCGCCGCCGACGACACCGACCTCGATCTCGAGGACGACGTTGGCCTTCTGGCACCGGTCGAGCAGCTCCTCGGCGATCTGGAGGTTCTCGTCCAGCGGCACGGCCGAGCCGTCCCACATGTGGCTCTGGAAGAACGGCAGGCCGCCACCGTCGACGCGTTCCTGGCTCGCGGTGAGCAGCGGCCGGACGAACCCGTCGAGCTTGTCCTTCGGGCAGTGGTCGGTGTGCAGCGCGATGTTGACCGGGTAGTTCTTGGCGACCTCGTGTGCGAACGCGGCGAACGCGAGGGAGCCCGCGACCATGTTCTTGACCGTCGGGCCGGAGAGGTACTCCGCGCCACCGGTCGAGACCTGGATGATGCCGTCGGAGCCGGCGTCGGCGAAGCCCTTCAGCGCGGCGTTGAGGGTCTGGGAGGACGACACGTTGATGGCCGGGTAGGCGAAGCGCTCGTTCTTGGCCCGGTCGAGCATCTCGCGGTAGACCTCGGGTGTTGCGATGGGCATACCTACTCCTTCGTGCGGGCGCCTCGCGACGCCGCGTTTGTGGGCGTGTGGTCCTCGCCCATCCTTCCACGTGCGGACGTCCCGCGTGAGTGCCGGTCCGCGCTCAGTCACGCGGGGGCGTGAGCACATAGGGCGTCGTCGTCGCCACCTGCGACAACCCCATCCGGACCAGGATCGGACGCGAGGTCACCAGGGCGTCGACCCGGCAGATCGAGTAGCCGGCGTCGATCGCCCACCGCGCGCGCAGCCCGGCCATCGCGCGGTATAGCCCCCGCCCGCGGTGGTCCGCTCGCACCTTGCCGCCCCACAGTCCGGCGACGTCCGTTCCCACCACGAGGCGGAGCACAGCGTGCCCGACGACCACGCCCCCGTCGCGGTCGACGGCCACGACCGACCGGACGTGCTGCGGGTCGGCCTGCTCCTCGGCCCGGAGCAGCCGCGACCACGCGGCACCGCCCTCCCCGAAGACGGCCTCGTCGAGCGCTTCGACCTGCTCCCACTCGGCCTGCGCGGTGTCCGCGTCCGCCGAGATGGCGCGCACCGCATACCGGTCGGCGATCTCCACCGGCTGGGCGACCCGTTCGGCCGGGCCCAGCAGGAGCGCCTCCTCCGCCTCCGGCACGAAGCCGTATGCGCGCAGCAGCTCGGGGAGGTCCGCCGGCTCGTCGTAGGAGTAGGTCTTCCACTCGACACGCTGTCCACGCGCGGTGAAGAAGGCGACCTGGCGCTCGACGGCCGCGGCCGGGTCGGGCCCCAGTCCCTCGGGGGAGTCGATCATCGCGCCCTCCTCGGCCGGGTCGGGCGGGTAGGCCCGCCGCACCGGCCCGTCGTACTCGATGACGTGGGTCGGGGCGTGGTCCCGGTCGCGGAGGCGGATCTGCTCGTGGAAGCGCCAGAGGAGGTCGGCTGCCTCGGTTGGGTCGGTCATGCCCCTATCGAAGCGCAGCCGTGACGGAGTCCGCAGCCCGAATGAGCGCGAGATGGCTGAAGGCCTGCGGGAAGTTGCCGGCGAGCCGCCCCGACTCGGGGTCGTACTCCTCGGACAGGAGCCCGAGGTCGTTGGCGAACCCGACCAGGCGCTCCATCAGCGCACGGGCGTCGTGCATCCGGCCGGAGCAGGCGTACTGCTCGACGAGCCAGAAGCAGCAGATGAGGAACGGGTACTCACGACCCTCGAGTCCGTCCAGCCCGCTCTCCGTGCGGTAGCGGTGCACCAGTCCGTGCTCGTCGCGCAGGTCCTCCTCGATCGCTGCGACGGTGCCGAGCATGCGCTCGTCGTCGTAGGCGACGAACCCGGTGTGCGGGAGCTGGAGGAGCGAGGCGTCCACCTCCCGGTTGTCGTAGGTCTGGGTGAACGTCCCTCTCTCGGAGTCGAACCCGTGCTCGAGGATCTCCTCACGCAGGTGTTCACGCAGCTCCTTCCAGCGCTCCACGTCGCCCGGCAGGCCGTGCTCCTCCACCGCGCGGATCCCCTCGTTGAAGGCGGCCCACATCATCACGCGGCCGTGGGTGAAGTGGTGCACGTCGCCGCGCATCTCCCAGATGCCGTGGTCCTCGCGGTCGAAGTTGGCCTCGCAGAAGCGGAGCAGGTTGCACTGCAGAGCCCACGTGTAGTCGTCCTCCTCCGCGCCCTGGTCGCGCAGTCGAGCCAGGGCGAGCATCACCTCACCGGGCACGTCGGCCTGGTACTGGTCCGCGGCGCCGTTGCCGATCCGCACCGGCCTGGAGTTCTCGTAGCCGACGAGGTGGTCGAGCTGCCGCTCGTCGAGGTCACGCTCACCGCCGAGGCCGTACATGATCCGCAGGTCGGCGATGTCGCCCGCCACGGCGCGCAGCAGCCAGTCCCGCCACAGTTTCGCGCCCTCGAGGAAGTCGTGGTCGACCATGACCTCGATCGTCATCGCCGCGTCGCGCAGCCAGGTGTAGCGGTAGTCCCAGTTGCGCCCGCCGCCGAAGTGCTCCGGCAGCGAGGCCGTCGGGGCGGCGACGATTCCTCCGGTCTTGCCGTGCGTGAGGGCGCGCAGCACCAGCAGGGAGCGGGTGACCTCGCGGTCGTGGACGCAGTGCGCCTCGACCCGGCCCGCCCAGTCGGTCCAGAACGTCCTGGTCCGCTCGAGCGCACGGTGCACGTCGACCGGCTCCGGCCGGTCCTCCCACGAGGGGAACCACGTCAGGTCCCACGACAGCTCGTCCCCCTCGGTGATGGTGAATGACCCGACGAACCGGGGAGCCGTGCCTCCCGAGGTGGTGTCGGCTCCACCGCCTTCCTCACCGGACTGGTCGATCGCGTGGAGACATGGACCGGTCAGCAGCAACGCGTCCGGACCGGCGATCGAGGACAGCCTCGCCCGGCCATTGTCGGAGTCCTCGAGACGGCGGAACCAGGGCGTCGAGCGCGCGTAGTCGAAGCGGACCCGCAGGTCGTGGACGACCTCCACCTCGCCCTCGAGGCAGGTCACGATCCGGACCAGGTCACCATGCCCGTCGCCCGGCACGAGGAAGTCGACGACCCGGGCGCGCCCGGTCGGCGACTCCCAGACGGTCTCGAGGACGAAGGTGTCCTCCTCGTAGGTCCACGAGGCGACCGTCCCGTCCGTCACCGAGACCTGCCATCGCCCGTCGTCCGGTCCCCCGAGGATGGCCGAGAACACCGCCGGGCTGTCGAACCGCGGCAGGCACAGCCAGTCCACGCTCCCGTCGCGGGAGACGAGCGGACCGGTCCGCAGGTCCGAGAGCAGGGCGTAGTCCTCGAGGTGGGTGCTCATCGAGTCAGTCTGGCAAGGCGACAACCCCGCCATGGGGGCCAGCAACGGGTGGGCTGGTCGCCCCGGCTGAGCCGGCCGGTCCTGGGCCCGGATACTCAGGCGCCGCGAGGCATCGACGCGCCACGCTGGAGGTATGGATCTGACGCGTGTGCGGGCCCTGAGCGAGGCGACCCCCGAGACCCGCAACCGGGTCGTCGACGCGCTACGCGCCCTCGCGATCACGGTGGTCGTGCTCGGCCACTGGCTCGTCGCGGCGGTCGTCGTCCGCGACGGTGAGCTCGTCCCGAGCGCGGTGCTCGACATCGCGCCGTGGAGCCACCCGCTGACGTGGGTCTTCCAGGTCATGCCGGTGTTCTTCTTCGTCGGCGGATACGCCAACGCGCTGTCGTGGCGGGCGGCGCGCCGCGACGGCAGGCCCTACGCCGACTGGGTGCGGGCGCGGCTGGTCCGGCTCGGCGCACCCGTGGTCCCGCTGCTGGTGACGTGGCTCGTCCTGGCGAGCACCGCATACGCCCTGGGGGTTCCGGGCTCGACGCTGCGGCTCGCCTCGCAGGTGGCCCTGGTGCCGACCTGGTTCCTCGCGGCATACGTCCTCGTCGTCGCGGTCGCCCCCGCGACCCTGGCCCTGTGGGAGCGCTGGCGCTCGTGGAGCGTGCTGGCCGGACTCGGCCTGAGTCTGGCTGTCGATGCGGTGAGTATCGGAACCGGCGAGGTGCTCGTGGGCTTCGCGAACTACCTGGTCGCCTGGGCGACCGTCCACCAGCTCGGGTATGCGTGGGTCGACGGAGCGCTCGCCTCGCGACTGCGGCGGCTGGCCCTGGCCGGCGCCGGCCTGGTCGGGCTGTTCCTCGCGGTCGGACCCGGACCGTACCCGGTGTCGATGATCGGGGTGACGGGCGCCGAGCTGAACAACTCCTATCCGACGCGCGCGACGATGGTGCTGCTCGGCATGCTTCAGGGCGGGATCATCCTCCTCGCCGAGCGCCCGCTCGCCGAGCGGTTGCGCAGCCCGCGACTGTGGACCGCAACCGTCGCCGTCAACGCCCGGATCATGACCCTGTATCTCTGGCACCTGACCGCGATGGTGCTCGTCATCGGGCTCGCGCTGCTCGTCGGTGGCGCGGGGCTGCGGTGGGATCCCCTGTCGGCGGCATGGTGGGCGACCCGGCCGCTGTGGATCGGTGTCCTGGCACTGGTCGTCATGGCGGCGGTCGCGCTGCTGGGTCGGTTCGAGAACCCCCGGCGGGAGACGCGTCCTCCACCACCGATGTGGGCGGCCGTCCTGGCCGTCGTGCTCACGTGCGGTGGGCTCGGGGTGATGGCGAAGTTCGGCATCGTCGACGAGGCCGGGGTGAACTGGGTCTGGCCGCTGCTGCCCATCGCCGCCCAGGTGCTGCTGCGGGTAGTGCCGCGCGCGAAGGCGACCCCTACTCCGCGGTGAGACCGCAACTGCCCGCGACTGGCGGAGCAGAGGTCGCGCAGAGGAGGATCCGTCGCGTCACGGAGGAGCACTCGCCTCGACGGCGCGGATTATCCCCTCCGAACCTCGCCGGCCGGCGTGGTCATCCACACCGACAGGGTTATCCACAGGCTGGTGTATGCGGTGGAGCCCTCCGCGCGGATCCGCGCCAGGGTTGGGGCCATGGATCGACGACTCCTCACCAAGGCCGGGGCCCAGGGCGGTGTGTTCACCGTGGCCGACGCGATCGCGCTCGGAGTGACCGGCAACGACCTCACGGCCCTCGTGCGCAGAGGTGAGGTGATCCGGATCCGGCGCGGCGCATACGTGCTCGCGAACGTCTTCGCCTCGGCGGACATCGCCGGCCGATACCGACTGCGCGTGCTCGCCGTCATGCGATCCCGGCCGCGGAGCGACCGGGCCAGCCACCACTCGGCGCTCTCGCTCCTCGACATCCCGTTCACCTCGGCCCCGCTGGACGCGGTGCTGGCGGAGAGCCGGGCCAGTGGTCGTCGCACGAGTGGCGGCCTGCACCTGCACCCGCCATCGAGCCAGCCCGGCCTGCGGCTCGGCGACCTCCGGCTCGTCTCTGTCCCTGTGGCCTGCGTGCAGATGGCTGCGCGCTACGGCTTCGAGGCGGGCGTCTGTGCCATGGACAGCGCGCTGCAGCGCCGTCGCTGCACCCGAGAGGAGCTGGAACGTGCGATGGCCGACGTCGACCCCCGCCGCCGCGGCCAGGTCACGCTCGCGATCGCTGCGTCCGAGGCGCTGACCGAGTCGGTCGGCGAGACCCGGACCCGGATCATCCTGCAGGACGCCGGATTCGCGGTCCGACCACAGGCGGAGATCCGGGACGGGGAGCGCTTCCTGGGGCGGGTCGACTTCCTCGTCGACGACTGTGTCGTCGTGGAGTTCGACGGCCTGGTGAAGTACGAGGGACTCGCCGGCAGGACGGCGCTCGCCGCGGAGAAGGAGCGGGAGAGCCGGATCACGCGCCTGGGATACGAGGTGGTGCGGGTCGTGTGGTCCGAGCTCGACCACCCCGTGGGCATCGTCCAGCGGGTGCTCGACGCCCGGTCGACAGCCCGCGCGCGGCGTGCGGCGATGACGCGGTGAGTGGCCTCATCTGCTCATCGGCGCGACGCTTGCTCCCCACTGAGACCAATACTCAGTCGGGAGAGCGCAATTGCGCGCGAACGACGGAGGATCCGGCGAACGACGGAGCAGAGGTCGCGCAGGGGAGGGTCTGTCTCCCGGGCGGCGAGCGCGCGGGGGATCAGCGCTCGAGATCGGCGCAGGCGCGCTCCCAGTCCGCGGCCAGCGCCGCGAGGTCTGCGCGGTGGTCGGCGATCGGCGCGCCCCGACCGCCGGGGCCGAGGAGGATCCCCTCGTCCGCCCACCGCGCGGCGGCCTCGTCGCGCAGGTGCTCGGGCAGCTCGCCGCGGGCGTTCGTCACGCGCCACCAGGTGACGTTGCCGCCCCAGTGCCGCATGATCGAGCCGACCTGGCGCGGGCCGATGCCGACGAGCGAGGCCAGGTCGCCGTAGGAGACGAGGCGACCGCGCGGCACGAGCTCGACCGCACGCAGCACCCGTTCGACGACGACCTCGTCCACGTCGGTCAGGTTAACCGGGGCTCGCCGGCGCATGTGCTGGCGGCGTCCAGCCGTGGACGTGCTGGAGCGCCCACGTGTGCATCGCAATCGCCGCCGCGGCACCGGCGTTGATCGAGCGGGTCGAGCCGAACTGCGTGATGTGGACGAGCTCCGCACTCGCCGCCCGCGCCTCGGCGGACAGGCCCGGACCCTCGCCGCCGAAGAGCAGCAGGGCGGCCCGGGGCAGCGCATACCCCTCGAGCGGGAGCGAACCGGCGACGTTGTCGACCCCGATCACCGCCAGCGCGTGCTCCCCGGCGAAGCGGACGAGCGAGTCGACGTCCGGGTGGTGGTGCTCGTGCTGGTAGCGGTCGGTGACCATGGCCCCGCGGCGGTTCCAGCGACGGCGGCCGACGATGTGGAACGCGGCGACGTTGAACGCGTTCGCGGTCCGGATGACCGAGCCGATGTTGAAGTCGTGCGACCAGTTCTCGACGGCGACGTGCAGGGGGTGACGCCGGGTGTCGAGGTCGGCGACGATCGCCTCGTGCCGCCAGTAGCGGTAGTGGTCCTCGACGTTGCGCCGGTCCCCCTGACGCAGCAGCTCAGGGTCGAACCGGTCCCCCGCGGGCCACGCTCCGGCCCAGGGGCCGACGCCGACCGAGCGGTCGTCTGCCTCGTGGGACATCGGTGCGGCTCCTTCCGGGTTCTGGCCGCCTCAATCTAACCGGGTCAGGCGGTCGCGACCGCCGGCTCCGGGGTGCGGGCCGTCGAGCGCCGGATCGCGTATGCGGCCAGGACTGCCGTGAGCATCCCCAGCGTGCCGGTGGTCACGAAGTCAGTCGCGCGTCCCGGATGCGCCAGGCGGCCGACGCATTCTGAAAGAGTTGTTTCATCAATGTGAAGGTACTCTTTCAGATCCCGGGTGGCAACCCTAGAATCGCGACATGCCGGAATCTCCAGACGAGAGCTCGTCCGCGCCCGACCAGGCGCCTTCCGACGAGGTGCGCATCACCGACCCCCAGGCCCTGCGGGCCCTCGCGCACCCGGCTCGGCAACAGGTGATCATGGAGCTGTACTCCGGCGAGGTCCTCACCGCGAGCGAGGCGGCGCAGATCTGCGGGATGACGCCGTCGGCGATGAGCTACCACCTCAGGGTCCTGGAGAGGGCCGGCATCGTCGAGCGGGTCGAGAGCAGTGACGGCCGTGAGCGGCCGTGGAAGGCTGCGGCTGAGTCCCTGACCATCGACCGCGCCGCACACTCCGGGGCCGGCACGGCGATCCTGCAGAAGTACACGGGGACGTGGACCGCAGACCTCATCGCCGGCCTCGAGCGGCTCTACGAGGATCTCGGCGCGGAGCAGAACCCCTACGTTCTCAGCCGCGTCCGATTCTGGGTCACGGACGCGGAGATGCGTGAGTTGGCGGGCGAGATCATCCGGCTCTGGGACCGGTACAAGGGCCGGACCCGGGCCGACCACCCCGAGGGGGCCCGCCTGCGCGACGTCTACTCGCTCGTCCTGCCCACCGAGGACGGGTGACCGCAGGTGGCGGCGTCCGCCGAGGCGACCCGGGAGGCGACCGGCCGGGCCGGGCGATGGGTGCTGCACGTCGACCTCGACCAGTTCCTCGCCGCGGTCGAGGTGCTACGTCGCCCCGAGCTCGCCGGCCGGCCGGTCATCGTCGGCGGACGGGGTGACCCGACCGAGCGGGGGGTGGTGTCGACGGCCTCCTACGAAGCCCGCGCTTTCGGCGTCCGCTCCGGCATGGCGCTGCGCATCGCGGCCCGCCGGTGCCCCGACGCGATCTTCCTGCCCGTCGACTTCGCCGTGTACGAAGCGGCCTCCCGACAGGTGATGGAGGCGCTGCGGTCGGTGCCCGGCACGGTCGTGGAGGTGCTCGGCTGGGACGAGGCCTTCGTCGGCGTGACCACGGCCGACCCGGACGCCATCGCCGCGCGCATCCGGCGGGACGTCCTCGCCGCAACCGGCCTGCACTGCTCGGTCGGCATCGGCGACACCCGGGTGCGCGCCAAGATCGCGACCGACTTCGGCAAGCCACGGGGCACCTTCCGGCTGACGGCCGAGACCTGGCTCGAGGTGATGGGCGAGCGTCCGGTCAGTGCGCTGTGGGGCGTCGGGCCGCGGATCGCCGCCCGCCTCGGCCGGCTCGGCATCGTCACCGTCGCCGACCTCGCGAGCGCCGACGACGCACTGCTCGCCGGAGAGTTCGGTCCCCGCACCGGCCCGTACATCGGCGGCCTGGGGCGGGGCGGCGACAGCGCCGTCGTCGACCCGACCCCGTGGGTCCCCCGGGCGCACGGTCGTGAGACGACGTTCCAGCATGACCTCACCGACGACAAAGAGATCGCCGCCGCCGTCAGGGAGCTCGCGAACCGCGTCATCGAGGACATCCGCCGGGAGGGTCGCGCCTGTCAACGCGTCCACCTCAAGGTGCGCTTCGCGCCGTTCTTCACCTTCACCCGGGTCCGCAAGCTCCCGGAGGCGACCTTCGACGCGGAGGTCGTCGCGCATACGGCACTGGAGCTGTTGGCCCGCCTCGAGGACGACCGGCCGATCCGGCTGCTCGGTGTGCGCGCCGAGATGGTGCCGCCCGACGGGGGCTACGACCGCTGACCCAGGGAGCCCTCAGGCGCCGAGCTGCCCTCTCCCGCCCAGTCGCAGCCACTTGAGGCCGTACCCGTGGAGCGCCAGCTCGACCGGGCCCGACTCGACCGGAAGGCCGTCGCGCTCGAGGAGGTCGACCACCTCCATGCCGTCGTCGAGGCCCTCGACCTCGATGGACACCGACACCGGTTCGGCACCGAGGTTGTGCACCGCGATGACCGCGGACCCGTCGAGATCGCAGCGGTGCGCGAGGACCTGGGGGTGACCGCTGTCGAGGACGGTGACCTCACCCCAGCCGAGCTCGGGACAGGTGCGCCGGACCGAGATCATCTCGCGCATGAACGTCCACAGACTGTCCGGGTCGTGGCGCTGGTCCTTGACGTTGACGTGCTCGGGACCGAAGCCACCGGGAACGGGTCGTTGGATGAGCCGGCTCGGCGGAGCGCTCGAGAACCCTCCGCTCGGCCCGGGGGCCCACTGCATCGGGGTGCGCACCGCCATGCGGCCCTCCGCCTCGAGGTCCTCGCCCATGCCGATCTCCTCGCCGAAGTACAGCGTGGGCGTGCCGGGCAACGAGAACATCAGGCTGTAGGCCATCCGGATCCGGCGCGGGTCGCCGGCGAGCATGGGCGGCAGCCGCCGCTTCAGGCCGCGCCCGAACAGCTGCATCTCCTCCTCGGGGCCGAAGGCGTCGAACACCTCCTGACGCTCCTCGTCGGAGAGCTTGTCGAGGGTCAGCTCGTCGTGGTTGCGCAGGAAGTTGGCCCACTGGCAGGCCTGATGGATGCGCGGGCGCCCCTGCAGGGCCCTGGCGATCGGCTCGGCCTCCATTCGCGCCAAGCCGAGGTAGGTCGCCTGCATCGTCACGAAGTCGAACATCATCGTCAGCTCGTCGCCGGCGTCGCCGCCGAAGTACTCGAGCTGCTGCTCGTGTGGGATGTTGACCTCGCCGAGCATCATCGCGGTTCCCTTGCGCCGGGCCAGGAACGCGCGGATCTCCTTGAGGATGTGGTGCGGGTCCGAGGGGACCGCCGGGTCCTTGTCGGCGTCGCCGGAGGTCTCGACGTCCTCGATGAAGAAGGGCACCGCGTCGACGCGGAAGCCGTCGATGCCGAGCTCGAGCCAGAAGCCGATGACCCGCATGATCTCGTCACGCACCGCCGGGTTGGCGACGTTGAGGTCTGGCTGGTGGCTGTAGAAGTGGTGGAGGTACCACTGCCCCGTCTTGTCGTCCTTGGTCCAGATCGAGTCCTCCTCGTCCGGGAAGACGACCTGATCACTGGTGTCCGGGGGTTCGCTGTCCCGCCAGACGTAATAGTCGCGGTACCGGTTGGTCTTGCTGCTGCGCGCTGCCCGGAACCACGGGTGCTGGTCGGAGGTGTGGTTGATGATGAGGTCGGCGATCACCCGGATGCCGCGGTCGTGCGCGGTGCGGATGACCTCGACGAGGCGGCCGTGGTCCCCGAGGCGCGGGTCCACCCCGTAGAAGTCCTTGACGTCGTAGCCGTCGTCGCGGTCCGGGCTCGGGTAGAAGGGCATCAGCCAGAGGCAGTTGATGCCGAGCTCGGCGAGGTAGTCGATCCGCTCGGCCAGCCCGGCGAGGTCACCGGTGCCGTCCCCGTCGGTGTCGAGGTAGGTCTCGACGTCGAGGCAGTAGATGACCGCGCTCTTCCACCAGAGATCAGAGGTCTGTGTCGCCCTCATCGGTCGCCTCCTCCTTGGGTATCCGCCCTCTGTGTCGCCCTCATGACCCGCTCCCCTCACGCAGTGCCGGCAGGACATGCTCGCCGAAGCTGTCCAGGAAGGCACCCTGGGTCTGCCCGACATGGTGGAGGTAGACGTCGTCGAAGCCCAGGTCGAGGTACTCGGCGATCCACTCCCGGTGCCGACCGAGGTCCTCGGAGATCCGGACCACGCCGTGCACGTCCTCGACCCGGACGAACCTCGACATCGCGTCGAAGGCATCGACCGTGAGGGTGTCGCCGGCGATCGGGTCGCCGAAGACGTTGCTGCGCCACTGGTCGTGCGCGATCGCCTCCGCCTCCTGCATCGTCGGAGCCCAGGACAGGTGCAGCTGAAGAGCTGCCCGGCCGCGCCCGCCGTTCTCCCGGTATGCGCTGAGCACCTCCGCGAGGACCTCCATCGGCTGGTTGACGGTCACCAGACCGTCCGCCCAGGCCGCGACACGAGCGGCGGACTCGGGCGAGATGGCCGGCCCGATCAGCAGCGGCTGCTCGTCCGGGGTCTCCCACACGCGGGCCCGGGAGACGCGGACCAGGCCGTCACGGCTGACCTCCTGGCCGGCCAGCAGGCGACGGATGATGTCGACGGACTCCTCGAGCCGCGCGACGCGCTCCTCCTTGGGCGGCCACGGCTCACCGGTGACGGTCTCCTGCATGGCCTCGCCGCTGCCGAGCGCCGCCCAGTACCGGCCCGGGAACATCTGCGCGAGAGTCGCGACCTGGTGGGCGAGGACGACGGGGTGGTACCGCGGCCCCGGGATCGCGAGACTGCCGATCGGGAACTCGGTGTTCGCGAGCGCGGCGCCGAGCCACGGCCAGTTGCTGCCTCCATGTCCCTGTCGCGCGCTCCACGGAGTGAGGTGCTCGGAGCACATCGCCATGTCGAAGCCGGCGTGCTCGGCGTGCTGGACGTCGGCGAGCAGCTGTCGGGGGGTGAGCTGCTCGTGGCTGGCGTGGAAGCCGATCCGTTTCATCGCTCCACCCCACCGCACGCAGGTGCGGGATGCAAGCCGGCCGCAGGGTCGTCCGTCGAGGTCAGGCCCTGGGCGGGTCGATCCGCCCCTCGGGTCCGGGTTCCACGGACGGCGTGTCGTCGGAGCCGGTGAACGACCCGGGCGGGGGGATCTCGGCCTCGCGCTGGCCGAAGTCGACCCGCACCGGATCGCGCTCGGTCCCCTCGACCTCGAAGTACTCCTCCTTGGAGACGTTGGCGATGCCGGCGACGAAGTTCGTCGGGATGGTCTCGACCTTGGTGTTGAGCTCGCGGACGCTGGCGTTGTAGTACCGGCGCGCCGACGCGATCCGGTCCTCGGTTCCGGTGAGCTCGTTCTGCAGGGCCAGGAAGTTCTGGTTCGCCTTCAGGTCGGGGTAGGCCTCGACGACCGCCAGCAGGCGGCCGAGCGCCTGGGTCAGCATGCCCTCGTGCTCGGCGGCCTGGGCGGGGGTCTGCCCGGGCGACATCGCCGCGGCGCGGGCGCGCATGACGTCCTCGAGTGTCCCGCGCTCGTGTGCGGCGTAGCCCTTCACCGTCTCGACGAGGTTGCCGATCAGGTCGTGCCGGCGCTTGAGCTCGGTGTCGATCTGCGCCCAGGCCTCGTGGACGAGGTTGCGCAGCTTGATCAGGCCGTTGTAGCCACTGACGAACCACAGCACCAGGGCCAGCAGGATGACACCGATGACGATGAAGGCGATGGTCATGCGATCAGCCTAGCCGCGCATGACCCGGGGGACGGAAGATCACGATTCGATAACGGGCCACGCAACCGGTGGCCTACTCCGGAGTAACCATTGTGACCTGCACCACACTCAGGCGAGCAACCGCCCGTCGACCGGAGGAGTACATCATGGCGGACACAGTCCTGGTCGGTGTCGATCACGGCGACGCGTCGACACGCGCCGTCGAGTTCGCGACCGACCGAGCACAGCGCAACGGCTGGGAGATCCTGCTCGTCCACGTCATCAACTGGTCGCCGTACTCGATGAACACACCATCCGAGAACGAGGAACGGCACCGGCAGCGCCAGAGCGAGATCGAGCACGCGATGAGCCACGTCATCGCTCCTATGCGAGCGATCGTCGAGCATGCCGGGGTGCCGGTGCGGGCCGAGGTCCGCCACGGCAAGCCGTCGGACACCCTCATCGACCTCGCAGACGACAACGACGTGGTGCACATCATCGTCGGCCGGCTCGGCGACTCGGGCCTGCGTGAAGCCATCTTCGGCTCCGTGGCGAGCCGCCTCGTCCAGCATGCGAACGTCCCCGTGACGGTGGTGCCGTGATGGAACAGAGCATGCGCGACCGACAGGCTCCTTCGGCTGGATCCGCCAAAGTGCGACTCGCGGTCATCGGGGCGGTCATCCTCGGCTTCTTCGTCGCCATCTTCGTGGGCGCCCCCAAGCCCATCACGTGGCCGAACCCGACGCCGCAGTTCGAGGCCGACGCCTCGGCGTTCGACAGGGTGTCGGGCTGGATCACCAGCCTCGTGTTCTACGGCCCCAACGCCGGAGGCGAGGTCGACATCCGCCTCATCGTGCTGTGGCTGGTCACGGCGGCGATCTTCTTCACGATCTGGCTCGGCTTCCTCAACGTCCGCGGCTTCAAGCACGCCATTGACCTCGTGCGGGGCAAGTACTCCGACCCCGATGACGCGGGAGAGGTCTCGCACTTCCAGGCCCTGGCCACCGCGGTGTCCGGCACGGTCGGTCTGGGCAACATCGCCGGCGTGGCGATCGCCATCTCCATCGGCGGGCCCGGCGCGACGTTCTGGATGATCGTCGCCGGTTTCCTCGGCATGAGCCTGAAGGCCGCGGAGTGCATGCTCGGCGTCAAGTACCGCCAGGAGCACGCCGACGGCACCGTCTCGGGCGGGCCGATGTATTACCTGCGCGACGGCCTGCGGGATCTCGGACGCCCGGGGCTCGGCAAGGTTCTCGCGGTCGTCTTCGCCATCTGCATGATCGGCGGCGCGGTCGGCGGCGGCAACATGTTCCAGTCCAACCAGGCCACCGCCCAGATCGTCAGCCAGGTCGGCGGGGAAGACAGCTTCCTCGGCAACAACCCCTGGATCATCGGCCTGTTCTTCGCCGTCGCGGTCGGCGCGGTGATCATCGGCGGCATCAAGAGCATCGCGAAGGTGACGGAGAAGGTCGTGCCGTTCATGGCCGTGCTCTACCTGACCGCGGCCGTCATCGTCCTGCTCGTGAACTTCAGCGAGATCCCGGCCGCCTTCGGCTCGATCATCGACGGGGCGTTCACCGGCGAGGGTGCCACCGGCGGAGTCATCGGCGCACTCATCGTCGGCTTCCAGCGAGCCGCGTTCTCGAACGAGGCCGGGCTGGGCTCCGCCTCGGTCGCCCACTCGGCGGTGCGGACCAAGGAGCCGGCGACCGAGGGTTTCGTGGCCCTGCTCGAGCCGTTCATCGACACCATCGTCATCTGCACGATGACGGCGTTGACGATCATCATCACCGAGGCCTACCTCAACCCCGACGCCTCGGAGCTCGGAGGCGTCGCCCTGACGTCGAACGCCTTCGAGACGGTCCTGCCGTGGTTCCCGGCGGTCCTCGCCGTGGCCGTGGTCCTCTTCGCCTTCTCGACCATGCTCAGCTGGTCGTACTACGGCATGAAGGCCACCGGGTACCTGTTCGGCGACAACGTCCTGGCGGAGAACGTGTTCAAGGGGATCTTCCTCTTCTTCACCCTCCTCGGGTCGATCGCCAGCCTCGGGTCGGTCATCAACTTCTCAGACTCGATGATCTTCCTGATGAGCCTGCCGAACGTCGTCGGCCTCTACCTGCTGGCCAACGTCATTCGCGGCGAGTTCTCGTTCTACTCCGACCGCATCAAGTCCGGCGAGATCAAGGAGTTCGCCCACCGGCACTGACCCGGCCCGCTCACCGACGGAGGGCTCGAGGGGAATCCTCGGGCTCTCCGTCGTCGGTGCGGCGACCTCTACCTCAGGCCGCTCCGGTGCTTCAGGCCAGTCCGAGGTCGGCGAGCGAGAACGCGTAGCGGTACTCCAGCCCGGCCTTCTCGAACCGCTCGGCGGCACCCGTTGCGCGGTCGGCGATCGTGGCCACCGCGAGCACGGTCGCTCCGGCCTCGGTCGCCGCTGTCGCCGCCTCCAGGGGTGAGGCGCCGGTGGTCGAGGTGTCCTCGACGATGAGCACCCGGCGGCCTGCGACGGCCGGGCCCTCGATGCGCTGCTGCAGCCCGTGCGCCTTGCCTGCCTTGCGCACGACGAAGGCGTCCAGGCGCTCACCGGCAGCCGCCGCGGCGTGCATCATCGCCGTGGCGACCGGGTCCGCGCCCAGCGTCAGCCCGCCGACGGCCTCGAACGGCAGGTCGGCGGTGAGGTGGCGCATCACCCGCCCGACCAGCGGGGCCGCCTCGCCATCGAGGGTGATCCGGCGCAGGTCGACGTAGTAGTCGGCCTCGCGTCCGCTCGAGAGCGTCACCCGACCGTGCACGATGGCCCGGTCCCTGATGATCTGGAGCAGGCGGGCCCGGTCCTCGTAGATGTCGAGAGCGATGTCGTGGGTCACGCTGGCCACCTTAATGGGGTCAGCGGCGGTGCTTCGGCGTCGCCAGCCGGGCGCGCAGCAGGCGCCGAGGAGTGACCTGGAGCAGGCCGACCAGGGCCTTGTACCTCGCGCTCGGAACGGAGATCGCCCGTCCGGCGCGGGAGTCGGCGATCGCCGCTGCCACGACGTCGCGCACGTCGAGCCACGCGGCCTCCGGCAGGTAGGACACGTCCATCTCGCCACGCTCGTGGAACTCGGTGTGGGTGAACCCCGGGCAGAGAGCGGTCGCCGAGACCCCGGAGCCCGCGAGTTCGGTGGACAGCGCCTCGGTCAGCACGGTGACGTACGCCTTGGCCGCCGAGTAGGACCCGGCCGAGATGAAGGAGGCGACCGACGAGACGTTGATGATCTCGCCGCGGCCCCTTGCCCGCATCGTCGTCGCAGCCGCGTGGGAGAGCACGAGCACCGCGCGACACATCAGGTCGAACGCCGCCTCCTCGGTTGCGAGGTCGTTGTCGGTGAACGAGGATCGCAGCCCCAGACCGGCATTGTTGACCAGGACCTCGACCGGGTCCTCGGCGGAGCGCAGGCGCTGGGCGACACCCTCGAGTGCCGGGCGGTCGACGAGGTCGGCAACGACCACCTCGACAGGAACACCGTAGGTCCGTCTCGTCTCCTCGGCCAGCTCCTCCAGACGGGATGCGGTGCGCGCTACGGCGACCACCGCATACCCCTGCTCGGCGTACTGACGAACGAACTCGCGACCGATCCCGGCGGTCGCCCCGGTGACAAGGACGGTAGGCATGCGAGGCAGCCTATGTTCCTGTCCGCCGTCAGTGCTTCGAGTGGCCTTTGAGCACCATGCGCATGATGCGGGCGTTGAACACCACGAAACGGCCCAGCTGCAGGGGGATGCTCTGTCGCTTGCGCAGGGTGTCGGCCGTGGGCAGCGGCGCCCTGCTCAGGTCGGCGACGGGCGATCCGGGAGGTGCCGTGAGCCGCTGTTCCCCGCGGTGCGAGGCGAGGGGCGTGGACGAGGGTTCCATGTGGGTCACTCCGGGATGAACTGCCAGCCGAGGCGTGCCTTGGCCTTGTGGATGAACAGGTGGTGGAGCATGTACTTCACCCAGTGTCCGGCCAGACCCATCTCTCCCTTGGTGTCCTTGAGATCACGTCCGGTGGGGTACCGGGAGTAGTCCGGCACGACCGGCATCATGGTCATCGCGGCCGCCGATCCACGCCGCATGCCCGCCCCGGCCGAGGCAACACAGGCCGCTCCCATCTCTGCCATCGACGCCTCGTGGTTCGGCGCCCCCGGACCGTTCTTGATGCGGTCGACGATCGAGAGCGCCACCGTCTTGCCCATGACCCCGGACGGCATACCCGTCCTCGGTGGGGAGGGAGCGATGACCGTTCCGTTGGGAGTAGTGCGCGGACGGGAGATCGCATGCGGCGGAGCGAAGGCGATGCCCACGGCCCAGATGTCGTCGTGACCGACCGCCTGGTAGCTCCTGGGCCAGTCCTCGGCCCGCCATTCCTCGTACGGCTTCTTCGTGTAGTCGGCATCGACCTTCATGAACCCGCTCGGGGCGAACACTGCGTCCGTGATGTCGCTGCCGTCCCGGTCGTAGGCGGCCAAACCCACGCCGCCGAACGGCGGGAGCAGCATCGCGAAGTCGAAGTCGAGGGTGTGGTTGGCCCCGTCGAGCGTCTCGTAGTGGACCCGGCCCGACTCGACCCGGTTCACGTGTGCTCCGAGAATTGCCTCGACACCCCGCTCGCGGAACAGGCTGCCGGTCCACAGCTCCGAGGTCGTCTGGAAGCCGCGCTCCTCGAAGGTCATCCCGTCGACACCGAAGTCACCGAGAGCCGCCTCGTTCGTGAGGTAGACGAGCCGGGCGAGGTCCCGCACCCCGGCTTCTCGCAGCTCGTGGTCGACGTTGAAGACGTACTCGAAGGCCGCACCCTCGCAGGTGCACGTGCCGTGACCCATCCCGACGACGAGGGTCTGTCGCTCGCCGGCTCGCAGACGCGCGATCGTCTCGCGCAGCCGCTCCGCCGCCTCCAGAGCGTGGGAGGCGGTGCACACCGAGACCGTGTGCCCGCCCTCGGGGCCCAGGCCCTCGGTCATCCCGAAGCGAAGCTGCGGTCCGGTCGCGTTGACGAGGTAGTCGTAGCGGATCCGCTGCTTCTCACCCTGCCGGGTCGCCGCGGTGTGGAGAACGTCGACCGCCGGACGCGGGTCCTGCTCGTCACCGCGGGGACGGATGGCGACGGCTCGGGCCTGGACGAACCGGATGCCCTTCTTCGCATAGACCGGGGCGAGCGGGAAGACGACGTCCCGCTCGGCCATCTTGCCGACCCCCACCCAGATGTTGCTCGGTATCCAGTTCCACTCGGCGTTGGGCGAGACCACGGTGACCGTATGCGCCCCGTCCCTCGGCAGGAGCCGGCTCAGATGGAGAGCGGCCGTGTGGCCGGAGACACCGGCCCCGAGAACCACGACATCTGCCATGGTCAGCTCCTTCGCGTCGGTCCCGAGGTGTGTCATCACTATACCCCCCTGGGTATCCGATACACTAGGGGTATGCCGAACGTGAGCAGCCTCGCACCCCCCGACGCGCGCCTCGCGCACTTCCCGGTGACGCTGTTCTCGTCGGTCATGGGCCTGGGCGGCGTGGCGCTCGCCTGGCGCCGCGCGGCCATGGTGTGGGACCTTCCCGACTGGCCGTACCTGCTGTTCCTCGCCGTCGCCGTCGGCGCTGCACTCGTCATCGGGACGCTGTACACGCTGAAGTGGGTCCGTCACCCGGAGGCCGCGCGCGCCGAGCTCGCCCACCCGATCCGGATGGTGTTCGCCCCGACCGTGACCATCGCGATCCTCGTCCTGGCCACCGGCCTGTCCGAGATCGCTCCCGGCGTGGCGTCGGCACTGTGGTGGATCGGCGCCGTGGGGCACCTCGCGGCGACGGTCGCCGTCCTGACCGCGTGGTTCGGTCGCGCCGACATCCTCGCCGGGCACGTCACTCCTGCCTGGTTCATCCCGGTGGTCGGCAACGTCGTCACCCCGCTCGCCGCACCGGCCATCGGCTCGGTGGAGGTCGCGTGGATCTCGTTCGGAGTCGGCGTCGTGTTCTGGCTGGCGCTCCTCCCGCTGCTCCTCCAGCGACTGTTGACCCACGACCAGCCGCTGCCCGCGAAGCTGCTGCCGACCCTGGCGATCTTCATCGCCCCGCCGGCGGTGACGTTGCTCGCATGGCAGAGCCTGACCGGGGCGGAGGCCGACCCGGTCAGCCTCGTGCTGCACGGGGCGACCGTCATGTTCGTCGTGCTGCTCCTCGCCCAGGTCGGCCGGCTGCGGAGCCTGCCGTTCGCGCTGCCGTTCTGGGCCTACACCTTCCCCCTGGCCGCCGCAGCGGTCGCCACCACGACGATCGCCGGACAGGCGGACTGGGTCGGCTACGACCTCATCGCCGTATCGTTGGTCGTCACCTCCACCGTCCTCGCCGTCGCCGTCTCCGTCCTGACCCTGCGCGCAGTCCGGCAGGGACGGATCTGCGTCCCGGAAGGATGAGCCGATGACGACGCCCGAGCCCGGCGCCGAGCCGACCGGCGCCACGTCCGGACTCCCCGGCTGGGAGCGGACCCTCGTCGTCGTGGCACACCCCGACGACGAGTCGTTCGGCCTCGGTGGGGTGATCGACGCACTCGTGACCGCAGGCTCGTCCGTGACCGTGCTCTGCCTCACCGCGGGCGAGGCCTCGACCCTCCACACGGACGACGAGATCGAGCTGACCCTCGTGCGCGCCGCCGAGCTGGAGCTGGCGGCCGAGCGGCTCGGGGTTGCCTCGACCACGCTCCTGCGGCTCCCGGACGGCGAACTGGACCACCGCATACCGGATCTGCTGCGCGCGGTCCGAGAGGCGGTGGACGTGGAGCACCCGGACGGACTCCTCGTCTTCGGCGCCGGCAACGGCGTCACCGGGCACCCGGACCACGAGGCAGCCACGTCGGCCGCACTCGCCGTCGCCGCCGAGCGAGGGTTGCCGGTCCTCGAGTGGTGCCTGCCGGCCGCCGTGGCCGATGTGCTCAATGCCGAGCTGGGTGCAGCGTTCGCCGGCCACGACCCCGAAACCCTGCCGATCATGATCCGCGTCGACCGCGGCCGGCAGCGCCGGGCGATCGAGGCGCACGCCAGCCAGGCGGTCCCCGGATCGGTCCTCTGGCGCCGCCTCGACCTGCTGGGCGACCTCGAGCATCTCCGCATCACCCACCCTGCCCGACCCCTGCCATCCCACGACCCAGGAGCCACCACCCCATGAGTCCTCGCCGCGCCGTCGCAGTCGCCCTCTCCACCGTCCTCGCCGTCATCGGCTTGTCCGCATGTTCGTCCTCGGACGCGGGGGTGAGCGCCACCGAGGGGCCGGTGGCCACTGCGCCGCCGGCCGCCGGGACCGAGCTCGACGCCGCCGGCTTCGCCGCGGCGCTCAAGGCCCCGGAGACCGTCATCCTCGATGTGCGCACGCCGGAGGAGTTCGCCGGGGGGCACATCCCCGGTGCGGTCAACATCGACGTCCAGTCACCCGCGTTCGCGAGCCAGGTGGCCGCGCTCGACCCGCACGTCCCCTACGCGGTGTACTGCCGCTCCGGCAACCGGTCGCAGGTCGCGCTCGACCTCATGGCCCAGGTGGGGATCACGGACGCCTACCACCTGGGCGGCGGGGTCGGAGCCTGGCAGCAGGCCGAGGGCGAGCTGGTTTCGGGCGCCGAGTGAGGCCGGCGGCACCCGTCGTAGCGGCCCTAAGCAGGTGCTTAGGCTAGGAGCGTGCGCATCGCCACCTGGAACGTCAACTCGATCCGCTCCCGCATTGACCGCGTGGAGGACTGGATCCGGCGCACCGACGTCGACGTCCTCGCGATCCAGGAGACCAAGTGCCGTGAGGACCAGCTCCCCCGCGACCGCCTCGAGGCCCTGGGCTACGAGGTGGCCCACCACGGGTTCAACCAGTGGAACGGCGTCGCGATCGTCTCCCGGGTGGGTCTGAGCGATGTCCAGGTGGGCCTTCCCGGAGTGCCGACCTGGGGCGACCCGGCGGTCGCGGAGGCGCGCGCCATCGGCGCGACCTGCGGTCCGGTCCGCGTCTGGTCCGTCTACGTGCCCAACGGGCGACACATCGACGACCCCCACATGGCCTACAAGCTCGCCTGGATGACGCACCTGCGCGGTGAGGTGGTCCGGTGGCTGGCAGCCGAGCGGGACGGCGGGCCGCCCTTCGCCGTGCTGGGCGACTGGAACATCGCGCCCCGGGACGAGGACGTCTGGTCGATGGAGTTCTACCTCGACAAGAGCCACGTCTCCCCTCCGGAGCGCGCCGCGTTCGACGCGCTCCTGGACGCCGGGCTCACCGACGTCGTGCGGCCGCATGCTCCCGGCCCCGGGGTGTACACCTACTGGGACTACCAGCGGCTCCGGTTCGCCAAGCGGCAGGGCATGCGAATCGACTTCGTGCTCGGCTCACCCGGATTCGCCGAGCGCGTCGTCGGCGCGGCGATCGACCGCGAGGAGCGCAAGGGCGCCGGCGCGAGCGACCACGCGCCGGTCGTCGTCCAGCTCAGGGAGCCCGCATGAGGGCGCGGCAGGTCATCGACGGAGGCTCGCACCAGGTCGTCGAGGGACGCGGCGGCGAGCGGATCGCCGTGTGGGAGTACGCGCCGGACCACTCGGGTCCGCCCGTCAGCCCCGTGACGGTCGTCTTCGCCCACGGCTGGACGCTGGCGCACACCGTCTGGGTCCCGTTCATCGAGAGGGTCCAGACCGAGCACAACGTGCGCGTCATCGCCTATGACCAGCCGGGACACGGCGACACCACGCTCGGCAGCGAGTACCGGCCCACGATCCGGGCCCTCGGCGAGACCCTCGTCGACGTCCTCGACGCGACGGTGCCGGAGGGGCCGGTCGTGCTGGTTGGGCACTCGATGGGCGGCATGACGATCATGGCGTATGCGGGGGCCCACCAGGAGGAGATCGGCACCCGGGTGCAGGGTGCCCTGCTCGTCGGAACCGCCGCGGGGGACATCACGCGCCGGTTCCAGGGCGTCGAGACGGCCGTGATGCGGGTGATCCACCGCGCACCGATGATCCCCACGGGCAACCTCATCACCCAGCGCAGCCAGCGACACAGCCTGTTCGGCGACCGGTGCGACCCCGCCGACCTGGCGTTCACGGTCAAGGTGATGTCCTCGACACCGCTGCCGACCCTCAGCCGGTACTACCTGGCGCTGATGGACCACGACGAGACCGAGCACCTCGGCGTGCTGGCCGGCACGCGGACCGTCGTCATGGTGGGCGAGAAGGACCGGCTGACCTCGGTGCGTCACGCTCGGCGACTCCATACCGCGATCGCGGGCTCGCGCCTCGTCGTCGTGCCCGGCGCCGGCCACATGCTGATGTTCGAGGCCCCCCAGCTGCTCGGTCTCGAGCTCAGTCACCTCATCGAGGCGGCCGAGTCCGCCGGTGGCTCGGTCGGGGACGGCGCGGGCGCCGCTGACGCCGACAGCGCCTGAGCTCAGATCAGCTCGCTCGTCCGGCTGACGGCGTGGCCGCGCCTGCGCAGGTCGAGTGCGACGCAGGCGAGGGCGGCGAGCAGCGCGCCGAGGGAGGCGCCGAGCAGCATGGTCTGCACCTGGCCGATCGCTGCGTCGATGAGGGCGTCGACGTCGGTGGGGTCCGGCAGCGCCGCCACCTGGCGGTAGTACCGGTTGAGCCCGATGGCCGTCAGCACCGCGATGCCGACGACCATCCCGATCATCCGTGCGACCACGACGAGTGCGCTGGCGGTGCCGTGCGCGTCCTCGGGCGCGTCGGCGAGCGCGGCGTTGTTCACGGGGGCGAGCGCCAGGCCGACGCCGAAGCCGATGACCACCAGCCCGAGCGTCCCCGCGACGCTGTCGAGCGATCCCCGCTCCCACGAGCTCGCGACGAACAGCGCACCCGAGGCGAGGAGCATGCCGACGCCGGCGACGGCGCCGTCGCCGAGCCATCGCAGGGCCCACCCGCCGAGGACCGCGCCGACCGGGACGGCCACGAGGAACTTCAGCAGCTCGAGAGCCGCGACCGTCTGGTCGGGTGAGACCGTGAGCCGGCTGAGCAGCGGGATGCCGACGATCACGGCGACCAGCGCCGTGCCGACGAGGAACGACACGAGCAGCGCCCACGGCACCCTGGCCCGCACGACTCCGCGCGGCACGAGCGGCTCGGCCGTGCGCGCGTGCCGCCAGACGTACAGCAGCGCGAGCAGGGCACCCAGTGGCAGCAGCGAGTACCCCAGCGGGCCGATGACCTCGGTCTCCGGGTCGGCCGAGGCGAAGGTGAGGATGACGCAGCCGAGCGCCCCGCCGAGGAGCAGAGCGCCGGGCAGGTCCGCGTGCCGAAGGACCGGCCAGGCCGCTCGAGTCGCCAGGACGAGGCCGGCGGTGGTGATGGCGAGCGCCAGCAGCCCGATCGGGGTCAGCAGCACGGCGGAGGAGTCGCCGAACGGCACGAAGGGCCCACCGAGCGCCACGCTCGTCACCAGGGAGTCCGGTGCCCAGAGGGCGAGCACGAGGACGGCGAGCCCGGCGCCCAGGACGCCCGTGGGTGCCCAGGCCCGCATCGAGGTATGCGCGGGCCGGCTGTCCCGAGCGGGTCGCCCGACGACGAGCAGGGCGATCGAGAGCAGGACTCCGGCGGCGGCGTTCAGCCAGAAGATGGCACGCCACTCGGCGACGACGAGGATGGCGGCCCCGAGCACCGGCCCGAGGACGGAGCCGAGCTCCTGCACCGCACCCACGACGCCGAGGGGCGTGCCGCGGCGGTCGGCCGGCCACAGGTCGGCCACGAGGGCGAGGGTCGCGGGGACCAGTCCGCCGCCGCCGACGCCCTGGACGACACGCCCGCCGACGAGGACGGGCAGGTCGGTGGCGAGCGCGGTGACGACCGACCCGAGCACGAACACCGCGAGGCAGAGCTGGAGCACACGCTGGCGGGAGACGAGGTCGGCGACCCGGCCGATGAGCGGGAGGATCGCGATGTAGCCGAGCAGGAAGCCGGACACGATGGGAGTCGCCCGTTGCAGTGCGTCGATGGTCACCCCGACGCCGGCCATCATGTCGGTCAGGGCCAGGACGACCACGTAGGTGTCGGCGGCGGCGAGCGCGACCCCGATCGCGGCGATGCTCAGGATCGACCGGGCCCGGGGTCCGACACCCGTGCCGCCGGGCTGGGTCATCGTGGTGGTGCTCAGGTCGTCGGACTTGCGCTGGGAGTGCTGGGCGCGTCGGTCGCCGCGCCCGTCGGCCGCTCGATCGGGACGGCCTGACCGTAGTCGGTGAGGAGCAGGGTGTAGGTCGACTCGGTGCCGTCGTAGAACTCGCCCTCGAGCACAGCGGTGCGCAGCTCGTTCTCGTCGGTCAGGCCGTAGGTGACGTCGAAGGTGCGGTCGGGTGCGCCGAGCCGGAGCAGCGCCTCGACGCGGTCGCCGGGCAGGGTCCCGGTGACCTGCCGGAGGATCTCGCGGCCCTCCCGGGTCCGCTCACCTTCGGCGAGGTCGGTCGTGGCGCCGATCAGGCTCGAGAGCCCCGCCTCCGGGTCGAGGAAGGTCGTGGGGTTGGGGGCGCCGAGCTCGTCGAGGTCGACCGGCGCGTAGTCGGGGGTGAACAGCTTCATGTATGCGTCGGGCCCGATGCAGATCAGGGCCACCGTCGCGGTCACGCCGTTGATCCGCCCCTCGATGTCTCCGGCGAACTTGATGGTGTCGCCGTCGACGACACCGACACCGGTCGCCGAGCGCACCCCGTTGACATCGGTCGGCACGTCGGTGCCGGTCAGCTCGATGGTCATCGCGTCGGTTGACTCGAGGACCTCGCGCGCGGCGGCGAGCTGCT
The DNA here is from genome assembly GCA_049582485.1 of Dermatophilaceae bacterium. Classification (GTDB taxonomy): domain Bacteria; phylum Actinomycetota; class Actinomycetes; order Actinomycetales; family Dermatophilaceae; genus F2B08. Next base: position 42,083 of record JBAUUB010000347.1, read on the forward strand.
CCTGCGGTCCGGCAGGTGCCTCGGCCTCGGCGCTGCCCTCATCGCCGGAGCACCCGGCAAGCGCGAACGCCAGGACGACGGCACCGGCGGCGAGCGAGAGACGAGGCATGGCGGTAATGCTACGGCTCGTCCACCCGGACCCTCCGGCGCAGGCCGGTCAGGCCGTCACGAGGGTGAGGCCGTCGGCCTGTGCCGCTCGGTCGATGGTCACGATGTCGCCGTCTCGCACCTCCCCGGAGAGGACGGCCTTGGCCAGCCGGTCGCCGATCTCCTTCTGGATGAGGCGGCGCAGCGGTCGGGCCCCGTAGGCGGGGTCGTAGCCGGTGAGGGCCAGCCACTCGCGCGCCGCGTCGGTGACCTCGAGCATGATCCGCCGGTCGTGCAGGCGGGTCGTCAGCTCACGCACCTGGAGGTCGACGATGTGCTGGAGCTCCTGGGCACCGAGCGGGTCGAAGATGACGACCTCGTCGAGCCGGTTGAGGAACTCGGGCTTGAAGGCCGCCCGCACCGCGCCCAGGACGGACTCCTTCTTGGCCTCGTCGCTCAGCGTCGGGTCGATGAGGACGTGGCTGCCGAGGTTGGAGGTCATGACGAGGATGACGTTGCGGAAGTCGACCGTGCGCCCCTGCCCGTCGGTGAGCCGTCCGTCGTCGAGCACCTGGAGCAGGATGTCGAAGGTCTCCGGGTGGGCCTTCTCGACCTCGTCGAGAAGGACGACGGAGTAGGGCCGCCGTCGGACCGCCTCGGTGAGCTGGCCGCCCTCCTCATAGCCGACATAGCCGGGCGGCGCGCCGATGAGTCGGGCCACAGCGTGCCGCTCGGAGTACTCCGACATGTCGATGCGGACCATCGCGCGCTCGTCGTCGAAGAGGAAGTCGGCGAGCGACTTCGCGAGCTCGGTCTTGCCGACACCGGTCGGGCCGAGGAAGAGGAACGAACCCGTCGGACGGTCCGGGTCGGCCAGCCCGGCCCGGCTGCGACGGACCGCGTCGGAGACGGCCTGGACGGCCGCCGTCTGGCCGATCAGCCGGGCCCCGATGATCGACTCCATCGCGAGCAGCTTCTCGGTCTCGCCCTGGAGCAGCCGGCCGGCCGGGATGCCGGTCCACGCCGAGATGACCTCGGCGATGTCGTCGGCACCGACACGCTCCTTGACCATGAGGTCCTCGTCGGAACGGGCCCGCTCGGCCTCGTCGGCCTGCGCGAGCTCGGCCTCGAGCGCGGGGATCTCGCCGTAGAGGACCCGGGAGGCACCCTCGTAGTCACCGTCGCGCTGCATCCGGTCGGCCTTCGTGCGCAGGTCGTCGAGGCGTGCGCGCAGGTCGCCGATCTTGTTCAGGCCGGACTTCTCGGCCTCCCATCGGGCGGTCAGCTCGGCGAGCTGCTCGCGCCGCTCGGCGAGGTCGGCACGAAGCCTCTCCAGACGCTCCCGGGACGCCTCGTCGGTCTCCTGCGCGAGGTGCATCTCCTCCATGCTCAGCCGGTCGACGGCCCGCTGCAGCTCGTCGATCTCGACGGGGCTGGAGTCGATCTCCATCCGCAGCCGCGAGGCGGCCTCGTCGACGAGGTCGATGGCCTTGTCGGGGAGCTGACGACCGGTGATGTAGCGGTCGGACAGTGCCGCTGCCGCGACGAGCGCCGTGTCCTCGATCTCCACCTTGTGGTGCGCCTCGTAGCGCTCCTTGAGGCCGCGCAGGATCGCGATGGTGTCCTCGACGCTCGGCTCACCGACGAAGACCTGCTGGAACCGGCGCTCCAGAGCGGGGTCCTTCTCGATCCGCTGGCGGTACTCGTCCAGGGTGGTCGCCCCGACGAGCCGCAGCTCACCACGGGCGAGCATCGGCTTGAGCATGTTGCCGGCGTCCATCGCCCCCTCGGAGGCGCCCGCGCCGACCATGGTGTGCAGCTCGTCGATGAAGGTGATGATCTGCCCCTCGGCATCCCTGATCTCCTCGAGGACGGCCTTGAGGCGCTCCTCGAACTCGCCGCGGTACTTGGCGCCGGCCACCATCGCGCTGAGGTCGAGGCCGACCAGCCTCTTGTCGCGCAGGCTCTCGGGGACGTCGCCGTCGACGATGCGCTGGGCCAGGCCCTCCACGACCGCGGTCTTGCCGACACCGGGCTCACCGATGAGGACTGGGTTGTTCTTGGTGCGTCGGGACAGCACCTGCACGACCCGGCGGATCTCGCTGTCGCGGCCGATGACCGGGTCGAGCTTGCCGTCCCGGGCGGCCTGGGTCAGGTCGGTGCCGAACTTCTCGAGGGCCTCGCCGGTCTCGACCGGAGTCTCCGAGGTCACCTTGCGACCGCCGCGCTGGGTGTCGATCGCCTTCTCCATGTCGGCCGCGCCGCGCTTCTCGACGGCGGCGAGGTGCCCGGTCTCGGCGAGCGCGAGCCAGAGCAGGTCGACGGCCAGGTAGGAGTCGCCCTTGGCGCGCATGAGGGTGTCGGCTCGCTGGAGGACCCCCATGGCCTCCCGCCCGAAGGACGGGGCCTGCGCGCTGCCGGAGGTGGTCGGCAGGGATCGGAGCCGGGCGTCGGCCTGACCGAGGACATGTCCGACGCCGGTGCCGGCCGCAGCGAGGAGCGCGTCGGCCTGGGTCGTGTCGAGCTGGGCCAGCGCGCTCGTGATGTGGTCCGGGGTGATCTCCGGGTGTCCTGCGGTCTGCGCCGCCCGCTGGGCGAGCGCGAGGGCCTCGGCCACCTTGTTCGTGGGCTTGAGCTCCATGCCGATGATGTCTCCTGGTCGGGTGCTGCGAACGGTCCGGTGAGGTCAACCTCCCCAAAGTTGAGTCTATTCCACTCAACTCTTGCGTCGCCGCGGCCGGGGCGACGTCACCACTTCGCGGTTCAGCAGGTTGCGGCGAGGTCTGCGAGGGTGTCGGTCGGCTCTGGGGTCGGCGTCGGCCCGGTGGGCGTTGCACCCGGCCCGTCGGTGGGCGAGGTCGTCGCGCCGGGGGTCGTCGGGCTCGTGCCGGGACTCGGCGGTGGCGGCGTCTCGATCGCGTCCTGCACCAGCTGCCGGATCGCGACGAAGTCCGGGTTTCCGACATCGACCACCTGGTTGGTGACCGGCAGGGACTGCAGGCGGCCGTCCTTCATCCGCAGGACCAGCTGGGCCCACGCCGGCAGGTCGCCCGCAGGGATGTCGACCCGCAGGTTGTCGGCGACGGCGTCGGCGAGCTGGGGATACCGGGCGAGCATGCGGACCGGATCGACCTGGTCGATGATGGCCCCGACGACGCACCGCTGGCGGCGCATCCGGGAGAAGTCGTCGGTCGTGGCCCGGGAGCGCGCATACCAGAGCGCGTGGTAGCCGTCCATCCGCTGCAGACCCGGCTCGATCCAGCCGGTGATCCCGACGACCTGGCCGTTCTCGACCTTGCCACCGATCGGCACCCGCTCGGTCGCGTTGATCATCACTCCGCCCATCGCGTCGACGAGCTGCTCGAAGCCGCTGATGTCGACCAGGACGGTGTCCTCGATCTCGAGGCCGGTGATCTCGGAGACGACATCCCTCGTGGTGGTCAGACCCGGCGAGGAGTCACCCGGGAACAGGTCGGGACGGCCCTCGGCGAGCGTCCAGACCCCGTTGAGCAGGCACTCGTCGCCGCAGTCGTACCCCTCCGGATAGATCTGGCTGAAGGGGTTGTCCAGTGGGAACGGCACCCGCTCGAGGTTGCGCGGCAGACCGATGAAGACGGTGTCACCGGTCGCGGTGTCGATGCTGGCGACCATGATCGAGTCCGGTCGCACGCCGATCCGGTCCGGCTCGGCGTCGGAGCCGAGCAGGAGGAGGTTCACCCTCGGACGCGACGACCACGGATCTTCCTCCTCCTCGTCTTCGACGGACATCGGTGGCCGGGTCGAGGACGTGACGACCTCGTCGAGGGTGTCGCGCTGGATGTCGATGCCCTGGACCGCCACGGCCGTCGGCGCTGCGATGACGACGCACATCAGGGCCGTGAACGCCGACAGTCGCCGGCGGTCGGCCCGGCGCATCCCCTGCGGTCGGGTGCCCCGCGAGGTGGCGACGATGCCGATGATCCAGGCCGCCGCGAGCAGCAGGATCGTCCCCGTCACCCCGAGCAGCCGGCCTCGGTCCACCCCGATCTCCAGGACGGAGTCCACGGCGCCGTCGCGGGCGAAGAGATACCCGAGGTACGCGAGCGGGATGAGGAAGACGAGCACGATGCCGTATGCGAGGGCCGGCCGCACCCGGAACAGCCCCGCTGCGGGGAGCAGGGTGGACAGGGCCGTCGCGCGGTAGGACCGCCGGACGTCGTCCCCGTAGCGGGCCTGCCGATCCGCGCGGGTCTCGTGGTCGACCCTCCAGTGCCGCGATCGCGCGGAATCGACCACGACGGCTCCTTGCTCCTCGACCCTGGTCCGGGTGCAGGACGCGCACCCGTGCGTCCCGGGGGACAGTTGAGCACAACGAACCCCCGCGGCGGAAGGTGCCGATGGTGTTGGATCGGACTCATGGCCACCCCCCTCCCATCCGACCTCGAGATCGCCCGGGCCACCCACCTCCGGCCGATCGCCGAGATCGCGGCAGCCGCGCATCTTCCAGCCGAGCACGTCGAGCCCTACGGCCGGCACGTCGCCAAGGTCGATCTCGCCGCCATCGAGGCGCTCGCCGACCGCCCCCAGGCGCGCTACGTCGTCGTGACGGCGGTGACCCCGACACCCCTCGGCGAGGGCAAGACGACGACGGCGGTCGGGCTGGCCCAGGGGCTGGTGGCGCTCGGGCACGAGACGATGCTCACGCTGCGCCAGCCGTCGATGGGTCCGACGTTCGGAGTCAAGGGGGGCGCCGCCGGCGGTGGCTACAGCCAGATCGTGCCGATGGAGACTCTCAACCTCCACCTGACCGGCGACTTCCACGCGGTGACCGCCGCGCACAACCTGCTCGCCGCGATGGTCGACAACCACCTGCACCACGGCAACGAGCTCGACCTGGACCCGCACTCGATCTCGTGGCGACGGGTGCTCGACGTCAACGACCGGGCACTACGCAACACGGTCATCGGTCTCGGCGCCCGCATCGACGGGGTCCCCCGCCAGAGCGGCTTCGACATCACCGCGGCGAGCGAGGTCATGGTCATCCTGGCTCTCGCGACCTCGCTGCAGGACCTGCGCCGCCGGCTCGGTCGCATCGTCGTCGGCTACACCCGGGGCGGACTCGCCGTCACGGCCGAGGACCTCGAGGCGGCCGGCGCGATGGCGGTCATCCTCAAGGACGCCCTCAAGCCCAACCTCATGCAGACCACCGAGAACACCCCGGCGCTCATCCACGCCGGCCCCTTCGGCAACATCGCGACCGGCAACTCCTCCGTCGTCGCCGACATGGTCGGGATCCGCACCGCCGACTACGTGCTGACCGAAGCGGGCTTCGGGGCCGACATGGGTGCCGAACGGTTCTTCAACGTCAAGTGCCGCGTCGGCGGCCTCACCCCCCACGCGGCCGTTCTCGTCGTCACGGTCCGCGCCCTGAAGACGCACTCGGGACGGTATGCGGTGGCCGCCGGCCGCCCGCTGCCTCCGGCGATGCTGCAGGAGAGTCCCGAGGACGTGCGGGCGGGCGCGGCGAACCTGCGCAAGCACATCGAGATCATCCGGTCCTTCGGGGTCTCTCCCGTGGTGGCGATCAACGCCTTCCCGAGCGACCACTCGAGCGAGCACGACGTGATCGCCGACATCGCGCAGGCCTCGGGTGCGCGCGTCGCGGTGGCCACCCATGTCGTCGAGGGCGGCAAGGGTGCCACGGACCTTGCCCGCGAGGTGGTCGCCGCGTGCGCCGAGCCCTCCACGTTCACGCCCACCTACGACCTTCGCGACCCGCTGCCGACCAAGATCGAGCGGATCGCAACCGGCGTGTACGGCGCGGACGGTATCGACGTCGCCCCGGCGGCGGCCAAGGAGCTGCGACGCTTCGAGAGCCTCGGGTACGGCGGCCTGCCGGTCGTCATCGCCAAGACGCATCTGTCGATCTCGTCGGACCCGGCCCTGACCGGTGCCCCAACGGGATGGCGCCTGCCCGTCCGCGAAGTGCGGTTGGCCGCGGGCGCCGGGTACGTCTACGCCATCTGTGGGGACATGCGCACGATGCCGGGCCTGTCCTCGCGACCGGCGGCCCGAGGCATCGACCTCGACGAGGACGGGAACGTCGTCGGCCTCTTCTGATCTCGCGTAGCGTCGGGATCATGACCGAGATCCATGAGCGCACCCTCTCGACCGACCGGCGCCGCCAGGTCTGGGTCACCCTGTGCTTCGTCGCGGGCATCATCGGAGTGCTGTTCGGCGTCGGCGTCCTCGGTGAGCGCGTCGAGGAGAGCCCGGGCGGTGACCTCGCCGCCGATGCCACCCTGCTGGCGCCCGCATCGCCGGCCTTCTCGATCTGGACCGTCATCTATCTGGGGCTGGCCGCATACACGGTCTATCAGTGGCTGCCCGACCAGACGACCGACCGGCGGCACCGCGCCATCGGCTGGCTGGCCGGGCTCTCCATGCTGCTCAACGCGGCGTGGCTGCTGGTCACGCAACAGGGCTGGATCTGGTTCAGCGTCGTCGTCATCCTCGTGCTCGCCGCCGTCCTGGTCCGTCTCGTGTTCCTGCTGCACACGACACCCTCGTACGGGATCGCCGAGACCCTCGCCGTCGACGCGACCTTCGGGCTGTACCTGGGGTGGGTCCTCGCCGCGTCCGGGGCGAACGTCGGCGCGGCCCTGTCCTCCTCGGACGCCGGCCCGGGACGGTGGACGGCGGTCGCGCTCATCGTCGTCGTCACGGTCGTGGGCAGTGCGCTGCTTCGGCTCTTCTCCGGCCGCCTCGCGGTCGCCGCGGCGCTCGCCTGGGGGTTGGCGTGGATCGCGGTGGGCCGGCTGGTCGACGAGCCCGCGGACCCGGTCGTGGGTCTGGTCGCTGCGGGGTGCGCCGTTGCGGTGCTCTGGGTCGCCGTCGTGAGCCAGGAGCGTGGCTCGGTGACCGAGGACGGCATCGCCGTCTGAGTCCGCGCCCACCCTGCACGAGGCGGATCCGTCCACCCGCAGCGGGTGTTGCCCGCGGGTGCGGTCCGGCGGAGTCTCGAGACGTGCAGGATCTGGTCGCCGAGCTCGCCCCCGTCGCCGTCGCGATCGCACTCTCGCCCTTCCCGGTCATCCCGGTGGTCCTGCTCCTGCTCACCGAGCGTCCGGTACCCAACGGAGGGTCCTTTCTGGCCGGCTGGTTCGGCGGTCTGCTCGGGCTCACCGCGGTGGTGGCACTCCTTGCCGGGGTGGTCGAGCTGTGGGACGAGGCGCCCAGCTGGGTCGCCTGGGCGAGACTCGCGCTCGGGATGGCCCTCATCGTGTTCGGCGTCCGGTCCTGGTTCGCGCGGGGCGGCGCCGGCGAGATGCCTGCGTGGATGGCGGCGCTCGACGGATACACCCCGCCGCGATCGGCGCGGCTGGGGCTCCTGCTCGCCGTCGCCAACCCCAAGTCGGTGCTGCTCGTCCTGGCCGGCGGTCTGACGATCGGCGCGGCGACGCTCGGTCCGGCACGGTCCGCGCTCGCGGTGATCGGCTTCGCGGTCGTGGCGGCCAGTGCGGTGGCCGTTCCCGTAGTGCTGCGACTCCTGCTCGGGGATCGCGTCGTCGCACCGCTGGAGCGCCTCCGGACATGGCTCATCGAGCACAACGACGCCATCGTCGGAGTCGTCCTGCTCGTGCTCGGCGTGCTCCTCGTGCGCGCCGGCTGGTCGGACCTCTGACCCTGTGTCGGCCGGAGCGTCAGTCTGCGGGCTTGTCGTACCAGCCGTCGTGCTCAGCCGCGAGCGCCTCGAACCGCTCCCGCAGGCCGTTCTCGGTGGCGGCCCCGGGGTCGTCGACGACATTGTCCTCGCGCACGCACACCGCCCACTCGACGGCCTCGGCGTCGTCCTCCCCCGCGAGCGCCTCGCGCTCGACCCGGACCTCGGTGAACCCCTCTTCACGCAGCTCGGCAGCGATGCGCTCGGCCACCTCCCGGTCGGGCAGGACAACGATGTGCTCGGTCACGGGTCGTACTGTGCCACAGCGCACGCCGACCAGAGCGCACGCCGACCGCAGCCTCGCCGCACACCTCCGCGCAGGTGAGCACCGCATACCGCACCACAATCTCAGCCACCGGGCTTATCAATGTCTGTCATTGGGGTTATGGTCGAAGGACCGGTGCTGTTCAGCGGCTCCGGCTGTTCGTGTTCCCGTCGGACGCGAAGCACCGTTCCAGCGCAGCAGTCGAGGAGGTCGAGCCCATGGCCCCGCGTCGCCCCGTCGTCGCCGCCGCGGCGACCGCCCTCGCGCTCGGACTCGCCATCGCTCCGGCGAGTGCCGCCACCGACGTCGCGACCCAGGGGCCGGATCCACGCGACCTCGCCTCCCTCGTCAGGACCGACGCACTGCTCGACCATCTCGAGGAGCTCCAGGCGATCGCCGACGCGAGCGACGGCAACCGGGCGGCGGGCACCGACGGCTATGAGGGGTCGGTGCGCTATGTCGAGCGCCGGCTGGCCGAGGCAGGCTACGAGACGTGGCGGCAGACGGTTCCGCTGACCGTCGAGGAGACGGTGTCCTCCTCCGTCGAGTACACGATCGACCGCACCACCCGTGTGGTGCGGCACCTGCCGATGACCGCCAGCCCCGGGACCGGTCCGGAGGGCGTGAGCGGTGCCGTGGTGAGCCCGTCGGGGCGGAGCACCGGATGCCTGCCCCGTGACTGGCGCGACACCGAGGTGTCCGGGGCCATCGCGCTCGTCTCCCGCGGTTCCTGCACCTTCGACGCGAAGTCGCGGGTCGCGGCGGCGGCCGGCGCGAGCGCGCTCATCGTCCACAACAGCACCGCGGGCCAGCTGAACGGCACGCTCAGGACGTCGGACCGCCACGTGCCGACCGTGGGAGTGACGATGGACGCGGGCCGGGTCCTCGCCGGGCTGCGCGACGGGGCGGTGGTCACCGTGGTCGTCGACAAGGTCGTCGAGCAGCGCGAGACCGTCAACCTGTTCGCCGAGACCGGCTCCGGTCGAGCCGAGGGCGTCGTCCTGGTCGGAGCCCACCTCGACAGCGACTCCGACAGCCCGGGCATCAACGACAACGGCACCGGCAGCGTCGCCGTCCTCGAGACCGCGCTGCAGCTGGCCGACGCCGAGCCCCTCGACCGCACGGTCCGCTTCGCGTGGTGGGGCGGCGGCGAGATCGGCCGCGCCGGGTCACGGCACTACGTCGACGACCTCGCAGAGACCGATCCCGAGGCGCTCGAGCAGATCACCGCCTACCTCGACGTGCACCGGATCGGCTCCCCCAACGGCATCGTCGGCGTCTACGACGCCGACGCGTCCACGTACCCCGCACCCGGCACCGCGCCCTCGGGCGCCCGGGACGCCGAGCGGGTGATCGCCGACCGGTTCGACTCGACCGGTCAACCGTGGGTGGATGTGCCCTTCGCCGCCGCCGGCGACCACCGACCGTTCGCCCGGGCGGGCGTTCCGGTGGCCGGCCTGACAGCCGGCGCCGACGGCACCAAGTCGCCTGACGACGCGGCGGTCTTCGGTGGCACTGCGGGGCTTGCCTACGACCCCAACCACGACACGGTGGCCGACGATGTCGACAACGTCGATCCGGACACCCTGTCGGTCCTCGCCCAGACGGTGGCGCACGCGACGGCCGTGCTGGCGACGGACCCCGACCTCGAGGACGTCCGCGACCTGCTGCCGACCGAGCCGCCGGCCGCCGGGTCGATCGAGGATGCCGGCGGCGCTGCGGGCGACGCGACCGACGACCCTGCGGACGGGCCCGTGGACGCACCGGCACCGGAGCGCGCCGAGACCGACGGCGACGACTGACGGACCCGCCGAGCCCTCAGCGCCGGGACAGGAGCACCAGCGACTCCGTGGCGTCGGCGGTCTGCGGGCGCAGGTCCCAGTCGCGGAACACGGCGTCGGGCACCAGGCCCGCCGACAGGAAGTCGTCCCTGAAGGCGTGGTAGCCGTAGTCGTCGTCGAGGTTGAACTCCACGACGGCCCGACCCTGCGGCGCCAGACACCGCGAGATCCGACGCAGCACCTCGCTCCGCTCACCGGGATCCATGCCCGTCAGCGGGGCGTCGGCCCAGACCGCCACGTCGAACGGCGCGGTCTCCCCGAGCCGATCCAGCGAAAGCGACGTGAACGGCGCGGGCACCCACGCCACACCGGTCGCCTCCGAGCTGCCGGCCACCTCGGCGAGCAGCTCCTCGGACGGGTCGACGACCATGACCCGGTGGCCGACGGCGCCGAGATCACGCGCCAGCCGGCCGGAGCCGCAGCCGACGACGAGGACCCGACCACGACCACCGAGCATGACGTCGACGAGCTTGGCCTCACGGCCGGTCACCCCTCCGGCGCCGCCGCCACCGGGGTCGGTCCCCCCCGTCGCCGGGATCGTCACCTCTCCCACGGGCACGCCGAGAGCGATGGCGACCTCCTGGGCCGAGGCCGGGCGGTCCTTGGGCTCCTTGGCCAGGCATCGGGAGATCACGTCGAGCAGGTCGGTGGGGACGGCCGCGGGCAGGGTGGGCATCGGCTCCGAGATGTGCGCCAGTGCGGTCGCGACCGGTGTGTCGAGGTCGAAGGGCCGTCGACCGGTGAGCATCTCGTGGGCCACCACACCGAGCGCGTAGAGGTCGCTGGCCGCGGTCGCCGCCCGCCCCAGCGCCTGCTCCGGGCTGAGGTAGTGCGGCGTCCCGAGCATCTCGCCGGTCCGGGTCAGCCCGGTCGAGCCCGTCGCGCGAGCGATGCCGAAGTCGGTGAGCTTGACGACGCCGTCGTCCGTGAGCATGACGTTGGCGGGCTTGACGTCGCGGTGCACGACTCCGGCCTCGTGCGCGGCATGGAGGGCGAGCGCCATCTGTCCGATGATCGAGCGCACCTCGACGACATCGAAGCCGCCGCGGTCGCGGATGGCCGCGGACAGCGGAACGCCCTCGACGAACTCCATGACGAGGTAGGCGATGCTGTCATGGCTGCCGTAGTCGAAGAGCGTGGCGATGTTGTGGTGCGACAGCCCTGCGGTGAGCATCGCCTCCTCGCGGAAGCGCTGGGCGAAGACCGGCTCGTTGGTGCTGTCCGGTCGCATGATCTTGACGGCGACGACCCGGCCCAGCACCTCGTCGCGGGCTCGCCAGACATCGCCCATCCCTCCGTGGGCGACGAACGTCTCGAGCAGGTATCGGTCCCCGAGGAGGTATCCCTCATGGAAGCGCTTCACGGGGTCCTCTCAACACGCATGGCCTAAGCATATGCGCAGGTGGGAGGGTGTCCTGACGCACACCGAGGAGAGGCGGGGGCCGGGTCAGCCGGACCAGTGGCGGCCGCTCGGGTCCCAGAGCACGAGTGCCCGGGACTCGCGCCGGCGTGGCCGCTCGCCGGGGCGGGTGGCGTAGATGTCGCCCGACGGCGAGACGGAGAAGATGCGGTGCGTATGCGGTGCGCGCGTGGCCCGCAGCTGCTCGCCGAGGTCGGCGAGCCGGTCCTCGAGCTCGGCGACCCGCTGCTCGAGCTCGAGGATACGGGCGATACCGGACAGGCTCACGCCCTCCTGGGACAACCGTTGGATCTCCCGGAGCTGGCTGACGTCGCGGCTGGAGTAGCGGCGCCCGCCGCCGCGCGTGCGTGAGGGGGTCACGAGCCCGAGCCGGTCGTACTGGCGCAGGGTCTGCGCGTGCATGCCCGCCAGCTCGGCGGCGACGGAGATGACGAACACGGGTGTCTCGTCGTCCGGGTCGAAGGACGAGGCCGTGAAGCGCAGTGGAGTCATCGCCGGCTCCTACCGACGGGCCTTCTCGGCGAGCTCGGCCCGGGGGTCGGTGTCGCCGAGCTGGTCGCGCAGTGACTCGAGCGTGGCCCGAGCCTCGTCCGAGATCTCCGTGGGGACGGTGACCGTCACCTTGACGAGGAGGTCGCCGCTTCCTCTCGTCGACGTGACGCCCCGCCCCTTGACGCGCAGGACCCGTCCGCTCGGGGTCCCGGCCGGGATCTTGACGCGCACCGACCCACCGTCGAGGGTCGGCACACTGACGGTGGCGCCGAGGGCGGCCTCGTGGAAGGTGACCGGCAGGTCGATCGTCAGGTTGTCGCCCTCGCGACCGAAGACGGGGTGCTTGTCGACGGACACCTTGAGGAGCAGGTCGCCGCGGTCGGCGCCGGGGTCACCACGCTCACCCTTGCCGCGCAGCCGGATGGTCTGTCCGTCCTTGACCCCGGCGGGGATACGGGTGGTGACCGTCTCGCCGCCACCGGTGCGCAGGGTGACCGTGGACCCCTCGACGGCGTCGCGGAACGCGAGGGTCGTGCGGGCCTCGACGTCACGGCCCTTGCGGGGACCACGCGGTGCTCCGTAGGCGTCGAACCCGCCCGGCGGTGCCCCTGCCCGTTGCGCGGCGCCGCCGCCGAACATCTGAGCCAGGATGTCGTTGATGTCGGCCCCCTGGGCCCCCTGGGCGCCACCGCCGTAGGCGGGACCGCCCGTGGAGAAACGCACGCCCGGGCCGCCGCCTCCTCCTCCGAAGGCGGAGAAGATGTCCTCGAAGCCGCCCGCTCCGCCGGCGGGACCACCGGCCGTGAACCGTGCACCGCCTCGGACCATCTGCCGGATGGCGTCGTACTCCTTGCGCTGCTCCTTGTCGGAGAGGACGGAGTGGGCCTCACCGACGTCCTTGAACTTCTGCTCTGCCGCGGCGTCGCCCGGGTTCTTGTCCGGGTGGTACCGCCGGGCGAGCTTGCGGTAGGCCTTCTTGATCTGCGCGTCATCGGCGTCGGAGGGGACGCCCAGGATCGCGTAGAAGTCCTTGTCGAGCCAGTCCTGACTCGCCATCGGCGTCTCCTCCTCTCGTCGACGAACGGATCAGCTCGGGTCGGCCACGGACACGCGCGCCGGACGGATGACCCGATGACCTGTACGGTAGCCCGGCTGAAGGACCTGGACGATCGTCGTGGCGGACGCGTCGACCGGGGTGATCGACCCGTCCCACTCGGCATGGAGCAGGGCTTCGTGGACGGTCGGGTCGAACGCCTCGCCCGGCGTGCCGTAGCGCTCCAGACCGAACTTGCCCAGGCTGTTCTCGAGCTTGTCGGCGATCGACGCGAACGGACCGTCGGTGAGGTCACCGTGCTCGCGCGCTGCGTGGATGTCGTCGAGGACCGGGAGCAGCGAGTCGAGCACGTCGGCGATGACCCGCTCCTGGACCAGGGCCCGGTCGCGGTCGACGCGTCGCTTGTAGTTGACGTACTCGGCCTGCAGGCGCTGCAGGTCGGCGAGGCGCTCCCGGGCCACGAGGCTGTCGGGATGCTCGCCACCGGTCGCGTCAGCACCCGTGGAGTCGTTGACCGCCTCGGTGTTCACGTCGTCGGTGTTCACCTCGTCAGTGCCTCCGTCGGTGCCCGGGTCGTCGACGACCTCGCCCGAGATGGGGTCGGCGTCACTCGGTCCGGGCTCCGTCGGCGTCGACTGGTCGATCGCCTCGGCGGGCGGAACCTCCTGCGCCTCCGCCGACCCGGGGTCCGGGGTCACCTCGTCGGTGACCCCGGAGCCGGGCTCGGTGGGAGCGGCCGAGGTCGTGTCGTCGGGACGCTCGGTCACTTGGTCTCCTCGTCGTCGACGACCTCGGCGTCGACGACGTCGTCCTCGGAGCCGCCGGACTCACCGGTCGGGCCCTCGCCGGACTGCCCGCCCGGCGCCTCACCGGACTCGCCCTCCTGCGCGGCCGCCGCATACACCGCCGCACCCATCTTCTGGGATTCGGTGTTGAGCGTGTCGATCTTGGCGTTGATCTCCTCGACCGAGGCGCCGGAGTCGGCCTTCAGGACGGTCTTGAGCTCCTCGAGGGCCTCGTTCACGGGCTTCTTGAGGTCGTCGGCGACCTTGTCGCCGCTGTCGGCGAGGAACTTCTCGGTCGAGTACACGAGCTGCTCGCCGGTATTGCGGGCCTCGGTCTCGGCGCGACGCTTCTTGTCCTCCTCGGCGTGGGCCTCGGCGTCCTTGACCATCCGGTCGATCTCCTCCTTGGAGAGGGCCGAGCCGCCGGAGATCGTGATCTTCTGCTCCTTGCCGGTGCCCCGGTCCTTGGCGGAGACGTTGACGATGCCGTTGGCGTCGATGTCGAAGGTGACCTCGATCTGCGGCACGCCGCGCGGCGCCGGCGCGATGCCGGAGAGCTCGAAGGTGCCGAGCGCCTTGTTCTGCTGGGCGATCTCACGCTCTCCCTGGAACACCTGGATGAGCACGCTCGGCTGGTTGTCCTCGGCGGTCGAGAACACCTCGGAGCGCTTGGTCGGGATGGCCGTGTTGCGCTCGATCAGCTTGGTGAACAGTCCGCCCTTGGTCTCGATGCCGAGGCTGAGCGGGGTGACGTCGATGAGCAGCACGTCCTTGCGCTCACCCTTGAGGACACCGGCCTGCAGGGCGGCGCCCAGCGCGACGACCTCATCGGGGTTGACGCCCTTGTTGGGCTCCTTGCCGCCGGTGAGCTCCTTGACCACCTCGGTCACCGCGGGCATGCGGGTGGACCCGCCGACGAGGACCACGTGGTCGATGTCGGAGAGCGAGATGCCGGCGTCCTTGATGACGTTGTGGAAGGGCTGCTTGGTGCGCTCGAGCAGGTCCTTGGTCATCTGCTCGAACTGCGCACGGGTCAAGGTCTCGTCGAGGTGGATCGGGCCGTTCTCGCTCATCGAGAGGTACTGGAGCGAGAGGTTGGTGCTCGTCGCGGACGAGAGCTCCTTCTTGGCCTGCTCGGCGGCGTCCTGGAGGCGCTGCATGGCGATCTTGTCCTTGGACAGGTCGACGCCGGTGCTGTTCTTGACGGTCGTCAGCAGGTGCTGCACGACGCGCTGGTCCCAGTCGTCACCGCCGAGGTGGTTGTCGCCGTTGGTGGCGCGGACCTGGATGGTGGCGAAGCCGTCCTCTGGGTCCTTGCCGACCTCGAGGAGGGACACGTCGAAGGTGCCGCCACCGAGGTCGAAGACGAGGATGAGCTCGTCCTCCTTGCCCTTGTCCAGACCGTACGCGAGGGCGGCTGCGGTGGGCTCGTTGACGATGCGCAGGACGTTCAGGCCCGCGATCTCACCCGCCTCCTTGGTCGCCTGGCGCTCGTGGTCGTCGAAGTACGCCAGGACGGTGATGACCGCGTCGGTCACGGTCTCGCCGAGGTAGGACTCGGCATCGCGCTTGAGCTTCTGCAGGATGCGCGCGCTGATCTCCTGCGCGGTGTAGGCCTTGCCGTCGATCTCGGGGCTCTTCCAGTCGGTGCCCATGTGTCGCTTGACCGAACGGACCGTGCGGTCGACGTTGGTCACGGCCTGCCGCTTGGCGATCTCGCCGACGAGGACCTCGCCGCCCTTGGAGAAGGCGACGACGGACGGGGTCGTGCGGCCGCCCTCGGCGTTCGCGATGATCGTGGGCTCGCCGCCCTCGAGGACTGCAACGGCGGAGTTGGTGGTGCCGAGGTCGATGCCGACTGCACGTGCCATGAGTGGTTCTCCTTTGAGAAGTTGAGTTGGCTGCACTCAAGTTAGGCCGTGAGAGGTATGCGGTGCAAACCCGCGCGGCTGAACTTGCGTCCGACACACTCAACTTTGCGTCGCGTCGCTCCTATTCCCGCGGTGCGGCACAGGAGGCCGGCTGCGTGACCCTTGCTCGCTGGGGCGCCGGTTGTTCCGCCAGTCGCGGCATCCTTCGTGGTTCGCGGGCAATTGCGGTCGCCCGGGGGACTACTCATCGTGGGACGGAGCCAAGGTCGCGCCACGGAGGGACCGTCTGCCGCGGCGGTCCGCGCGGGGCGCCATGATGGAGCCATGACCGTGGTCAAGATCAACGCCATCACCGTCGGTGCGGACAGCGGGGACGAGCTCGCTCGGCGGTTCGCCGCCCGAGCGGGTGCGGTCGACGGGCAGGACGGCTTCGAGGGGTTCGAGCTGCTCAGACCCACCGACGACCGCCTCACCTGGCTCGTCGTGACCCGCTGGCGCGACGATGAGTCGTTCCAGGCCTGGCTGTCCTCCCGCGAGTTCGGGGCCGCACACGGCGAGCGGGGTCCGGCCGACGAAGGAACACGGCCGTCTGGGACGAAGCCACCCGTGGGGCTGAGCGCCGAGCTGTGGGCCTACGAGGTCGTCGACCTCTGACGGCAATCTCTGCGGCCGACGCGCTCATCTGCGCCCGCTGCGCACCTGCGCCCGACAGGGAGCGGATAACGTCGTCCCATGTCATCGCGCCGACCCGGTGAGCCCCTCGCCCGCAGCTCCGCGCGCCTCGTCGAGGAGGCGAGCGCGGAGGTGACAGCGCTCCCGCCCGAACGCGTCGCCGAGCTCCTCGACGACCCCGACCACCTCGTCGTCGACATCCGGGACCCGCGCGAGCTGGAGCGCGAGGGGATGGTGCCCGGCGCATACCGCGCCCCCCGGGGCATGCTCGAGTTCTGGGTCGACCCGCAGAGTCCGTACTACAAACCCGCACTCGACGACGGCCGCACGCTCGTCCTGTACTGCGGGAGTGCCTGGCGCTCCGCGCTCGCGGCCAAGGCCCTGGCCGAGATGGGGCGCGACGACGTCGTTCACCTCGAGGGCGGCTTCACCGCGTGGCGGGCCGCCGGTCTGCCGGTGGAGGCGTACGCACCGCGCCGCTAGCGCTGGCCATCCCCGCGCCCACGGTCGGGCTCCGTCGCGACCGCGTCAGCACCCTCGGCCGAAGCCGACTCGGGAACCATCGTGTGCACCCGCACGAGGTCGATCCGGCGTCCGTCCAGCTCGAGCACCTCGAGCACCCGCTCGTCCCAGCGGACCGTGTCGCCGACCTCGGCCAGCCGCCCCAGTCGCTCGAGGATGAACCCGCCGAGGGTGTCGAAGTTGCCCTCGGGCAGCTCCTCCCCGAACACCCGCTCCGCGTCCGCGCGACCGAGCAGCCCCGGCACCTCGTTGTCCTCCATGGTCGTGCTCGTCTCGATCTCGTGCAGGTCGTACTCGTCGCGGATCTGGCCGACGAACTCCTCGAGCACGTCCTCGATCGTGACGATGCCGTCGGTTCCGCCGTACTCGTCGACCACGATCGCCAGGTGGTTGTTCTCGCCCTGCATCTCCGTGAGGGCGCTGAGCACCGGCTTGCTCCCGGGGAAGAACACGGTCGGTCGGATGAGGTCACCCACGACGCGCGCGGAGGACGGCGGGGTGAGGAGGTCGCGCACGTGGAGGAAGCCGAGGATGTGGTCGGTGTCCTCGCCGGTGACCGGGTAGCGCGAGTGCTCGCGCTCGGTCACGTAGTGCCGCGCGTCATCGATCGGCATCACGGCATCGATGAAGTCCACCTCGGTCCGCGGGGTCATCACCTCGTCGACGGTCCGCTCTCCGACGGAGAGCATGCCGACCACCATGTCGCGCTCCTTCTCGCTGAGCGACTCGTGCTCGGCGACGAGAGAGCGCAGCTCCTCGGCTCCGATGTCCTCGCGCTGGGCGTGCGGATCCTGTCCGAGGAGCCGGACGACGGCGTTCGTGGAGGCGGACAGCAGCCAGATGACCGGGCGCAGCAGGCTCGCCAGCAGGTCGAGCGGCCGGGCCATGAGCAGCGAGGTGCGCTCCGCCGCCATCAGTGCGAGCCGTTTGGGCACGAGCTCACCGAGCACGAGTGAGAGGTATGCGATGACCAGGGTCGTCGCGATGAAGGCCACCGCGTAGGCAGTGCCCTCCGTCATTCCGAGGCGCTCGAAGCCGACGGCGACCACCGGCGCGATCTGGGCCGCACCGAAGGACGCGGAGAAGAAGCCCGCGAGGGTGACCCCGACCTGGACCGCGGAGAGGAAGCGGTTCGAGTCGCCGGCCAGCCGGGCGACCGTCTCGCCGGCCCTCCCCCGGTCGGCGAGGCCGCGGATCTGGCTCTCGCGCAGCGACACCAGCGCGATCTCGGAGGCGGCGAAGGCGCCGCCGATGAGGATGAAGACGAGGACAAGGGCGATGTTGGCCCATAAGGAGTCCACTGTCGGACCTTTCGGAGTTCGCGGGGCGGGCTCGCCCGCCGAGCGTTACGGTGAGCACGATCCTCGCACACGTACTCCCGGCCGAGGCACCGCCCGCACGGGGTCCGCCGCGCGGCCTAGACCGGGGCGATCTGCTGTGCAGCGGGGGCCTGGACCGCCCGGATCAGTCCGCTCAGCGCCACGAGGGCGACTGCCACGGCCACGAGGAGCACGCGAGCCCCGAGCATCTCGGCGATCGGCGGGGCGGCGAGCGACCCGGCGAGCGCGGCGCCGACCATGGCGGTGTCCCCGAGTCCGAACACGCTGGCGCGGCTGTCGTCGGGGATGAGGTCCTGCAGGTGCCGGGTCGCGTTGCTCTCCGCGTGCACCGCCGCGGCTCCGACCAGACCAAGCGCGGGCAGCGCGGCGAGCACCGCCGGAGCGAGCCCGAGCAGCACGATGCCTGCCGACATCAGCGCCAGCCCGCACAACGTGCGACGGACCGGACCCCGACCCAGCCGGACGAGCAGAGGGGCACCGAGGGCTCCGAAGCCGAGCACTGCCGTGCCGATCCCGAACGCGGTCTCGGTGCTCCACGGAGCCGCCCAGTCATCGGTCGCCATCGGCAGCAGCGCGATCCCCACCCCGGCAAGGACGAAGTTGATCATCGCGAGCAGCCCGAGCGTGCGGCGGGCCTGGGGACTGGTCGCGAGCACGGCTCGCCACCCGGTCCGGACCCGCCCGGGCGCCCTCCTCGGGGCCGGGAGGTCGACTCCACGCATGACGAGCCACGCGACCGCGGTCGCCCCGGTCGCGAGCGGGATGACCAGCCCGGGCACTCCGAGGAGCAGTCCCCCGATCGCGGGCCCGACGACGAAGCTGCACACCTCGATGGTCACGAGCCACTCGGTGGTCCGGGCCCGCGCCCCCGGAACCGCCGGTAGTCCCGCCACGAGCGCCGGGTATGCGGGTGTCGCCACCACGACGACGAGGGCACTGACCAGCACGGCCAGGCCGAGCCGGTCGGCCCACAGCGCCAGGCCGCTCGCGGCGAGCAGGACCACGCGGGCCACGAGTGTGCCCGTCACGATCCGGGACCGCGAGAAGCGGTCGGCGAAGTGCCCGACCCACCACGAGCAGAGGACGTACGGCGCCATGCGGGCGGCGCCCGCCGCACCGAGCCACCAGGCGGAACCGGTTCCTGACCAGACCGCCGCGAGCAGCAGCGGCCAGGCCGCGCCCATCGCCGTGGCGGCCAGGGCGTGGCTGACCAGGATGCGGGTAGGAGTCCTCATCCTGGTCAGGCCGCCTGCCCGACGAGGGTGGTGGGCAAGGGGTCGAACCCGTTGAAGCCGACCGTCGAGTAGCAGGTCGAGTACGCGCCTGCACAGTCGATGCGGACCTCGTCGCCTTCGGCCAGCGCCAACGGAAGCATCCGAGGCTCGCGTTGATACAGGACGTCGGCGCTGTCGCACGTCGGTCCGGCGACGACGCACGGTCCGAGCGGACCTCCGTCGCGGGTCGTTCGCAGCGGGTAGCGAATGGCCTCCTCGAGGGTCTCGACGAGCCCGGTGAAGACGCCGCAGTCGAGGAAGACCCATCGAGTCCCGCCACGGTCGATGACCTCGACGACCGACGTCACGACCGTCCCGGCATCACCGACGATGCCGCGGCCGGGCTCGACCAGGGTCCGCGGCAGGTCGGAGCCGAACGACGCCTCGAGTGCGGTCCGGATCGCCGAGGCGTAGTCGGCCACCTGCGGTTCGTCTCCGGCCAGCCGGGCCGGGAAGCCACCGCCCAGGTCGAGCAGCCACGGACGCAGCCCGTAGTCGTGCAGCGCGGCGAAGGCCTGTGCCGACGCAGCGATGGGCCGCGTCCACGCCCCCGGGTCGCGCTGCTGGCTGCCGACGTGGAACGAGAGCCCTGCCGGGTCGAGCCCGAGGTGGGCGGCGAGGAGCAGGATCTCGGTCGCCTCGGCGGTGGACACGCCGTACTTACGCGACAGCGGCCAGTCCGAGCCCGCACCGCTGGTCACGAGCCGGCACAGGACGGATGACCCGGGAGCGGCCTGGGCGACCTTGCGCGTCTCCTGCGGCGAGTCGACGACGAACAGGGTGACCCCGAGGGCGGCGGCCTCGATGATGTCGGAGCGACGCTTGACCGGGTTGGAGTACACCAGCGTCTCGGGCTGCGCGCCGGCGGCGAGGGTGGCCCGCACCTCGGCGGGGCTCGCCACGTCGAACCGGCACCCGGCCCGGTGCAGGGACCGCAGCAGGACCGGATGGGGGTTGGCCTTGACGGCGTAGTGCACCGCGGTCCCGGGCAGGGCATCGGCCAGGACGGAGAACGCACCGACCGCCGCGTGGACGTCCAGCTCGAGCCGGGGAGTCGACTCGACGGGTCGAACGTCGGTGCGGGCGATCGGTCCGCCGGACGGGTGCACGTCCTCGACGGTCGGCAGGCTCATGCACATCAGGAGCAGCCGGCAGCGCCTCCTGATACCTCGGTGACCGGCTGCCTATCCGGTGACCGGAACCGCCTCACACGACCCGTCCTGCAGCGAGGCCAGGGTCTCGACCGTCCGCGCGTAGGTGGTCGGGTGGGTCTGCGGTGTCGCGAGCTCGACCACGTGACCGTCGAGGTCGACCCTCGTGGGCTGGTAGTCGACCTCGGAGGTGACGTCACCGTCGGGGTCGACGGTGAACGTGGCGCGCGCCATCATCCCCTCCTGGGTCGTGGGCAGCAGCCGGCCTCCGGTCGTGTCCGGCGACTGGTTCGACAGGAAGTTTCCGAGCCCGTAGAAGACGGTTCGTCCGTTGATGGTCTCGCACGGCTGGATCACGTGCACGTGGGTGCCGAGGATCAGGTCGACGTCGCCGGCACCGAGGAGCTCCCGGGCGAGCCGGCGCTGGTCCTCGGTGGGGGTCGCGACGTACTCCTCACCCCAGTGCATGCTGAGGACGACGAGATCGGCGCCGGCATCCCGAGCCGACTGCGCGTCGGCCGCGATCCCCTGGGCCTCGACCACCGGCCACATGGCCCGCGAGAGCCAGGGGGCATCCGGGGGGACGTCGGTGTTGGGGCCCCAGTTGTTGAGCATCGTGTAGCTGTAGGCGAGATGGGCGACGGTCACGTCGCCGATCTCGTACAGGGCCGGCTCTCCCGCCCGCGACTCGTCGGCCTGCGGCCCGGCGTATGCGAGCCCCTCCTCCTGCAGGACATCGATCGTCTGCGCGAGACCGTCGAGCCCGCGGTCCCAGCTGTGGTTCGAGGCGAAGTCGCAGCCGTCGAAGCCGGCTGAGGAGAGGCCGGTCGCCACTTCCCGTGGTGAGTTGAAGACCAGGGTCCGCGGTTGCGTGAGGTTGGTGTTGTCCGCGGACAGCGGGGTCTCGAGGTGACAGATGCCGAGATCGGCGCCCTCGATGAAGGGCGACACCTCGTCGAGCATGGGGGCGAAGTCGAACTCCGCCGCGGAGCCCTCCGCGCTGCGCGCGGCGTTCGCGATCACCGGCGCGTGCGGGAGTATGTCGCCTGCCGCAACGATCGTGACCGTGACCGGCTCGGGGGTCGGCGTCGGTGTCGGTGTCGCCGATGCCGTCGCGCCGGGCGCGGCTGCCCCGACCTCGGGCTCGTCAGCAGGTGCTTCGGAGCCGGAGCAGGCGGTGAGGGCCGCCATAGCGACCACCCCCGGGAGCACGCGCCAGAGCCGTCTCAGGACAGTGGCTCGCCGCCGAATGGCGTCTCGTCCGGAGGTCACCTGCCGGTCCTCTCGCGGTGGCTGCAGCCCGGCCAGCAGCACGGGCGACGCATGCCGTCCTCCAGTTCCTCTCGAGTGCGTCGGATGCGACGATCGCGCGTCGCATCCTGCTTGGCGTCCTCGACCCAGCAGATGAACTCGTTACGCGCCAGGGGGGTGATGTCGTGCCACGCGGTGAGCGCGACACCATGCGCCGTCAGCTCTGCGGCGAGGTCGCTCGGCAGGCCGTGGACCGTGCCCCCTGGAATCGTGCGCACCGGTCCATGGTAAGCGGGGCGTTCGATGCGGCCGAAACGTCACTGCCCGCGGATGGAGTCCCGCCGCTGCCGGTTCGCCTTCGGGGTGCGCCGATCCCGAGCCTTGGTGAACTGGCGGAGCAGGTCGGCGCCGACGTCGTTCAGCGCCGCCCGCAGATCCTGCTCGTCGGAGGTGGCGACGAGCCGGTCCTTGCCGACCACCCACCCCTCGAGGGTCACCCGCTGCCCCGGGGCCTCGCGATCCTTCACACTGAGCTCGAGCTCCCAGACGTGGTCGCTCGTCGCGACCCGGGTGAGCAGCTGGGAGAGGGTGTCGGCGATCAGCGGGCGGTCGCTCTCGGCGAAGCCACCACCGAGACGGACCGACTCGGCGTCGACGGGCTGGGACACGGGACACTCCTCGGGGTCGGTGCGTCGGACG